>JANODK010000067.1:0-43074 GCA_031412655.1 Chryseolinea sp.
AAACATTAAACTTGAAACTGAAACATGAGTTCTTTAAACAATCAACTTCTAAGATTCACCACAGCCGGAAGTGTAGACGATGGCAAGAGTACACTCATCGGTCGTTTGCTTTACGATAGCAAATCTATTTTTGAGGATCAGCTCGAAGCGGTTGAAGCTTCAAGTGCAAAAAAAGGTTTTGACTATGTGGATCTTTCGTTGTTAACCGATGGATTAAAATCAGAGCGTGAGCAGGGTATTACGATCGATGTGGCGTACCGTTATTTTGCAACTCCCAAAAGGAAGTTCATCATTGCTGATACACCCGGACATATTCAATATACGCGTAACATGGTTACCGGTGCATCTACTGCGAACCTTGCGTTGATTTTGATTGATGCGCGTAAAGGATTGGTTGAACAAACCTATCGTCACTCATACATCGCTTCGTTGTTAAAAATACCGCACATAATCGTCTGTGTAAACAAGATGGATCTTGTGAACTACGATGAAGCGGTCTATGATAAAATTGTAGAAGATTATAAAGCATTCTCTTCCAAACTGGAAGTATCCGATATTCAATTTGTGCCCATCAGTGCATTGGTTGGTGATAACGTTGTGAATCGCTCGTTGACAATGGATTGGTATCGCGGTGCTACTTTGTTACACATGCTGGAGACCGTTCACATTGAAAGTGATCACAATCACATTGACAGTCGTTTCCCTGTGCAATATGTTGTTCGTCCGATGTCAAAGGAACATCATGATTTCAGAGGGTATGCCGGTAGGGTAGCAGGTGGTATTTTCAGACCGGGTGATGAAGTGCTGGTGTTGCCTTCCGGATTCACATCGAAAGTAAAAACAATTCAATTAGGAGATAAGGTATTGGAAGAAGCTTTTGCACCGATGTCTGTCACCATCACCTTAGAAGATGAGATTGATATAAGTCGCGGTAACATTATAGCCAAGCCAAACAACCATCCTCAATCTGAACAGGATATTGATGTGATGGTATGCTGGATGAACCAGCGCCCGATTAATTTGAATTCAAAGTTCTATGTTCGTCACATGACCAACGAAGTGAAGGGCGTATTAAAAGAAATTCAATACAAGCTCGACATCAATAGTTTTCACCGCATAGAAAATGCAGAGCAGTTAACCATGAATGAAATTGCCCGCATCAAAATCCGCACAGCACAACCTTTATTTTTTGACAGCTATCGCAAGAACCGAATCACCGGAAGCATTATTCTGGTGGATGAAGGAACGAATGAGACGGTGGCTGCGGGGATGATTGTGTAGGCCGGTTTAACCGCGGAGGCGCTGAGACGCAGAGAAATCATTCAAGACTTAAAATAATAGTGCACAGGAAAAATGGATTCAAGAAATATATAAATGATTCTAAAAATGTGACTTTGCGCCTCCGCGCCTCTGCGGTAAAACATTTTGTAATCACGTTAGCCTATCAAGTATGGAGAAAGAAGATTTTAATAAAGTATCGAAGCAAATTCTGGATGGTTCAATTGCCGTTCATAAAGAGATGGGTCTTGGATTATTGGAATCAGTTTATCAGCAATGTCTGGCAAAGGAATTGACAATGCGTGGATTGAATGTTCAGAGTATGGTGTGTATACCTCTTCAATATAAGGGCCATCTTTTGGAGAAAGAATACATTATTGATATGTTGATTGAGGATGAAATTATTGTAGAACTTAAAGCAGTGGAGTTTATTCTTCCGGTTCATGAGGCTCAGATTATCAGCTATCTTAAGCTGGCAAATAAACGTCTCGGCCTACTTATAAACTTCAATGTCCCCTTACTGAAAAATGGATTCAGAAGATTTGTAAATAATTTTTAAGACAATACTATGAGTGGCGGTTAGGATTGTATAAGGGAAGTTTTACCGCAGAGGCGCAAGGGCGCAGAGGTAAAAGTCAAAGCCAAGAATAACACTCGCGCAATAAGAAATAGATTTAAGAAAAGATACAAATGATTTAAAAACGTAACTCAGCGCCTTCGCGCCTCAGCGGTTAGGATTGTGTAATGGAAGTTTTACCGCAGAGGCGCAAGGGCGCAGAGGTAAAAGTCAAAGCCAAGAATAACACTCGTACTATAAGAAATAGATTTAAGAAAAGATACAAATGATTTAAAAACGTAACTCTGCGTCTCTGCGCCTCAGCGGTTAACTAACTACTTAAAATGACTCCATCCCAACTTCAAAACCTCCTTCACATTGCAATTACCGCTGCTGAAGAAGCATCAAAACAAATCCTGACCGTTTATCATTCCGGTGATTTTCATGCGGAGGCTAAAGGAGATAATTCTCCGCTTACGCTTGCTGATAAAAAAGGACATGAAGCGATTGCAAAGATTTTGCAGTCCTCTAATCTTCCGCTGCTGAGCGAAGAGGGTAGAAGCATTCCTTATGACGAACGAAAAGGCTGGGATTATTTCTGGATGGTCGATCCGCTAGACGGCACAAAAGAATTTTTAAAACGCAATGGCGAGTTCACCGCCAACATTGCACTCATTCATAATGGCATTCCTATTTTAGGTGTTGTAGCGGTGCCGGTTACGGGCGATGTTTTTTATGCAGATGAAATAAATGGTGGATTTGTAAAGCGCAATGGTGCAACCACAAAGCTTGAAAAACGCAAACCGATTGATCTAGCTCAGCCCGCACTTCGCGTTGTTGCATCACGCTCACACATGAGCGAAGAGACTCAGGAATTTATCAACAACTTGAAAGAACCTACGCTGGTTTCGCAAGGAAGCAGTTTGAAGTTCATGCTGTTGGCAGAAGGAAAGGCCGATGTTTATCCGCGCTTTGCACCGACAATGGAGTGGGATACTGCTGCCGCACATGCTATTGTTAAAGCGGTTGGTTTACATGTTTTTCAACATGGCACCGGGGTAGAAGTAGTGTATAATAAAATAGATCTTTTAAATCCTTGGTTTTTGGTCAAATAAGTTCGAGGTTCCAAGTTCAAGGTTCAAGGTTTCGGTATGTGATTTGTCCTATCCGTCATAGCTGTGTCTCCCGCCTCGGGGACGCTGCGTCTTGCATCCGTTAACTCAGATTTATATCTCTTCAATTCAACTTCTAAAATACAACTTTGCCCGCCATGGAATATGGAATCTATACGGAGTTACGCAGCGTCCCTGGGGCAGGAGACACTGCTTCGACATAGATGGAGTTCCGCAGCGTCCCCGAGACGGGAAACACTGCTGCGGCAGAAGGTTTAAGGTTTAGCGTCTGCTTTTGGCCATATAGGGTTAATTTTTTGCCCTTTCGTTTCATTTATTTTAGATACTTCGCGGTAAAATCAGTTACATTTGTGGTATTGGCTTGATCAAACCATTATGAGAAAACTTATACTTGCGTCCCTCTTACTTTTTGCAGCTTATCTTTCAATTGGACAAACCGGACCTGGAGGCGTAGGTAATGCCACAGGTGCCAGTGGGCAGCCCCAAAACGTACTTTGGTTAAGGGCAAACACCGGTGTTTCAACAACGGGGGCATTGGTTGATGGCTGGACAGATCAATCCGGTAACACCAATTCGGCCACAGGGACTGGCGCAACACGACCTACCTTCAATGGTATCGATGTAAACTTTAATGGTTTATCTTCTATTACGTTTCCGAATACAGCGGCTCAAAATTTCTTCCTTCAAATTCCCGATAATGATAATTTAGACAACACGAACGCACTTTCTATTTTTTTTATAGCTCGTCCTTCAAATGATCAGCCCGCGGCAAGTGCAATTCTTTCAAAACGATCCGGGCCTGCTGTAAACCAATCCTATTTTGTTCAATTATCTTCGGGTGCTACCCCGCTTTGGCAGACTACAATTGGTGGCACAGGACCCCTCTCTTTGCATACTGGGACAACACTGTCCGGTCAGGTAGATATCATATCAGAAACGATTAGTGGAACTTCAGTTATAGGCTTACGAGATGGAACGGCACAAGTAGCAACGGTGGGACCTGCAACTATTGCGAATAATACCAGTAACCTTTTCATCGGATCATTCGACACTGGTGTAACTACAAATTTTGAAGGCGCTATTGGCGAAATGATTATTTATAGGTCAACCCTGAATGTTACACAAAGACAAATAGTAGAAAATTACCTTTCGGCTAAATATAATAATCCAATTACGGGTGATTTGTTTATCGGTGACAATGCCGGTTCTCCAACGTTTAACCATGATTTTGATTTAGTTGGAATTGGCTTCTCGGGTGGTACTTCTCATCTATTGGCAAACTCGCAAGGTTTCATTCTCTCTCCTTCAGCTGGAACAGTAGATGTGAATGGTGAATTTGTATTGGCTGCTCATAACGGTATTGCAAATGTGCCTTCGGTATCGAATCTCGGCACAGGTGGTGTGGTGCAACGTTGGGCAAGAACCTGGTTTATCGACCGCGCAGCAGGAAGTGTTGATGCCAATCTAACGTTTGATTTTAGCGAAGGAATAGCAGGTCAGTTTCCCCAAAACAAAGATAATTATGTGTTGTTGAAACTCAACATCGCTACAAGCAATTATGATGTGGTGCCTGCGATTACTAATGCGGATAAAACCCTGGTGGGAGATCAAATCGTATTTCGTGTTGCGGATGCAAACCTTGTTGACGGTGTTTACACATTGGGTACTTTGGATTTAACGGCTAGTCCCGTTAACGGCCTAAGCAACCGCACCTGGTATAGCTACCAATCCGGAAACTGGACAACACCAACCAGTTGGACGTTAGATGGTGGCGTAACACCGCTTTTAGTGAACCCTTCTAATGAAATTCCCGGCATTTCAGATAACGTGGTGATTACCTCCGGTAGAACCATATCCATGAACACCAACAACGTGCAGATCAATAGCATGGAAGTTGTCGGAACCTTAAATCTATTGGCCTCAACCGGTCATAACTTCATTACGGTTTCCGGTATCGGGCGTATTCAAACCTCTGCGGCAACCGATAATTTGCCTACTGCTTCCTATACCTTGTTTGCCGATGCATCCATTGGTGGAACGTTTGAAATCAATGGTACAGGAATAGCCCTTAACCAGGCTCGAACGTTTAAAACAGTAGAGGTGAACCTTACCAGTACAACCGACATCGCTTCATTGGAAGCAAATTATACCCTTAACGGAGACTTGCGTATCCTCAACGGTATCTTCCGATTTAACAATAACATTGCGATTGCCAACCGTAGCTGTACGGTTAATGGAAACGTGACCGTTTCCTCCACTGGGGGAATTCGCACTGGAACGGCAGCAAATACCCGGCATGAATTTAATCTAAATGGAAATTTCACGAATGATGGTACAGCTTATTTTACGCAACGTAGTGGGGCTGTTACTGCTGCAGTCGTGAATGGAGCAGAAGCGACCGATGGAATTGTGGATGTTAATTTAATAAGTGCCAGTAGGGATCAGTCCGTTGCTTGTAATGGCGTAACCCGTTTTTATCGTATTGAAATTAGCAAAGGAATAGATGAAACATACAAGGCAACCTTAACGGCTTCTGCAGTGGCGAACTTTACCTTATATGGAAAGGCTGACTATAACATAAACGAGGCGAATGCAGCCTCAAATCCAAATAGTTCCAATTTAAATGCGCTTGGATTAAATTTTGGTGCAGTTGAAATTGGCAATAATGTAGTGATACCCTTTTTAAATACGGTTACCAATTATGCAATATACGAAGGTGCTCAATTATGGGTCAATGGTGGTTCGGTTACAAAACCAACCGGTACTGCAATTGTTCCGTATGGAAGAATGAAAGTTACTGCAGGTGCATTGGTTGCCTCTGTTGGCAGTGGTCTTACCACCCGGGAAAACGGTATCATTCAAGTGGATGGAGGAACCGTAGATGTTGGTGCCATCCGTACATCAGTTGCGGGTGCAGGTGCAGTTGGTAGTTACATCCAATCGGGTGGAACCGTTACCGTAACAGGCCTTGGAGGAATTAGTGCTGATTATGCTGTTTTTAGTTTAACCTACTCCGGAAATGTATTCAATATGAGTGGGGGTACGCTTATCGTTAAAAATAGACCCACAGACCTGGGAACTGGTTTATTAAGAGGAACTATTTTTATCAATTCCGATCCGGCAAATGTAAACTTAACCGGAGGAACTGTGATTGCCGATATTACGAGTACCGTACCCTATATCCTTACCTCGCGTGCGCCTTTCTGGAACCTAATTTTGCGCAATACACTTGATGCTACGTTACGCGATATTGAATTTCTGGGCTCCACTTCCGGAACGGGTGGTGGCGCAGCAACCGTAACGCTACCAGCGCAAAATCTGGTTGTAAAAGGAGGACTGACCATTGAAGCCAATGCACGATTAGACCACAATGGTAAAAACATCAACATAGCCGGAAACCTCACGATTGATGCGGGTGGAAACTTGTTATACTCTGCTGCTCTACCCAACATCACAACGCTCGATGGCACCGATAATGCAACACTCTCATTCTTAGACCGAACGGGAGGTACAAACGATGAGCAGGATTTTTGGAGTCTGTTCATCAATAAACCAGCTAATAAAGTGGTATCTCTGGCTTCCGGAAAAGCAAATCTAACCGGTACCAATAATAACCTTATCAATGTTCAAGGCGATGCCTTCAAGTTATTTTCGGGAACCTTAGATCAGGGTTTTCACAGTGTTCGGTTGTTCTGCGATACCATTTTGAACTATCAAACGGTTGGAGTTTACAGCGGAGCAACTACAGCGCTGGGTACTGTCGCGAACGATGCCAACGATATGATTCGGTTCAGGAATAATCCAACTCCAACGGTTTTATTAACGACTCCAAATGCCGTTTTTGGTGCCGTTCGTTTTAATAGAGCAGGGGCACCAATGAAGTTAAACAGTGATCTTCGAATTCAATTGTTAGAGTACTTGTTTGGGAAATGGGATATCGGTACCTACCGATTGACCATTGATAGAATCGTGGGTAATAACAACAACTTCAGCGAACCTCCTCCGGGCGATAATGCAAATGCTGACTCCCTCGGATTAACACCGCCTGCTGCCTTCGGATTGTATAGTGTTGAAGATATGATTGTGACTTCCGGTAATTCATCGGATGGTGGAGTAGCGATACGAATTTTTGGGAATGGAACGTATAGATTCCCACTGGGCTTGGGTACGAGTGCCAACGATGGGGCGAATACTCCAGGCACCGACCGATATACACCAGCGTTGGCAACGATTAGTGGTTTTTCGGATGATGGCTATATCATTATTAATCCGGTAAACGGGGTTTTACAGACTACGAATTTGGCAGGTGGACCTAACATTCTGAGCTACTATTGGCGAGTGCGATTTCAAGGCTTCACAACCCTTCCAACTGTAAAATACCAGTTCACATATGATGTTGGAAGTGTGGGTGGTTCAGAAGCGACCTATGTTCCGGGAAAGGTATTGGATGTTAATCCATTCACGCGTTCTTCCGAAGCAGGAACAGTGAATACAGCAGTAGGTAAAAAGATTATCCATTTCGATGGAACGGGTGCCGGCTTTACATTGGAACAAGCCAATTATACAGCTGGTGCAGCAACACGCTTCACGGGTGCTCCTGAAATTTATTATACCAAGCGGGGTGGTGATGGCTTTACGATAAAATGGAATAATGCAGCCAATTGGACGCTTGCCACAAATGGAGCACTTGGACCTCACGATTCAGGGCAACCCAATGCGCCTGATTATCCACAGGCAGGGGACATTGCCATAGTTGGGTTTGTTCCGTTTGCGGATGCCGTGGTAGCAAGAAGAGGCCAACCTCATGGTATATGCATCGATGGAATTACAATTGATCTGGCAGAGCTCCGCTTTACGCAAATGACCAATGTTTCTAATAATCCAACGGCTCGTGTATATGCCTATAATTTCCAGTTTAGACCAACTGTGGTTATAAATTTTCCAAACGCAGGAGTACAAGGTCAGCTAACGAGCGCCAAAGTCGCTGGTGAAGGTATGTTTTGGATACGCAGTGAGGGCGGTAATCTGTCTGATCCTGGATTTGCCGGGGTCGATCTTGGCGCTTTTACCCTGCAAGATTCAGCCTATGTGGTGTATGAGAATACGGTCAATGGTGCAAACTACGTAAACTTACCTTCTACTTTTCCGAACCTGATGATGGCAACCAATGGTTGGGGTTCTGCAAATAATAGCGCAACGATTTCAAAAAACATTACCGTAAATGGCGACTTGGAGTTGTTGGGAAATGGAAACCTGGTGTTGAGCACCGGTGCCACTGGCAATATCACTGTCAATAGAAACCTTCGATTTTTCCGTTCAAATGCTAATGGTAATGACAGCGGAGGCGGTGGAGAGCTACGATTTGGCAATACAGGAACAGCCCGTACGGTTAGTGTTTTGGGTAATTTACTATTGGGTAATGGGTATGATGCTATTATTCGGGTTTTGACTCCAGGCGTAACGCCTATTAACCATACGTTTAACCTGTCTGGTAACTTTGTTCAAAACACAACAGCTGGAAATGGTTTCAAAGCAGGAACACTTTCAACTCAAGACAGAATAAATGTTAACCTGTTAGGAAATACCTCCATGACGCTTACCAATACAGCAGGGGATGCACCACAATTTTATTCCTTGCTTGTTAATAAAGGAAGTTCGATTGCCACTACAGCGACTTTTAATGCCAATTTCTCTATCGATGGACCGTCAAATGCGGCAACAAAATCACTTGTTTTACAAAATGGATTGTTCATCATGAATGGATCTACCTCCACTGTTGTCCTTACTTCTGGCGGGGGTAACTTCAGTATTCCGGCTTCTGCTGGTCTTGAGGTTCGCACCGGTACGGCAAGTGCAACCACCACCAGCACGAATGCCAATATCTTATTGGATGGTTTGTTGAGGGTTAGCGGAGGTGATGTTCTTCTGGATGGAAGTGCCGGTACGACCGATACGAACTTCATAGAATACTCAAATTCGGGAAGTGCCGCCATAGAGGTAACGAGTGGAACGCTACGGGTGGCTGGCAAAATACGCAGAGCGCTAACCAGTGTAACGGGTATTCTCCGGTATACACAATCTGGTGGTACTGTATTGATTGCGAATGAATCGGGTTCCGGTTCGGACGATCGTGGGGTTTTTGAAGTGGTGAATCCGGGCAGCCAATTCAATCATTCGGCTGGTACGTTCACTATTGTGCAAGGTATTAACAGCACAACCGTTCCATCTATATTGATAGAGCCTGGTACTTCTGCTATCACCGTTGGATCAACCATTACCATTGGAAATGGTTCTACACCTGCCGGGGCGAACTCACAAAACATCGGAATTAAGGCAACGGCTACGCTCAACAACCTGGTGATTACGGGGTCGAATAATCCGGTAGTAAAAATCTTTACTTCTCCGCTTACGGTTGCTAACCTTGTTCTGGTAAGCAGTGGTACAACCTTAAATGCCAATAATCAAAATTTAAACATTGGTGGTAATTTTACAGTGGATGGTTCGTATGTGCCGACCAGTGCTACCACAACGTTTACCAATACGGCAGCCGCCATTATTTCCGGAACGACTCCCCTTTTAAACTTCTTTAATTTTTCCAAAACAGGAGCGGGTCTTTTAACGATCTCAAAAAACAGTACCATAAACCAGGATTTAAGCATACTTGCTGGAACGCTGGCGACTACCTCTTTTGCGATTGATCTTAAACGTCATGCTTTGGTGGACGGTACAATCACAAGTACTTCTGGATCAGGATTGATTTTTAGTGGATCGGTGCAACAGCTTTTAACGCGAACACTAGCGGGTACCTCTACGCTGGGTATTGTTACCGTTAACAATGCTTTAGGTGTGGCAATCCCGGATGCAACGGGCTACAATTTTGACATCAGTACGGGTCTGCGTTTGCAACAAGGAGTATTTGATATCGGGGGTAGTTTGCTGTTCCTGCGTATCAACGCTATTATCACTCCACTAAGTCCTTTCTCAGCAACGAACATGATTCAGACCAACAGTTCATTCACGGATAAAGGTGTACGCAAGGAATTTCCTTTAAATTATACAACCGACTTCACTTTTCCTGTTGGGCAGTTAGCCTATACCCCTGTGATTTTTAACTTCAGTAGTCCTACCAATACTACCGGAGCTACGGGTACGCCTACGATTACGGTACGCCCGGCCAACGAACGCCATCCATCCGTGGTGAATGACGATGGAGCAGGCGGGCAAATCGAATTGCCAGACCCCATTACCTTCAATGACTTTAACAATGTATTGCAATACCATTGGATTTTGAATGCCGACAACGTTGCGAATACCTTTAAATCAGGTATGACGTTGAGTTATCCTCAGTCGGTAGTATCGGTGGTGGCACCGTATACCGAGTCAGATTATCTTTCAGCCCGGATTTTATCGGATGCCAACCCGACCAAACTGATTAACAAATTCACTACTGGAGATGTGGATGAGACCACCAACGTGATCACCTTCAACTTCGCGGGTGTAACCGATGCCGGTATCTCAGCAGAATACTTTGCAGGCGTGGACGTAGGCATACCCGATAAAGTTCCGGTATATACCACCATTGCTTCCGGAAACGTGAATGCTGCTGTGTACACCCCTGTCGTTCCTGGAGGAGGTGCTCCAACAGGTGCAACGGTAATCGTCTCTACGGGCCATACTTTAACCTTCAATGTGAACAGCATAAACCTGTATGAAACCCAGATTAATGCGGGCGCTACAGTAACCATACCCTCCGGGTCCATTGGTCACCGTTTGGGTATTGTTACTGGTACAGGGGACTTAAGAATTGACAGCAACTCATCAAGTGCTACTTTACCAGCCGCTGTTTACGATGATTTCTTTTCCTGTACGGGGGGTGGATTAATATTTGGTGGTAGCGGTAATTATGAAATTTTAGGAGGTATCACTTCAATTAGGAAGTTAACGTTGGATGGCGGAGGTGGTAAGACCCTTGCAAATAACGATGTAAGCCTTTGTAATGACTTCATAATTAATGGCGGTAGGTTCTCTAATACATTTATCCGCTCAATCACGGTGCAAAACGATTTTTTGATTAACTCAACCATTGGTGTCTCAATTGATGGAAATCTATTCATTACTCGCGATTTCACGTTTGCTTCAGGAGCATTTTTTACTGGAGGCAATAGCGGATCAAAAATTATTGGACGAAACTTATCCGTCACGGGAGGAAACTTCATCTCGGGTGCTGGCGCGAACACAATACGAATAAATGGAAATATGGCGGTAGCAGGTGCGGCAACCTTCACAGGAGGAGCCTCCAGTTCTACTGGATTAAAGTATATTTTTCAAGGTGCAGCGCCACAAACGCTCACTGGTGATTTTGCAGGTACCCGATTTATCAATCGTTTAGAAATTAACAATACCAATGGACTTACACTTGTTGGTAACGCAGACATTCAAAGTGAATTAGTACTCACAGCTGGTAACATCACGCCCGGGAACAACACCTTTACCATGAACAGTGTAGCCGTTTCCACTCCACCAGAAGGCCGGTCTACTTCCTTCGTCAACGGTAAACTCTTCAAAGTTTTTGCAGCAGCAGGAAATAGTTTTGTCTTTCCTATTGGAACAGGCGCAACGTTATGGCGCTCAGGTGCTGTAAAAAACGTGAGTGCTGCGGGTACCTGGGACATGGAATTTATAGGGACGAATGCCGATCTAAATGAGGTGTCCGTAACGAATATGACGCCCATTGCACCCATCGTCCGAATTTCTTCTGGTGGCTATTGGGTTGTTACGGATGGTTCTGTCCCACCTTCTGGAAAAACAGCAACCATTGGGTTGAGCTGGGGTATTGAAAGTGATGTGAATGCCCTGCAAATTGAACGTCAGGATCTACGGGTGGTACAATGGGAGCCTTCTCCTACTTCACAATGGTCGAATAGAGGAGGTACAAACTTTAGTGCGGGTAATACCCAAAGCCGAGGAACCTTTGATGCATCCTTAACAACATCGTTCAGTAGAAGAATTGTAACGCTGGGCTCAGTTGATGTTACCAATCCGTTGCCGGTTACGTTCACGCGTTTTGTAGGAAGAACCGATAATGGAATAAATGTTTTGCAATGGTCGACAGCGTCTGAAAAGAATAACGACTATTTTGAAATTGAACGTTCAGTCGATAATGCCGAAACCTTTGAAGTAATAGGCAGAATAGAAGGCAAGGGAACAAGCCAGGTATTGTCTTCGTATCGATTTGATGATCGTGAAGCCAAGGTTGGTAAAAATTACTATCGTCTGCGCCAGGTTGATTTCGATGGCACCTTTGCCTACCATCCTGATTTAGTCGTTTTAACGCTTGAATTCGTAGAGGATCTTCTTGATTTTGATGCTTTCCCGAACCCAACGACTGACCAGGTAGTGAACCTCAAAATATTCAAGAACAATAGCGAGTCTGTAAAAATCAGATTCTTCGATGTGAATGGTAAAGTATGTTTGATAGAGGAAAATGCTTTCCCTGAGGTACAGTTTAAAACAGAATCGTTAAGTCCGGGTGTTTACATCATTGAAGTTTCGCAAGGGTTTAGAAGAGTAACCAAACGAATTGTTATTAAAGATTAGAGAAAACAGCGAATTGTATATGACATAGGGTTGAAAAGGCGTTTTCTAAAGAGACGCCTTTTCTCATTCTAACCCCGAAGTGCATTCGGTGTAAGTTGTTTGTCGATTGTTATACGGTGGTACACATACAGGCAACTGGCAACCCGTAACCAGTAACTGGACATCCCAGTAAACCTTTATAACCCTAACAAACTGGTAACCCTCAACCCTTTACTACAACAAACCTGCAACTTGTATCGGGTAACTTGAAACGCTAAAAAACAGTATGATTAATCTGGATTATGCAATAGCCCCGACATTTATGTCGGGGGAGATTAATGGAAAAATATTTGGCTTTAGCCAAAATTATATTGGGCTAAAGCCCTCTTAGTTTGTTTTCATTTATTCCCGACATAAATGTCGGGGCTGTTTTTTCTAATGCATAATCTGGGATTAAGAAAGGACACAGTCGCTCGTATTAATTGATATAGGAACTCATCTTTTTATAATAGAGGGAATTGCCATTCCGTACTTAACCCACCTCGTCATTGATTGAGCCATCATCCCCTTGGCAAATACCATGAACAATTTTGAGATTAAAATTTGTTCATTCCAGATTATGCAATAGCCCCGACATTTATGTCGGGGGAGATTAATGGAAAAATATTTGGCTTTAGCCAAAATTATATTGGGCTAAAGCCCTCTTAGTTTGTTTTCATTTGTTCCCGACATAAATGTCGGGGCTATTTTTTCTAATGCATAATCTGGGTTAAAGATGATATAGAAGTGTCTCGTAATAATATGATTTTGAACGATTAGATAAAAGGTTCCGTTCCCAGCGGGGATCACAACCCTGCTTCAATACAGGAAGAATACCCTTGCTTAGTTAATCATTTCTAAAGGTTGTCTTTGGCATTTTCTCAGTAAGGGTTTCGAACCAAAAACGTGTCCCGCTTACCAGGGATAAAACTCGGGATTTAGCCTCATTACCTATTCAACAAAACTCGGGATGAATTAAACTGAATTATTGAAAATTGGGCTCCGTTCTGAAAAAACGTAACCACATTTTAAATTTTAGAAATTCCAGTTTTCGAATGAAAAAAACTTTTTTAATTGTCTCTTTTATGAAATCTTCAGACCGATCAAAATCCCGTCCGTTGACACTGATTTTGCGGAATTTCAGGTTCTGCTAACCCACGGGTTCGTAATACATTATTAAATGTCTCAACCACGATTCAAGGGAATTAAAGCTTCATTAGATCTTCCTGCTCTGAAATATGTTAAGGATTGCTAAGATCAGAAACTGACTCTATCTTTCATCTTTAAAATGACCCATGCGCTAATGTTAAAGATCATTGTAATCTTTGCTTTATTATTCATCAGCAGCTATAACATATCAGCGCAAAACCGAATGCCCGCATTTGAAATGAATACCAAACTTGGCCGAGGGATTAACATGGGCAATTGTTTTGAAGCACCTTCTGAAAATGAATGGGGAAATCCCTGGAAGCCGGAGTACTTTAAAATTATGTCTCAATTGGGATTTCAACATGTGCGGCTTCCAATTCGATGGGAAAGTGCTGAACGAAGTCTTGCCACTTCCCCCTACACTATAACACCCGCTTTCTTCGACCGCATCCAACTTGTGGTAGACAGTGCATTAAAGTACAATCTGCACATCATTGTGAACATGCATCACCATGAAGCACTTTTTGAAAATCCTGCAGCACAAAAAGAACGATTCTTATCGCAGTGGTTCCAGATCGCAAACCATTTTAAAGACTATCCGAATAAACTTTTATTTGAAGTACTGAATGAACCTCATGGCAACCTGACATCTGAACTCTGGAACGAATACTTTGCCGCTGCCCTGGCAGAGATACGAAAGACCAATCCAAATCGCGTGGTGCTCATGGGCGTTGCCGACTATGGAGGATTGGGAAGTATTGCCAAACTTGAACTTCCGGATGATGAGTACATTATTCTTTCTCCACATTACTACAATCCGTTCAACTTCACACACCAGGATGCCGAGTGGGTTGACGGTGCCAATGCCTGGGTGGGAACGAAATGGAATGATACGGAAGTTGATCGCGAGACGGTTGCCAGCGAATTCCGTTTCGCGCAGCAGTTTTCAGAGACGAACCACATTCCCATTCACGTAGGTGAATTTGGTGCGTACAGCAAAGCTGACAGCGAGTCGCGCGAACGATGGACAACATTTCTTGCACGTTGGTTTGAAGAGAACAACATGAGCTGGGCTTATTGGGAATTCAGTGCAGGATTTGGCATTTACAATCCTTCTACAAAAATACTGCTTACGCCATTAGTCGATGCGCTCCTTCACAACGAAATGCAGGAGCCGGTTCCGATCATTGCCACTCCCCTATACGTCAGCGATTTTTTAAGTGGAACCGATGGCTGGTCACTTGTAAGTCAGAGCGGAGCTTCCGGAAGCGTATCAGCATCCGATGGAAAGCTTAACGTCAGCATCACAAACGGAGGAACGGAGACATGGCATATTCAATTAATCAAAAATAACATCGCGTTGGAAAAGGATAAGTTCTATCGCATATCCTTCAAGGCGCTCGCTACTCCTGCACGAGGCGTAACCTTTTATGCTGGTAAAGCCAGTGATCCCTGGAACGCCTACAGCGGATACAATGGAGCCACCCTTAACACGGAAGAAGTCACGTACTCCAGTTCGTTTACCATGACAAGTCTAACGGATTTAGCTGGACGCCTGGTCTTTGATCTGGGCACTTCAGCCACAGGGATAACCATCACGAGCGTAACAGTAGAAGAAATACATTTGAGTGGAATTCCCACCGCGACTGAGGAGACAAATCATCTATCGGATATACTGTATTATCCGAATCCTGTTCATTCTCTTTTATATATCAAAGGATCAAAAAAATACAAGTCTGCTGAATTGTATGACGCCTATGGAAAAAGATGGAACCAGTTTGAACTTCTGCCGGAAACGACCATATTGAATGTGGAAACCATCCCGTCTGGCTTTTACATTATCCGGCTGACCGGAAACAAAAGCAATAGAGTGATTAAGATTGTGAAAGAGTAATTCTTAGTGCTATTCCTGGCTGAAGAAAAAGTTAAGTCACTGAAATGAGCATTACTTCATTATGATGCTGACAGAGGTAGTTAAGAGCATCGCCTGAGATTAGTACTAGTCATTAATTTTCATCGCACGCATCACCGTCTGCATCATTTCCTTCGGGCCTATCCATTTTTCAATATTCTGCCGGATCATTTCGATCATTTCCCGCACAATCTCTTTTCTGTATCCGGATTTGATCGCAAATATTTCACACAGCCTAAGTTCCTCGCCATGAATACTTTTGTCAACCGACATCATGTGAACAAGGTCGTAGAGCTGAGAAAACTTGTCCTCTTCATTGCCCGGAACTTCAAAACGAATTTTAGAAGCGTCCTCCTGGATCGCTTTTAATTCTACTTTAGAAATGTTGTTCCGTAGCGCTGCATACTCTAGAAGTCTTTGTTCTTCATCCCCAAGAATTCCGTCAGATGCAGCAATCTCAATTAAATTCCGCATATGACTTTTGGCACTTGCCTTTCCTATCTTAAACAGGTTAAGAATATCTTTAAAATTCATAAGAGAATAATTAGCTGACTTATTCTGACTAAGATAATTCCGAAACTCCAGTCCCACTATTTTCTTTCGTTCAAAAGCTGATCGGGTAGACTATTCACCCTATTGATGTTGACTCCGAACCTGATGGTTTAGCATGGGCAGTTCGACATTAATATGATTTAAGGCTATTACTAAATTGAGAAAAATGGTAAATAGGATTCTGAATCAATATCGTTGAGTAAGCTCCGTTTACATCCTGGCTCTTCCCGAGAGGAACGAGCTATGACCATATAGAAAAGCTTAACTTAACGACCTTGAATTCTGAATACTAAAAATTAAACACGATAAGAAATATGAGCAATGATAGCACACGCAACACAATGAGAGTTTACCACCGATACTTAGGTTATTTTTTAGCAGGCATCATGGCCGTATATGCTGTTAGTGGAATCACTTTGATTTTCAGGGATACCGATTTTCTAAAATATGAAACGCTAAATGAAAAACAGTTGGAGCCCAATATTAAAAATGAGGAACTGAGCAGAGCCTTGAGAATACGAGATCTTAAAATTGAAAAAGAAGAAGGGGACATCATCAGTTTTAAGCAGGGAACCTATAACAAAGCAACGGGAATGGCACAATACACTGCCAAAGAGTGGCCTTATGTAATTCAAAAACTCACCAACCTACACAAAGCCGATACACAGCATCCGCTATTTTTTCTCAATGTGTTTTTTGGTCTGTCGTTATTCTTTTTTGTACTGTCTTCCTTTTGGATGTTTTTGCCGGGAACAAGTGTTTTTAAGAAAGGGCTGTACTTCGCTTTAGCAGGGGTTGTGTTAACCTTGCTTTTGATTTTTATTTAAACAAATTGTGGCAACTATTCCAGGTGTGATGGGGAAAGAAAGCATTCAAATGTGAACAAACTTATGTATGCAAAGGATCGATGAATTTGAAATTCATCGATCCTTTTATTTGGCACAAACCTCCATTGATTCCTTATCAACCTTGCGCAGGTTCATTGTTCATCTTTCTACCGGTGATGCTGTCGATACTCTTTCGCAAGCCGTTCAGTAAAGGAAAGTCCTGAACTGGTTTACTAACTGACTTTTCATAGCCCGGCATTAATCGCGGATCAATCAACCCTCCCATCGTAAACAGTGA
Source organism: Chryseolinea sp. (assembly GCA_031412655.1). Taxonomy (GTDB): domain Bacteria; phylum Bacteroidota; class Bacteroidia; order Cytophagales; family Cyclobacteriaceae; genus Chryseolinea. The sequence continues at coordinate 17,321 of JANODK010000067.1, forward strand.
TGCTTGTCTGATAACGTCTTTTGATGTTTTCATTGTTTCTGTTTTAAACTCATTACAAAGTAACGGTGATTGAATTTGAAAGATGGGTGGAAGTAATGAAACTTGAGATATGGTCGTTGCAACGCGTTTAAAATGAAATATGGTGCATACGATTGCAAATTAAAGACTGGCTCCTCATTCATCATTCATCCTGATGATTCTATTATATTTGTTCCCTTATTTTCATATCTATGATTTCAGTTGACGCGGTAAGTGTAGAGTTTAATGGTTCGGCCCTATTCAGTAACATTACTTTTAACATTAACGAGAACGATCGCATTGCCTTAATGGGCAAAAACGGTGCAGGTAAGTCTACCTTGCTCAAGATCATCGCAGGCGCTACAAAACCCACACGTGGCAAAGTATCTGCCCCTAAGGATGCTACCATTGCCTACCTGCCTCAGCACTTGCTTACCGATGATAATTGTTCCGTATTTGATGAAGCGTCAAAAGCGTTTTCAAAAATATTGAACATGAAAAAGGAAATGGACGAATTGAACGTTCAGCTTGAAACACGCACGGATTATGAATCGGATGAATATGCCAAGATCATCGAACAAGTTTCCGAACTGAGTGAGAAATACTATTCCATTGAAGAAATAAACTTTGATGCAGAAGTAGAAAAAACATTAATGGGTCTGGGATTTTTACGCTCAGACTTCGAACGTCCTACCAAAGAGTTTAGTGGTGGCTGGCGCATGCGCATTGAGCTTGCCAAGATCCTGTTACAAAAACCAGATTTGATTTTGTTAGATGAGCCCACGAACCATATGGACATCGAATCCATTCAGTGGTTAGAAGATTTTCTCATCAACAATGCCAAGGCTGTGATCGTGATTAGTCACGATAAAGCCTTTGTTGATAACCTTACCAATCGCACCATTGAAGTAACAATGGGACGCATTTACGATTACAAAACGAACTATTCACACTACCTTCAACTGCGCAAAGAGAGACGCGAACAACAGCAAAAGCAATTTGACGATCAAGCTAAACAAATTGCTGATATTCAAGGATTTATTGATCGATTTAAAGGCACATACTCCAAGACTCTTCAAGTGCAATCCCGCGTGAAGATGTTGGAGAAAATTGAGATTGTCGAAGTGGATGAAGTCGACTCATCTTCTTTGAATTTGAAGTTCCCTCCTGCCCCCAAGTCAGGAAATTATCCCGTCATTATCGAAAGCTTAACGAAGAAATACGGTGATCATACTGTCTTCCAGGATGCATCGATTACCATTGCACGAGGTGAACGTGTTGCTCTTATCGGAAAAAATGGAGAAGGTAAATCTACTCTGGTGAAAGCCATCATGAGCGAGATTGATTTTGATGGTAAGCTACAACTTGGACATAATTGTTTGATCGGATACTTTGCGCAGAACCAAGCTTCCTTGTTGGATGGAGAACTAACCGTTTTTCAAACCATTGATCAGATCGCATTTGGTGATGTACGCACAAAAATAAAAGATATTCTCGGTGCCTTTATGTTTGGAGGGGACACTATTGATAAGAAAGTAAAAGTCCTTTCTGGTGGTGAGAAGACGCGTCTTGCCATGATCAAGCTGCTACTTCAACCGGTTAACTTGCTTATCCTCGATGAGCCTACAAACCACTTGGATATCAAAACAAAAGATATCCTCAAAGAGGCACTCATTGCATTTGATGGCACATTGATTTTGGTTTCGCACGATCGCGATTTCTTAGATGGTCTTGCAACAAAGGTATTCGAGTTCGGCAACAAACGAATCAAAGAGCACTTCGAAGACATCAATGGATTCCTGCGCAATAAGAAATTGGAGAACTTGCGTGAAGTGGAGCGGACTGTTAGAAGTTAATACTAATACTCTGCCATCTGCGACCATAACTTTTCAAACTCGGTCAGGAATGACTTTACCATTCCTTCTTCCTTTGTGATGATTATGTTCTCGTGGTTATAGCGTGCTGCACTCCGCGTCCAGTTATAACTTCCCGTAAGCACCGTGGCCCCGTCCACTACCATAAATTTGTGATGCATGTGATCCGTTGTCCGATCCATCTTTACAGCAATACCCGCTTTCGAAATCTGCTGAATATCCGACCCAAGATCAAGTGCCTTATCATTGTCAGTAAGCACCATCATTCCTACACCTCTTTTGTGTGCACGTAAAATGGCTTCGGTAATCGCATCATCACTAATGGTGAACACACATATTTTCAATTGCTTTCGTGCCTCATTCATCTGTTGAACAATAGCACTGCGGCACGCTTCACCCGGACTGAAGAATGTATTAGATGAGGTATCCTTTTTGTCCGATTTATCCGGATTATAATTGCTTAATGCATTGCTTACATCTTTAATCCAATTGACCACAAAGTGATAGTTCCTATCATTCACTTTCTCATTAGCCAATTCAAATATTTTTGCACGCAATGAGCTGAGTTGATTTTTATCCAGTACCTGACTGCGCAAAGTACTTTCTAATGTCTTTCGTTCCGGTTTTGAAAGGAAGTCGTCCGACAGGCTTTGTTTTAACTGTTCTATTATCTGATCCATTTTTTATCAATGTAAATGAAAGGTAATATAACCAAGGAAGGTTGTAGTGCAGCCCTTTAGTAAACAGTATTCAGTAATCAGTAATCGGTGTCAACTGGTTACTGAATACCGTTTACCGAATACCGATTACTGATTACCGATTACCAATTCAAAACCCTAAATTGCCCCCGAAAACCAGAAATTTTAGCTTTATGAAGGAAGTCTATATCATATCAGCGGTACGCACACCTATCGGAAGTTTTGGTGGAAGTCTGGCGTCAATGTCTGCAACACAACTTGGATCAATTGCTTTTAAAGGTGCTCTCGAAAAAGCCGGAGTGGATGCGAAGCTTGTACAAGAATTTTTTGTAGGTAATGTAATCTCCTCTGGACTTGGTCAGGCTCCGGCTACACAAGTTGCAGCTGGTGCAGGCTTAGGATTTGAAATTCCGTGTACCCTTATCAATAAAGTTTGCGCTTCAGGTATGAAGGCTGTTATGGTTGGTGCTCAGTCGATTATGCTAGGCCAAAATGATGTGGTATTGGCTGGTGGTATGGAAAGCATGAGCAACATTCCGTACTATCTAATGAAGGCGAGAACGGGTTATAAATATGGCCATGGTGAATTGCTCGATGGACTTCAATACGATGGACTCACCGATGTTTACAATCATTGCGCCATGGGCGTTTGTGCGGATAATACGGCAAAGGAAATGAACATCACCCGTCAGGATCAGGATGCGTACGCGATCAATTCATACAAACGTTCTGCAGCCTCATGGGCAGAAAAGAAATTCAGCAATGAGATTGTTCCGGTTGAAATTAAAGATCGCAAAGGTAATGTCACGCTTTTCGCGGAAGATGAAGAATATAAAAACGTAAGCTTCGACAAGATACCAGGACTTAAGGCCGTTTTCACAAAAGACGGAACAGTTACGGCAGCCAATGCCTCTACCTTGAATGATGGAGCCTCTGCCCTCTTGTTGATGAGCAAAGAAAAAGCAATTGAGCTGGGTCTTAAGCCGATCGCGAAAATAAAAGGCTTTGCTGATGCAGCGCAAGATCCGATGTGGTTTACAACAACACCTTCCATTGCTATTCCGAAAGCCATTAAGATGTCGGGCGTAAATAAAAACGATGTTGGTTTCTATGAAATCAACGAGGCCTTCTCGGCCGTGGCAATCGCGAACAATATGAAACTGGATCTTGATCCAAACAAAGTAAATGTAAACGGTGGTGCCGTAGCATTAGGCCATCCACTCGGTTCATCCGGATCGCGTATTATTGGCACCCTGATTAATGTCTTGAAGCAAAACAATGCATCGCTTGGCGTTGCCGGCATCTGTAATGGTGGCGGTGGAGCTTCCGCTATTGTAATCGAGAATATTTAATTCCAGCGTTAACTTGGAACTCTGAACTTTGAACTTTAAACTTATCCGGTGAAGCTTACCTTTCTAAAACTCAGAACGAATTCATCGCTGAAGAGGAATAAAACATTGCGCGCTAACCTGCCCTATAAGCAAGCGCACAAGATTGGTATTATTTTCAGTGTCGAGGATAAAATAAAGCACGATGCGATAAAGGAGCTCATCAAGAAATTTGAACATGATGGCAAGCAGGTGCAGGTGATTGAATTTCTTCCCGATAAAAAAGAGAATTACGAATTTCTGTTTGATTTCTTTAGCGATAAGGATCTTTCCTTCTGGGGAAATATCACGTCTGAAAATGCGTTGAAGTTTTCCGACACACCCTTCGATTTTTTGTATTATATCGATGCTTCTCCTAATCCCTTAGTCTTGAATTTACTAGCTCGCAGCAAATCGAAATGCCGCGTGGGAAAATTCTGGGATGAGAACCGTGCGTTTTTTGAATTGATGATTGAATCAAACGGAAACACCCGCGTGCTGATGGACAATATGTATACCTACACAAGTCAATTAAAATAAGAATGAAAAAACTCTACGGAACAGGTGTGGCGTTGGTCACTCCTTTCACGGAATCACTTGAAGTTGATTATAAAGCACTGAAGAAGTTATTGAACCACACTTCAAAAGGTGTTGATTATTATGTGGTGATGGGCACGACAGGCGAAGCCGCTACGTGTACCGAAGAAGAAAAGAAGAAGATACTGCAATTCATAAAAGAGAATAATCCGAATAAGCTTCCTATTGTTTATGGTATTGGTGGTAATGATACTGCTGGTGTAATCAAATCCATTAAGTCAACTGATCTTCATGGTGTTGATGCTTTGCTTTCGGTAAGTCCGTATTATAACAAACCATCACAAGAAGGTATCTATCAGCACTTCAAGACTATTGCCAATGCTTGTCCTGTACCGGTGATACTATATAATGTTCCCGGTCGCACAGCTTCCAACATGACTGCAGAAACAACATTACGATTGTCAGTACATAAAAATATTATTGGCATAAAAGAAGCATCGGGCAACATTGAACAATGCATAAAGATTGCGAAATTCAAACCCGCTGATTTTATTTTGATGTCGGGTGACGACATGCTGACGGTAGCTCTTTATGCTCTTGGGGCGAAAGGTGTTATCTCTGTTTTGGCAAATGCATTGCCTGGTGTATTCAAAAAAATGAAAGAGTACGCCTTTGCAAATCAATTCGCCAAAGCAAGTCAGGAGCAATTTAAGCTGACGGAACTCAACGGCCCAATGTATGAAGAAGGAAACCCGGTTGGGGTAAAGTATTTACTAGCCGATTTAGGAATAGGTAATGGCAACGTACGTCTGCCCATGGTGTACGCTTCCGCGCATCTTCAGGCAAAAATTAAAATTGCGTATAACGATTTGAAAGCAAAAAAAAGATAGAAGCCACTTCGGTTGCTTCTATCTTTTTTAGATAAAGGAAAATAAAATTTCTTAATTCTTTTCGAACGTCAGGTAATCCGTTCCGCCACCACCGCCACTTACATCAACTAGTTTTATTTTTGTGGCAGTGTATTCCATAATGTCCCAATCATCGGATAATTCTTCAAAGGATGCCGGAGTTGAGAATGCAATGTTAAAATGCAAATCATCAAGCGAGTCATCGTTGCTGTTACTATCGGAAACACTCCATGTACCGGTTTGAGTTGAACTTCCATTATTTGCCGTCAGCACATTTGATGCCGCAAAGGTAAAATTGTAACCTGTATACTCGCTTGTCTCATCCGTATCAGAATCATAAAAGTACGTGATTTTCCAGGTGCCGGAAGTAGCCGCATTGATAATAGTACTTTGTTTACTCTTGCTTGAATTGTCTTCCGAGCATGCAGATGCAAGGAGAATTAAGGAGAATGCAATAAGGTATCTTGTTTTCATGTCATTAAAATTAATGGATTGAATCTTCATTGACTGCAACATAAAATTAATTGTATGAGAAGAAAATCAACATGATTAAAGTCAGGTGAAGACAAGACTTATGTGCGCGTTTTCCTACCTTTAATGTATGATGAAAAAAGGAGCAAAAGCATTTCTCATTATTGTTGCACTGCTCGTATGTACGAATAGTGCACAAGCACAACATCCCCCATATTGGGATGAGATACAAAATTTCAAACAACAGGATAGTCTAAGTGCTCCTCTTAAAAAGGCAATTCTTTTTGTGGGTAGTTCCTCTTTCCGTATGTGGAAGGATGTTCAGCAGGATTTTCCTCACTATAACATTATCAATCGCGGATTTGGAGGATCATCATTGTTAGACGTAATTCACTATGCTGATGATATTATCTTTCCCTACCATTCAAAACAAATTATAATCTATTGCGGTGAGAATGATTTGGCTTCATCTGATTCCATCACAGCAAAGATTGTATTTGAGCGTTTTGTTACACTATATAAAATGATCAGTAACGAAAATAAAAAAGTGAATGTTGTTTTCGTTTCGATTAAGCCAAGTCCAAGCAGGCAAAGTATTCAAGGGAAAGTAATTGAAAGCAATAACATGATCGCATCATTTCTAAAAAAGAAACGGAATACTGCTTTTGTAAATGTATACGATCTGATGATAGATGCTCATGGGGAACCTAAGAAGGAACTGTTTCTGCAAGACATGTTGCATATGAACCCGGACGGCTATGCTATCTGGAAAAAAGCAATTGAACCCTATTTGCTGAAATAACATTCACTTCAACTTATAACTCTTGCAGAGAAACAGGGATTCGAACCCTGGTGACGCTTGCGCGCCAAACGGTTTTCGAGACCGTCCCATTCAACCACTCTGGCATTTCTCTGTATTAGACATTGTAAAATTAAGAAATGCGTGCATCGTCTTCCATCACTGTATGAAGAATACGGGAATTATTTTCCTTGATCCATTTTGTAACCAAAGGCATCAAATGCCAATTTCCAGCGCTCATTAATTTGTGTCATCGTGTCATTATCGATGGCTGCGTAACTATTCTTCTTAAATGTCTCAGCCTGTTTCACTTCCTTCATTAAAAAAGATTCAACATCCTCAAACGATCCCAAACCAAGTTGCTGATAAGCTTTACTTAACTCATTCAAAGGATCAGCAATGAAGCTTGCATAGGGAAGTTCATAGAGCTGATTTTCAGAAAGAGCAATTCGCTCACGAAGATATTTGGTATACATTTCCCGGTATGAGTACAATATGTACTTATGCATAAACTCATTCTTAACCCTATGAAAACCCAGCAACGGCAATATCTTTTCATAAAGACCTTCATTCGACAAAAATACTTCATACGGATTGCGATGAATGTGAATGAAGTGTGCATCGGGAAACACTTCCAGAATCTCTTTTATCCGTGCTGTATTACAAGGACTCTTCAGCAACAATGTTTTATTTGGATTTCGATACGCTAACTTCTGAACGAAAAACAAAAAATACCTCTTCCATTCTTCACTCTGCTTATCTCCTCTTTGAAACGTAACGTATTCATCAAATACATTGAAGATGCTTCGCGGAAAATATAATCCCTTTACCCACGATGCCTGACTGATGCTGCCCATAGCAAATTCTTCTTCTATGGGTAAGGATGCTCCTGCTTTTACATTATCCTGAGGTCGCGTACCGGGCATGAAGAGTTTCATGATAGACTTCACAATTGCTCCGCCACTTAGAAATACATGAGGCGCCAATCCTTCATAGGTTTGACAAAATGCAAACCGAGGGTCCTGGCTTAATACATAGTGAAGATATGTTGTGCCGCTTCGGGGATGTCCTAAAATAAAAATGGGTCGCTTTACTTTTATGCGCTGTATCTTTTTAGAATAACCCAGATGCTCAAAAAATTGAATGGGTGAATTCAGTACAATGAAGATTGTAAGAAAGAAAGCTTTTGGCCAGAACCTAATGTCGATGGCAAATCCATTTCTCCATAACAGTCGAAACCAATTGATGGGATCAATGCCAATAATGGTGTGTGTTGGATTAAAGAAATCGCTTGTCTTGTACCCTAATTTCATAATGAAGTAATCCGTCTTTCGAGTTCTCGCCACAAAGACACTAAGGCACTAAGTTGCACAAAGATTTTTGAATTTCGACTGTGCATTAATAGCAAGGAAGTTTAGAGGTTTACATTCTTACTGGAACAAGTATTTTCTATCTTTGCTCTTAAACCGATCTTAGTTACAGCTACATGGAGTATGGCCAAAGTTCTTAGAGAATCAATTCTACTTTTCGTGCTTCTTTCCTCATACTCCCTGTTTGCACAGACCACATTTGTTGAAGGCTTTGTAAGAGATGAATCGACCGGTGATCCAATCGCATTTGCCCACATTTTTTTTAAAGGGACTCAAATTGGTATCACCAGCGACACCACCGGGCACTTCCGTTTGCAGACTTCCAAAAAAGTAGATTCATTAATCATCTCCTATCTTGGATATGTAACAGAGCGCGTGGCTGTTAAACTTTATGAGCGACAAAAGTTTGAGATAAAGCTTCGGTCTCAGTTCATGCAACTTCAGGAAATTGAAGTAAGTGCTGGAGAAAATCCAGCATGGTCGATTCTAGAAAAAGTTGTGAATGCTAAAAAAGTAAACAATCCAGAGTTCAAAAATAACTACACCTGTGAGGAGTATGCAAAAATTCGGTTCGACCTCAACAACTTCACAGAGAAGATCAAGAAGAACATCATGGTTCGTCCTTTTGATTTCATTTGGGAAAATGTAGACACAACTTCCGATGGTGTTACCTATCTGCCCGTATTGTTTGTTGAGAAACAGATTGATCACTATTATCAACGCAATCCAAAAAGAGTGAGAGACTATGTAAAGGGTGTAAACACCACCGGATTAAAAGGCCCCAAGATCATGAAGTTTGTAGATGATCTCTACCTTACACCCAATATCTACGACAATTATGTGGTGATGCTCGACAAAAGTTTCCCAAGCCCGATCAACGATAATTTCAAATTACATTATGAACACACGCTAATGGAAGACAGCGTAATGATCGATGGTGTAAAATACTATCGCATCAACTTTCAACCGAAGTACAAACGGGAACTTGCCTTTACTGGCGAAATGTTTGTGCATGCTGCAAGTCATGCCATCAAACAAATTGAATTGCGTTTCGATATCATGGCCAATGTAAACTTTGTGCGGAGTTATTGGGTAAGTCAAACGTATGCACAGGTAAATGACAAAGACTGGATGCCCATCTCTTCTCAAGTACTTGGTGATTTCACGGTCGTAGAAAACTCATCTGATATGACCGGCTTCTTTGGACGGAAGAATTCGAGTTATAAAAACTATACGATCAATAGAGAATTACCTTCTTCGGTTTTTAAAGGATCGGAAATTGTGATTGAGAATGATAGCGCCACCACCCGAAATGCTGCGTACTGGAAAAATGCACGACACCTTGAACTAACCTCTGAAGAAGATAAAGTATTCAATATGGTAGAACGCATTGAGCAGGATCCCGCGTTTCTTATACGAAAGAAAGCAGTGCTCACTTTCCTCACTGGCTATTTACCCGTTGGCAAAAACTTTGATATTGGAAACTTCTATACATTCTACGCTTACAACATCATTGAACATTCCCGCGTAAAACTTGGCTTTCGTACAAGTAAAGATCTTGCGTTCCCTGTTAAGTTCAACGCCTATGTGGCCTACGGAACATTTGATGAGAAATGGAAATATGGTGGTGCAGCCGAATGGGATATTGGGAAGAAAAAGAATCCGAAACGTCTGGGCATATCATATCGCTACGACATTGAACAACTCGGACGAAGTTATAACCAAATTGAAATTGATAATGTATTGACTTCATTCATTCAGTATGGTGATGTTACCTCACGTATCTACAAAACTGATTTTAAAGTCTATGCCGAAAACATGTGGGCTCCGGGATTCATCACGCGATTAAGTTATTTGAACAACATCGTTTCACCCACCAACAATGAGACATTCGAAATCAATGACAATGGAAATATGGTGCAGCAGGAAGCCTTCAAAGCGAATGGTGTTGCCATCACCCTAAAATACAGCTGGCAGAATCGCGATGTTCACGGAGAGTTCTACTTACGTGAAGAGCGCAAAATTGTATTTCGAAAATATCCTGACATTGGCATTGAATGGCGGTGGGCTGATAAAGATGCGTTTCAAAGTGATTTAAATTTTCAAAAGTTATCCCTGCAGTTGAAACAAAAAGTGCGCTTGCAAAAGCTAGGGTACTTTCAGTATACTCTAGAGGCTGGCAAAACATTTGGCACTGTTCCCTACCCGTACTTAAATATTCCATTCGGAAATCAATTGGTATTGCATGATGACGCAGCTTTCAATTTGATGAACTTTTTGGAGTATGCTTCTGATACATATGTAACGCTTCATGTTCAACATCACTTCGAAGGATTATTTTTTAATCATATTCCGTTGATCAATAGATTAAAATGGCGGGAATTGATTTTTGCCCGTGCCTATTGGGGAGGCTTATCAGCTGCCAATAATCAATCCGTCTACCTCTTCCCTGAAAACCTCAAAGCCCTAAACAAAGGATATTATGAAGTAGGCTTTGGCATTGAAAACATCTTTAAGATTTCGCGTATCGATTTCACGTGGCGCCTGACAGATACCGATGGACCTGGAGTTTACCGGTTTATTGTGAAGCCATCGTTTAGGCTTGCGTTTTAGTAAGAAGATTTAACGGGAGGCCAGTGGTAATACGATAAGATTAATGAGATTTTTATCTTTTGTTGTATTTGATAAAGTGAATTAATATAATTGTAGCCGTAACGTTAATTATTATAATATGTTAAGAGTGATTCTGGGAATTATGGCAGTCGTTGCGTTGTCTGGATGTGCCGCTACCTATAAACCAATTGTACCCAGCAAATTGCAGTTTGAAGCCAAGGAAGGTGAAGACTTTAGTTTTGCATACCGATATAGTGTGCTCAGTACGACTGGAAACAAACGTTATGCGAAGCGTGAGCTAAGAAAAAGGGTTCAGGTTGTTGCAGTTGAAATCGCCAATAATACGGGCAAGTCATTGAAATTGGGTGAAAATTTTACGTTGTATTCCGGTAGTAATCCTATTTATCCAATGGATCCGGTCATGGTACACAAAGACTTACGGCAGCGTCTGGGTCTTTATCTTTTATATTCTTTAATTACTTTCAGCACATATGAAACCGATCCTTATACCGGTATTCAAACAGCTACCGCTACGTACCCCATTGGAATTCCAATTACGGTTGGAAATATGGTCGTAGCAGGATCAGCCAATAAACAATTTAAAGCTGAGCTGATGAGCGGTAGTCTGATAAACCGGGAGATTAAAGATGGCGAGATTGCTTATGGGCTAATTGGCGTTCCTGACATGAGCTATCAGCCAATAACTATGGTTTTGAAATAAGATTTCACTCTTGCACGAAAGTAAATCTGCTTTTATTAAGAATAGGTATTTCGATTTTTAGTGCAACTATCCTTTTATGATTACGTCCAGAAACGATTGAACCGTTTTTGATCTACCGAGTGGTTCCAATAAGAAAATAAAAAGGTTAACCATTATGGCAAGGTATGTAGCAGGATGTTTGAGTTTATTGTACTTCCAAGCAGCAAAGAGCAACATGCCAATGATTAACCCTTGGGTATAGTAAATGGGGATAATGATGTCAATGTTGGGCCAATCCTTTCTATTAACCCCAACATAAATATTCTGTATCCCGCGCCCTAAGGCTGGCATCATAATAATAAATACAGTTGACATAAGCCACCATGCATGGTCCTCCATTCTTTTTCTGTGTATGATACTTTGTATCACTGCATAACCGAAAGCCGTCATCATCACAATTTCTACAACAGCAACGCCCGAAAAGAACCAGGGTTGAAATGGCCCAAATCTGTCCGGCATGGCCAGAGCATTATGAGCGTTAACCAAATCTCTCTGCATCATACTCAACGCAGTTAGGCATACGCCACCCGCCAGGAAAATTCCGATGATGCCGTTGGTTCGGTGTTTATCAAGTTTACCATGAGTGGCATAGTAGGGTTGGATGATTAAATAGAGATACCAAATGGTACCTGTCCAATAATGGATATGAACAGACCAGGCGTTTTCAGAAAAATCGCCCCAATAATCTCTGAAGATGCCAAATTGCATGAAGGCCAAAGGGACAATCATCCATATGTGCAGGTATTTGTATTTATCCATATAGAAATATTAGCATTTTAGTAGGCCCTCTTCACTATCAGACCAATGGGTTGCAACAATAGTAGCTAATAGACAATACGACCTATTGCTTAGTAGTATGCGGTAATCCAAGATAAGAGTAAGTACTAACTTATACAAAGTTGGGATGAGTACATGCAGTAGCATTCCTGAGGCGAGACATTGCTGCGACAAAAACTTATTGGATAATTCAGTGTCACGGAGACTGGGGGACTCTGATCAGGATGAAGACCAAGAAGAACAAATATTCCAGTTCGATTGCTTCTCATAAAGTCGTGCTCATTGTTTATGAATTTCGAAAATAACACAAAGGTGAACAATATACTGTGTTCGTTTCTGTGTCGATTTTTTTTGTGAATGCTCATGCAGCATTTTAATTACCTTTTGGGGATAGGCTGCAATAATTTTCGAAATTATTGATTGACATTCACAGTTATCATTCAGAAAACATTTTTACTCAAACAAGTTCTATCATTGCCCTAACTTTAGATTAATGAAATGCAGACAAATTCATTGTCTATTTAGGATAGCATTAAAATTGAAAATCAAAGAAAAATATATTGTGTTATACGAAAGGCAGAAACTTCCTATGGGGCATAGCGAAATTTATACGGGTGACTTTATTGTTACTAAACTTCCCACTCTCCTTTATATATGGATCAGAATCGGAAAAAAAAGCCGTCAGGCGGTGACGGCTTCTCAATCAGAAGCATAAAGATCAGGAGGTTGTTTCCCTTTCCTTAAATTCTTTCTGACGTTTCTTCATTTCTTCTTATCAGCATCGTTTAGTATCAACCAAATTCTAAGCATTCACGTGATCCCGAAGTTCTTTGATGGTATCGTGATCATTTTTAATAATGGTGAATTGATCACGAATCATTTCATTCTGATCCATCGTTAAAAACTCAGACTGGTTATGCATCACTTGCTCATAGGATTTTACAGCCCAATCCTCTCCGTACTCACATGAATTCAAAATGGCCGCGCGATCTTTATTGGCAAGGGCCGATTTAACATCCATCCAGATGCGAAACAGCTTGCCTGAAGTGGACGTACCTTCGATGGGATCTCCATCCAGGTTTTCAACTTCATCCACTAATTCATCATTTAATCTTCTGCTGGTAATGGAGAATTCATTGAATAAAAGTTTGAGATCAGGTTCATCAGTGTCGTCCATTGCTCTTTGGTAGCCCTCAATTCTATCGTTGTTAATTTGAATGAGGCTATTTAAAATATGGATTGCTTTTTCGGTGTTCATATCGTTTTTGTTTAGTTGTTTGATTTTCACTTTGACGTTTAAAATGCATGCCAGTAATATCATTCCTTAAAATTGGCCGGTAAAGAAACAGGAAAGGGATATGAAAGAACTTATTTGATTTACTTCAATCAGTCAACAGATGATTTAGACCAACTTGCCGGGAAGAAGTGTTGAATAGTCGGTATGTGTGTGGTTCTTATTCCACAGATCACTTCCGAAAATCCTTCGAATCCTGCATTTTTTGAGTGGCATGATATTTCAAATAGAGTAAGAAATTGAATTCTTATGAAAGACATATTTACACTCTCCGCTGCATTGATTGGATCGTATGCTGCCTTTATGCTCGTGCTCGTTCTCTTTGGACGATTCTTCTTTCCATTTTACACAAAGGAACAACTGGAAAGACGAAATGCTTTTGTGGCTCCTAAACAAATGGATAAGCGAAAGGAAATGGCACGCAAAGCTATTGCGAAAATGAAGTTGAAAAGAGAAATGACGTTGGATCGTGCAACGTACTCCAAATTTGCCAGAGGTTGAAATAACCATGGTTTATCGAGCCTTATATTATACTTATCTTTCGGTTACAACCAATCAATCCGTAATTTAACGTTTTCCAGCAATTTATGTCAACTTCTCTCTATCAGTCAATCTTCTTAATTGACGATGACGCAGAAGATCAGGAAATTTTCATTGAAGCCATGAAAGAAGTGCACCCGGACGTCCACTGTATATGCAGTGATGATGCCGAAGAGGCCTTACACCAATTGGCAATGAACGAGGTTGCTAAACCCGATTTGTTCTTTATCGATTTGAACATGCCCAAATTGAATGGGAAAGAAGTGTTGAAGAAACTAAAAAGTATTGAGTCGCTTAAGGACATACCCGTTATCATGTTCTCCACTTTTTTTGGAGACAGCGATATAAAAGAATTCAATTCATCAGGAGCGGTGCATTACATGGTAAAGTCGACAAGCTACAGCGATCTATGCACTACCTTAAAGGAAACCCTTTCCAAAAAATGGTAAATTATCTATGCCTCCTGCCGCAGTGGCATGGAAAGTATAAAGGTTGATCCCTCTCCTAACTTGCTTCTTGCTGAGATGTATCCGTTGTGAAGCTCTGCTATTTTTTTACAAAGGGCCAGGCCCACACCTGTACCTGTATATTCATCATGCTTATGCAATCGCCTGAACATACCGAAAATTTCTTCTGAATACTTCGGATCAAATCCAATCCCGTTATCTTCTACGAAAATCCGGCAGTATCTATTCGTAAGGATCTGACTGTGGCCATTAATACCCTGACTTATTTCATGCCGCAACTTGATTTTCGTTTCGATATCCTTTCTTCTATACTTCATGGCATTGCCAATTAAATTCTGAAACACGGTTGACATGAGGTTGGGATTGACATACAACGAAGGCATTTCTTCTACTGAAATAGCGACTTTATTTTCCTTGATTTCCTCGCTCATTTCATTTATTATTTCCTTTACCAAAGTATTCAAATCAACATCACAGAAATCAGTTTTATCTGCAGATACTTTAGAGAAAGAAAGAATATCAATGATCAGCGCCTGCATTCGTTCTGCTGCCTTCTGAATGCGCATTATTGACTTCGTATCTTCTTCTGAAACAGTATTGTATTTATTGAACAACCGATCACTGAACATACGAATTTTGCGAAGCGGTTCCTGTAAATCGTGTGACGCCATAAACGCAAATCGTTCCAGGTCTTTATTCGCAGATTCAAGACTGGCAATGTTCTCGAGCAATTGTTGGTTTAGCTTTTTTACTTTCTCTTCATTACTTTTTCGTTCTTCTATTTCGCGCTCCAGGTTTTTGTTAATGGAGATCAGCTTTCTTTCTTGTTCTACAAGCAATCGATTCATTTTATACAGATCAATCAATACACCAACCTTTGCGCGAAGTATATCCGGATTAATGGGTTTAAAAATATAATCAATCGCTCCGGACTGATATCCTTTGTACATGTTTTCATCACCATAATTATTGGCGGTGATAAAGATGATGGGAATATGCTTCAGCTTCTCGCGTTCGTATATGAGTGCAGCCGTTTCAAAGCCATTGAGATTGGGCATTCGCACGTCCATGAGAATCATGGCAAAATCAAACTCAGACAGCAGCACCTTTAACGCCTGACGTCCTGAAGTGGCTTTCACAAAATGATAACCCATGGGCGCCAGTATGGTTTCAATGGACAAGAGGTTGTCTTCTCTATCGTCTACTAACAATATTTTTGGATGCATAGAGAAGCTATTTATTTACAAAACCACAAACGCATTAACGACAGTAGCTGATCCACTTTTACCGGCTTCGTAATATAATCGGAAGCTCCTGCTTCAATGCATTTTTGTCTGTCACCCTTCATTGCCTTTGCCGTTACTGCAATAATGGGAAGCAAACTGTTTTTATGCTCTCTGCGAATTTTCTGAGTGGTCTCGTATCCATCCATTTCAGGCATCATGATATCCATGAGTACCATTTCAATCTTCGGATTTTCATTTAGAATATTGATCGCTTCTTTTCCACTCTCCGCAGTAATGACATTAATGTTAAAACGTTCGAACACTGTCGTTAAAGCAAACAGATTTCGCACATCATCATCCACTACCAGAATGTATTTTCCACTGAGGATGTCTTCCTTATTGCGAATATTCTCAATGATTCTGCGCTTTTCCGGTGCGAGCGTTTTGTGATTAATGTGCAGCTGCGCTACCGTTTCTTCCAACAAGTATTCAATTGAATTAATACCCTTGATAATGTGCGCACTCGAGTTATGATTGATCGTATTCAATTCAGCCTGATTAAAATCCTTAGCCGAATAAATGATCACACGGGTCAGGTCGTTCTTCGTTTTATTAATCTCCTGAACGAGTTGCTTACCATCTATGTCAGGCAGTGTGTAATCGAGAATGATGCAATCAAATTCTTTTTCCTGAACAATATCCAATGCATCTTTACCGGTATTGGCAATGATTACTTTCAGATTCTCATCCTCGTGCATTTTTGCTATCTGTGAAGAATCCAATTCATTGTCTTCCACAATGAGTACATGCTTGGTCTCTTTCTTCTGATAGGCAATGATGCCATCGAAAAGCGAATTGAGCAGATCATTGTTCAATGGTTTCAAAAGGAAGCTGAGTGCTCCGCGTTTCAATGCCAGCGCTGCATTTTCCTCACCGGAGATAACATGTATGGGAATATGCCTGTAGCCCAGATCACTTTTTAAAAGGTCGATTACTTTCCATCCGCTTGTGTCGGGAAGTTGCACGTCCAGCGTGATAGCGATCGGTGAAAAACGGTTTATGAAATCAAACACTTCAAGATAGTTCGTTGCTACTACAGCCTTAAGGTTTTTTTCATGTGCTTTCTCCACCATGATCTTACCAAACCGCAAATCATCTTCAACTACCAGCACGATCTTATCATGCGGTTGAATATTATTCCGGTCGTCACCCGTTTCATTAATCATTTCGTTTACGATGTCCATGTTTCGGGCTTCAATACCGTCATTGGTAACCCGCAGTTTTTCCAACAGGTCGTTGATCTGATTTCCCTCCGAATCGATGCTCAATGCCTGAATCACCTTAATGCTTTCGGACACCTCGCGTGGGTTGACTTCTGAAAGATTGACTAACGGAATATACAAGGTGAATGTGCTACCCTTACCTGCTTCACTTTCCAATTCGATTGTTCCACCAAGTAGCTCAGCCAAACCACGACTAATAGAAAGACCCAAACCGGTTCCACCATATTTACGACTGGTGGACCCTTCTGCTTGTTGAAACGCTTCAAAGATGATCGATTGTTTTTCATACGGAATACCAATACCCGTATCCGTAATGGAGAATCCTACCACTTTACTAGCTCCATCTAATGTAGGAATACCCGATCTCCAGGTTTTCCTGGATTCAAATATTTTTAGCGACACTTCTCCTTTCTCTGTAAACTTGAAGGCATTTGACAACAGGTTTTTAAGAATCTGATTTAGACGCTGAATATCTGTTTCAATTGCAACCGGTAAAGTATATTCTGTCTCAATCTTAAAGCGAAGATTACGCGCTTCTGAAATCGGTTTGAATGTAGTCTCAACAAAACTTGCAATTTCATTAAAGCGAACGGAGGAAATGTTTGCCGATATAAATCCGGATTCGATTTTGGATAGATCAAGAATGTCGTTGATCAGTTGGATAAGGTCATCTCCACACGAGTGAATGGTTTTAGCATACCGTATCTGTTTATCGTTCAGATTACCTTCCGCATTTTCATAAAGCTGTTGTGCCAGGATCAGTAAACTGTTGAGTGGTGTTCTCAATTCATGAGACATGTTCGCCAAAAACTCGGATTTATATTTCGATGTAAGTGTAAGCTGTTCTGCCTTTTCTTCAAGCGATTTTCGCGCTTCTTCTACTTCTTTATTCTTCGCTTCTACTTCATCTTTCTGTTTTACCAACAATAGTGCTTTGTCTTGTAACTCATCATTTGTTCTGCGAAGTTCTTCCTGTTGTGTTTTTAACTCTCCTGCAAGGGATTGTGACTGTGCTAACAATTCTTCCGTACGGGTGTTGGTTTCAATAGTATTCAATACAATACCTAAGCTTTCTGTTAACTGGTCTAGAAAGTCAAGGTGAGTTTCACTGAAGATGTCCAGGGAAGCCAACTCGATAACAGCTTTCACTTTATTCTCAAATAAAATGGGAAGGATGATGATACTGGCCGGTTTCGATTTCCCTAAACCTGAATTTATTTTAACATAACCTTGCGGTACATTCGTCAGCATGATCTTTTCTTTTTCAAAAGCACATTGACCAACTAATCCTTCTCCTATTGCAAATTCTCTTGGAATACTCTTCTCTTCTTTATAAGCATAAGCAGCAAATAGTTTCAATTTAACTTGCTGAGATTCTTCTTCTTGTTCTAAAATATAGAACGCTCCATAATGTGTTGAAACCACTTGAGCCAACTCGGATAGAATTCGTTTTGCCACGGTCTTCAAATCCTTCTGACCTTGAAGCATTTGCGTAAACTTGGCTAAGTTGGATTTCAACCAATCCTGATCCTGATTTCGTTGTGTCGTTTCACGAAGGTTGGTGATCATCTGGTTGATCGTATCTTTCAATGCTTCAAGCTCACCTTTCGCGTCCACTCGAATTGTTCGCGTTAAATCTCCCTTCGTTACGGCTGATGCTACTTCAGAAATAGAACGCACCTGCGTAGTAAGATTCGCAGCAAGCTGGTTAACGTTTTCTGTTAAGTCTTTCCATGTACCTGAAGCACCTGGTACGGAGGCCTGTCCACCAAGCCGACCTTCAACCCCCACTTCACGCGCAACGGTTGTTACCTGTTCAGCAAACACCGCAAGGGTATCAATCATTTCGTTAATCGTATCTGTTAATTGCGCTAATTCACCAAGCGCGTTAATTGAAAGTTTTTGTTTTAGATTTCCTTTCGCTACTGACGTTACCACTTTTGCAATACCACGTACCTGCCCGGTTAAGTTGGATGCCATCTGGTTTACAGAGTCCGTCAAATCTTTCCATGTACCGGCAACGCCTCGTACTTCAGCCTGCCCTCCGAGCTTACCTTCCGTACCTACTTCACGCGCAACACGCGTTACTTCAAACGCAAATGAGTTAAGCTGCTCCACCATCGTGTTGATTGTGTTTTTCAACTCAAGCATCTCCCCGCGAACATCCACCGTAATTTTCTTGGACAAATCTCCGTTCGCCACCGCTGTTGTTACACCCGCAATATTACGCACCTGATCCGTTAAGTTACCAGCCATCTGGTTGACAGAGTCAGTCAAATCTTTCCAGGTACCACCAACACCAGGTACGAAAGCTTGTCCACCCAACTTACCTTCAGTACCCACCTCCCGGGCAACACGTGTTACTTCAGATGCAAATCCGCGAAGCTGATCCACCATTGTATTCAAAGTATCTTTCAACTGTAAGATCTCACCGCGAACATCCACGGTAATTTTCTTCGACAAGTCACCATTTGCTACCGCGATCGCCACGTTCGCAATGTTACGGATCTGAGCGGTAAGGTTGCCGGCCATTTGATTTACCGAATCTGTTAAACCTTTCCACACACCACCAACACCTTTCACCGTTGCTTGTCCCCCCAACTTACCTTCACTACCAACTTCACTCGCCACGCGTGTTACTTCTGATGCAAACGAGTTAAGCTGATCCACCATTGTGTTGATCGTATCTTTCAACTCCAGCATTTCACCTTTCACATCCACGGTGATTTTCTTAGACAAGTCGCCCTTTGCCACAGCGGTTGTTACTTCTGCAATATTCCGAACCTGGTTGGTCAGGTTATCGGCCATTTTATTTACTGAGTCTGTCAAATCTTTCCATGTACCACCAACGCCCGGTACATCGGCCTGACCACCGAGCTGTCCTTCGGAACCCACTTCACGGGCAACCCGAGTCACTTCTGAACCAAATCCGTTCAGCTGATCCACCATCGTGTTAATTGTATTTTTCAACTCAAGCATTTCTCCCCGAACATCCACCGCAATCTTTTTCGATAAATCTCCTTTCGCTACGGCTGTTGTTACTTCAGCAATGTTACGCACCTGGTTTGTTAAGTTCGATGCCATCTGGTTTACAGAGTCAGTCAAATCTTTCCATGTACCACCAACACCCGGCACGTTTGCCTGACCACCAAGCTGTCCTTCCGAACCTACTTCTCTCGCCACACGCGTCACTTCAGAAGAGAATGAGTTGAGCTGATCCACCATTGTATTGATCGTGTTCTTTAGCTCCAACAACTCTCCTTTAGCATCCACCGTAATCTTCTTTGATAAATCTCCTTTCGCCACCGCAGTCGTTACCCCCGCAACGTTACGTACCTGTGCCGTTAAATTACCAGCCATCTGGTTTACCGAGTCCGTAAGATCCTTCCAAACCCCACCGACTCCTTTTACTGTTGCTTGTCCACCGAGCTTACCTTCTGTACCTACTTCAAGGGCCACACGCGTTACTTCAGAACCAAACGAGTTGAGCTGATCCACCATCGTGTTGATGGTATTCTTTAATTCGAGCATTTCCCCCCGAACGTCCACCGTAATTTTCTTTGACAAATCTCCATTTGCCACGGCTGTTGTTACACCCGCTATATTTCGCACCTGACCCGTTAAGTTGGATGCCATCTGGTTTACAGAATCGGTTAGATCTTTCCAGATACCACCAACGCCTTTTACCGTTGCTTGTCCTCCAAGTTTTCCTTCCGTTCCTACTTCAAGCGCCACACGTGTTACCTCTGATCCAAATGAGTTGAGTAGACCCACCATCGTATTAATGGTGTTCTTCAAATCCAACATCTCACCCCTCACATCCACCGTTATCTTTTTCGACAAGTCACCATTTGCAACGGCTGTTGTTACACCTGCAATATTTCGAACCTGATTGGTAAGGTTACCCGCCATCTGGTTTACTGAATCCGTTAAATCTTTCCATGTACCACCAACGCCCGGTACATCTGCCTGACCACCAAGCTGTCCTTCTGACCCCACTTCACGCGCCACTCGGGTTACCTCAGAAGAAAATGAGTTGAGCTGATCCACCATCGTATTAATGGTGTTCTTCAATTCCAACAATTCTCCTTTGGCATCAACTGTAATCTTTTTTGATAAATCTCCTTTTGCCACCGCGGTTGTTACACCGGCAATATTCCGAACCTGTGCGGTTAAGTTACCCGCCATCTGGTTCACCGAGTCCGTTAAATCTTTCCAAACACCACCAACTCCTTTTACTGTTGCCTGTCCACCTAGTCTTCCCTCCGTACCTACTTCAAGCGCCACGCGTGTTACTTCAGAACCAAACGAATTCATCTGATCGACCATGGTATTAATGGTGTTCTTCAATTCAAGCATCTCGCCTTTTACATCCACGGTAATTTTCTTCGACAAATTTCCCCGTGCAATAGCGGTTGTCACTTCAGCAATGTTTCGCACTTGATTAGTAAGGTTACCCGCCATGTGGTTTACTGAATCAGTCAAGTCTTTCCACACACCACCAACACCCTTTACTTTCGCCTGTCCTCCAAGCTTACCTTCCGAACCTACTTCTCTTGCCACACGTGTTACCTCCATGCAGAACAGGTTTAACTGCTTCACCATATAATTCACTTCTTTGGCAATGCGCAAAAATTCTCCCTCTAATTTATGATCACCAATTTCTTCCGGCATCTCCTGCGACAAATTTCCCTTTGCCACCGAACTGATTACGTTGGCGATCTCAATGGTGGGATGAACTAAATCAGAAATGAGAACATTCAAAGAGTTAACACCATCGCTCCATGAACCTTGTGCACTGGGTATAGTAATACGTTGTGTAAGTTTACCTTGCTTGCCAATGGTATTTCCTGCACGGGTAAATTCCAACATCATCTTTTCATTCAGCGCGATGATTTCGTTCAGGGTATCATACACTTTTCCATCCAGGCCAATGGCGTCAATGGGCATGCGCACTTTAAAATTTCCATTCTTCACCTCCGTGAGCACACGAAGAAGTTCTTGTGCGCTCGCTCCATCAGATGTTGAATGAGCAACACCGTTGGATAAAGAGGTGTTAAGATGTTTTTGATTTGTCTTTTTTGCAGAACTCGCTTTTTTTTCTCTTGGGGAGATTTTGGTTTTCATAGGACCAGTTCATTTAGGATTAAGGATAAACTTTTAGGGCCAGAATAATTGGTTTTGCTATGCAAGTATTGCGCCATTGCCGAAGGCAGAGTTGGCACAATTTTTCCTCACCGCTTCACCTAAAGATGGGCAACCAAGATTCATCAATAAATTATTGGGATACAATTTTGGAACTATCCTGAAAGTAGTCGTAGGAGTATTTAATGTGAAGTTGAAATTCTAAAATTTATGTATGCCATGTCTATACTAAAGATACTTTGCCTGGAAGATGATGAAGACGATTTCGAAATCATCAATATGGAGTTGAAAAAGAGTGGAATGGAGGTAAATACCAAAGTCGTGGATACGCGTGAGAGTTTCTTGCATGAACTTACAACCTTTGAACCGGATGTGATTCTTTCAGATCATTCTTTGCCACAATTCAATTCAACAGAAGCATTGAAAATATGCCGGGACAGGCAATCTCACATTCCATTCATTCTTGTGACGGGTGCAGTTTCAGATGAATTCGCAGTGAGTTGCATCAAACTCGGAGCAGATGATTATGTGCTTAAATCAAACCTTAGCAGGTTGCCTAGCGCCATACGAAACGCCTTGAAGCAAAAATCCGCTGAAGAGGCCAAACAGATTGCGATTAATTCATTGGCTGAGCAAAATGGGAAGTTGCTAAAGATTAACAACGAGTTGGATAGCCTTGTCTATAGCGTTTCCCACAATCTCAGAGCACCCCTCATGTCGGTTCTGGGATTGATAAATCTGGCGAAATTTGAAACCAGCCTTGATACGATTCACCATTATCATCATATGATGGAGAAGAGCGTTCATAAATTAGATGAAACACTAAAAGAAATTCTCGACTATGCACGAAACGCCAGGCAAGAGCCACAGATAGCAAAAATAGATTTCAAAGAAATCATTAATGAGACCCTTGATAAGATGCAATTTATGGTAGGTGTTGAGAAAATTCGGATTCGTGTTACGGTTATTGATCCACACCCCTTTTATTCTGACCCTTATAGGATATCAATTATTCTAAACAATGTAATATCCAATGCCATCAAGTATTATGATGACAAGAAAGAAAATTGCTTTTTTAATATCTCCGTAACCGTTGAAGATAAGAAAGCCCTGCTCGTTTTTCGTGACAATGGGATTGGGATTAGCACTGGAGCCATTAATAAAGTATTTGATATGTTTTACAGGGCAACTAGTAAGACAGATGGATCCGGATTAGGGCTTTATATAGTAAAGGAAGCCATTGATAAGCTTCACGGAAATATCGAGATAGAATCTTCATTGGGTGTTGGAACAACTTTTAAAATTGAAATTCCAAATCGCCTGGAAAATCAATAAGCCGTAATCCCATATCGCGAATAATGCTAACTGTGGAAAAAGTCTACACCACAGTGTGAATTTTTTCCACAATTCATCAAAATGAGCATGTCATTCATTGCGGTTAGCCATACCCAGGTCATGTTCGCCTTGTCCTATTTTTTCTACTGAATGCATAAAATTATCAACGCGCCATTTTGCAAAAGAAAAGAATATTAGCAACGGTGATAGTGAATCGTCCTTCAGAAATCCATAATTGTATCGTTATCTTTCCTATAGGCACGAACCAGCATCTATAGCAGTATCCGGTTTAACTTCCTCCTGCTTTCGCATTCTTTCAATTTCTTCTTCCTGTTCAAATCGGTTTTCCATGTTGACTTTCTCAACCTCTCTTTTTTTGTCAAGCTCTTCTGACTCCACAATTATTTTTTTAATGCGTTCATGAAATGCGTGCACTTCAATCTCTTTATGTTCCAGGATTGATTCAGGGTTGCCAAGGTGAAATGTAATGGGGCGGTTTTGTTCGATTGTTGATTCCATATATGTAATTTATTTATGTGCTTATTTCTCTCTAGTCCAAAAACGATGTTGAGCAATGGCGTTAATAAATATCTTAGGACTTTGATTCAGTAGTATACCTTCTTCGTTCCGAGGTGAAATCGCATTTACTCCTTTGCTGGCAATACAATGATTTATTAAATCTTCGCCTTCTGCCTCTGCTGCAATTGCTTTGCAATGCTGATACGCTTCACTAATAAAGTTTGCCACGGCCCAATCCTTTTTCAGTACTGTAATGCTCCTCGCTCCTCCCGGAATATAAACAGCGTCAAACAGTACAGAAGAAGAGGTTAAGAAACTTTGATCTACCTTGATGAATTCTCCAGCTTGTCCCTGAATATTGCCAAGCTTAGGAGCTATAATTTTCGCCTGAGCGCCTGCGGCCTCCAGTGCAGTCTTCATTTTACTCAACGCTTTTTCATCTACTCCATTGGCTGCTAAAATCGCAATGCATCGCGACTTAATAGTGTTCTTGATTGTGTTGGCCATACTGAGAGCAGCAGAATGATCAATGCTTGATTTCACTTTGGTGGATTGAAATTTCTTTGGATCACCATCAGCAGGAATGCTATGATTGATTGGTTGCATTGGTGCCTTTGGTACTGGTATGCCCAACGAATCAGCGACACGTACTGTTAAGTTCTTGTCGATCTGCGTTAAGAGTCCAAGCATTCTCTCGCGAATCAACGGGCTTTCTACTTTACCCAATTCAAAGCAAAGCGCGTTTGTCAAATGATTTCTCTCCGCTTCACTCTGACTATTATAAAACAATATAGCCTGACTGAAATGATCAAAGAAGCTCGCACTTCTCGCTCTCACTTTTTTTGCATCAATGCGTTCAGCATACGAACTGAAGCCACCTTCAGTAGCCTTGGCTTGAAATGGACAGCCTTGTGCGATACTATTAGGATCATAACTTGTCTGACCTTTATTTATGGTCTGCCTCATGTGACCATCCCGTTGATTATTGTGTGTTGGTGCAACTGACCGGTTAATCGGAATCTCATGAAAGTTAGGACTACCTAAGCGTGACAGCTGAGTATCGGTGTAGGAAAACAAACGTCCCTGCAGAAGCGGATCATTTGTGAAATCAATGCCTGGCACCAGATGGCCCGGATGAAATGCCACCTGTTCTGTTTCAGCAAAGAAGTTATCGGGATTTCGATTCAGTGTAAGCTTACCAATGCGCTGAACGGGAACCAGCTCTTCCGGAATCAATTTGGTAGGGTCCAATAAATCAAACTCAAATTTGTGTTCGTCTTTTTCGGGAATTAATTGAACACCAAACTCCCATTCAGGAAACACTCCACTTTCTATTGCCTCCCACAAATCCCTTCTGTGAAAATCAGAATCCTTTCCGGAAATCTTTTGTGCCTCGTCCCATAAAACAGAATGTACACCGAGTAATGGCTTCCAATGAAATTTAACAAAGGTTGATTTATTGTCTTGATTTATAAATCGAAAAGTATGGACACCAAACCCTTCCATCATCCGCAAACTGCGAGGAATGGCACGATCACTCATGGCCCACATAATCATGTGCGATGTTTCAGGCATCAGCGATACAAAATCCCAAAAAGTATCGTGTGCACTTCCCGCCTGCGGATAACCAGTATTGGCTTCCATTTTTACAGCATGTACAAGGTCTGGAAACTTAATGGCATCCTGTATAAAAAACACCGGTATGTTGTTGCCTACCAGATCCCAGTTGCCTTCTTTGGTATAAAATTTTACG
>JANODK010000068.1:0-11495 GCA_031412655.1 Chryseolinea sp.
TACTACCTACATGGCAGGTGTCGGAGGCAATAGTCAGGCTTCGATGTTGGAAAGTATATTGGGCGTAAAGTTGCTCAATACGGAGAAGATCAAATAAGTTAACAGTTAAAGATTGATGGTTAATCGTGATGGGAGTTTCCTATTAACGGTTAACCATTAACTTTTTATACTAATCCTCAGGGTAAGGAATAAAAACAAAGTTTGTAAAAGCCTTATCGACTACAAATAGGCAGCAAAATTCATCTGGATTTTTGTAGGCCTCATGAAATGCCTCCAGTTTTTCTTTCTCCACGATTTCCCGTTGAACAAATTCATCTAGAAAAGAAGCGAAGTAATTCCACTCTGTACTGTTGTTGTTTTGATCCAGCATCAATTGTCCTATAGGCTGCACTTCTTTGCAGATAACAAAGATGGGATAATCAAAGCCAGCCGTACGAATCTGGTAAGATGCTTCTTTTAATGTATCGGATACCTTCACAAAATCTTGTGAGATGGTGCCCAGGTATTTTCCACTTAACTCCGGATCGTTCTGCATAGCTGTCGTTTCAGGCCGCTAAAATAATAAGAACTATTGCCATCTGCATCACAAATGCCAAATGACTATTTTGGATTTTAATTTAAGCTGACAATAGAACGATGCTGAACCGTTTATCAACTCTCTTGCTAATTCTGATTTTAGCTTTCTTAAGCTATGGAGCAATCTTTATCCATTTCGAAAAAATAAAGGGATATGATTTGACGAAGCCAGATACACGGCTTATTCTACCGGATACGCTGCGAGAAGTTTCAGGATTAGCATCCATTAACGCGACCACCTTTGCCTGTGTTCAGGATGAGAATGGTATCCTCTTTATTTATGATGCAGTTAAGAACGAGATTAAAAAGCAATACACTTTTAATATTGATGGTGACTATGAAGGCATAACCAGGGTTGACCGGACTATCTATATCTTAAGAAGCGATGGTACCTTGTTTGAAATTTCAAATTATCAATCGAAAAATTTTAAACTCAAGTCGTATGAAACTGGCATGCCTGCACCAAACAATGAAGGACTTTGCTATGATCAAGATAACAACAGGCTTTTAATTGCGAGTAAAGGAAAAATGGGGAAGGGCCCCGAATTAAAAGACAAGCGCGTAATCTTTGGTTTCGATTTAAAGACCAAAACACTATCCAAAGAACCTGTGTTTAATTTTGATGTACAAACAATCAAGCAATTTGCTCTTGATCATAATATAATCCTGAAGTTAAAAACAAAAAAGAATGAAACGATAGCAAAACCCTCACTTAAGTTGGCAACTTCCGCCATTTGTATCCACCCGCTTACCGGTAAACTTTACCTGCTCTCTGCATCTGATTATTTACTGTTCGTCTTCGATTTTAAAGGTAAGATTGAGTATATCGAAGAACTAGATCAGGTTCTATTTAATAAGGCAGAAGGTATTAGCTTTTTTGAAAACGGAGATATGCTCATCACAAATGAAGCACAAGGAAAGCAACCTACTTTACTTCGATTTAATTACAAAGTGAAATAATTTCTACTCGCCCGAAATTACTTTGTTCCTATTCTGAAGCCAATACCTAGAACTTTTAAATTACTGGGATCATCCATATTACAGAAACAACTCCGCTGAATAAAATCATTCTATTTGGGTGATAACCTTTTCAGGGTCGAGTCTCGTTCTTCCAGTAAACCAAACTTCCTGATTATGATTCGGAACTACCTCCTTATTGCCCTCCGCAATTTTCAACGCCAAAAACTTCTTGCTTTCCTCAATATGTTTGGCCTCGCGCTTGGGCTGGCGTGTGCCATTCTTATTTTTCTCTACGTTAGTGATGAGCTTCAATACGATACCATGCATCCACACTACGCAGATACCTATCGCATTGGACTTACTTTTAAAAACCAGGAAGGCCAAACTTTTGAGAATACTACCTCTCCCGGATTTTGGACTAGACAATTAAAAGACACGAGAAGTGAGGTACTCTCGATGACTCGTGTAGATTATATTGGCTACCCCACATCCCTGCATCACAAAGCGAAAGACAAAATTATTCTCACCGAAGAAATCAAATGGGCAGAACCTGGTTTCGATAAAGTAATTGCATTTGACCTGATCAAAGGAAATCAGGAGAAAATGTTTGAGAATCAAAACAGTATGGTGGTAAGCGAAGCGGGAGCAAAACGATTGTTTGGTGATGAAGATCCCATCGGACAAGTGATCTCAGTGAAACATAGTTTTGCTACTAATGGTAAGGAGATTGATGTGATGATTACGGGTGTATTTCGCGACTTTCCTTCGAATTCACATTTCAAGTCGAAGTATTTAGTTAACGTCAATGCGTTTCGGGGAGTGGTCCCCGATTTCAATAGTTACATGGAAGGCTCAACGTTTAACAATATTGAGTTCTTTGAAAATTATGTTGTGGTGAAACCGGGTGCAGACTTGACACAGATCCAAACAACATTGCAATCGCTGGCCAACCAAATGATTCAGTCTGATTCAGGAGCAAGAGCACAAGGATTTACAATTACACCTTTTCTCGCGAACGTAAGGGATCTGCATTTCGATCAAAAGAATTTATGGGAGAACGACAGTACGCAGGGAGATAGAATGTACCTCGCTATTTTTAGTTCGGTGGCAATCCTCATATTGCTTATCGCCTGCATCAATTATATGAATCTTGCTACTGCTCGATCAGCGCGAAGGGCGCGAGAGGTTGGATTACGTAAATCACTTGGAAGCAGGCGCAGAGAAATTGCCAAGCAATTCTTTTATGAATCGTTTATCATGACCATCGGTTCGTTGCTGATTGCATTTTTACTGGTGATTATTTTTCTGCAACCATTCAATCAGCTGGCGCATAAAACCTTTACGATCGTTTCGCTTTTTAATCCGTACATGATAGGTATCGTGATTCTAGTAGTACTGTTCATGGGACTTATTTCAGGAAGCTACCCGGCCATTTATTTATCCGGCTTCAGACCTTCAGAGGTATTGAAAGGCCAAATTGTAAAAGGAAAAGGAGCGGAGTTCTTTCGTAAAAGTTTAGTGACCATTCAATATTCTGTTTCACTGATTCTGATTATTTCAACCTTCATTGTGATACGACAGATGCAATACATGCAAACTTCTAAGCTTAATCAGCAGGGCAGTCAGTTGCTTTCGATTCGATATGGAGGCATTGCAGATCAGAATAAGTTTGCAGCCTTTAAAGAATCCGTATTGCAAGATCCCGACATCGAACATGTAACGATGGCCAACCATTTGCCACGCTTAAACTATTTTGGATTCATTGGTGCGGAAGTAAAGTTTCCGGAGTTTGATGAAAAGACATTGCAGTGGAATCAGTTAAATGTAGACTTTGATTTTCCAAAAACATATAGCCTTGAATTTATTGCCGGTCGTGATTTTAATGTAGCAAATCTGTCAGATTCCAGTGCCGTTATTTTAAATGAAGCTGCGGTGAAAGCGCTGAATCAGCCAATAGAAAAAATCATAGGCTCTACTTTATCCGAAACCTTTTTTAATCAGGCCAATGGACAACGTGATTCACGTCCGCTGAAGGTAATTGGTATCGTAAGAGATTTTCCATTCCGGTCCATGCATCAGGCCATTGAACCGTTGTTTCTGAATCCACGCATTCATTTTATTGATCGGATTGCCTATGTAAAATTACCAGCAGGAAAATTCCAGGAGAAGATCCAATCCATTGAAAAGAAATGGAAAGAAATTTTTCCGGGAGTAGGGTTTGATTATTGGTTTGTGAGTGATGAGTTCAACCGTATGTATTTAACAGAAAGCAGAGTGACATCCTTGGCAAAAAGTTTTGCCGTGTTGGCGATACTCATTACGATACTTGGTGTATTTGGTCTTGCATCTTACACGGCAGAACAAAAAACAAAAGAAGTGGGTATCCGAAAAGTAATGGGAGCAGAGGTAGCACAAGTGGTTGGAATGTTGGTGTGGGTTTTTATTAAGATTTTTGTAATTGCGAGTGTTATCGCATTGCCTGTTGCATATTTTCTCGCGGAGTATTGGCTGAAAGCTTTTGTGTATCGTTCACCGATCAGTCCGTTGGTTTTTGCGGGAAGTCTGTTGGGTTTATTGCTCATCACTCTTTTTACAGTCAGCTACGAAACATGGAAGGCGGCAAGGACTAATCCGGTTAATTCGTTGAGGAGTGAATAACTATTTTATCCTTTAGATTTAAGAGCAAGATATGTACTAGTCGTTATTGCATTCGTTAGCGATGTAAATTAACTTCGTACTGGATATTCGGGATATGAATAGTATGGTTTATGAATAATTACTGAATCCATTTACGAATCGGTTCCTCGGATAGTATGTTACCTTGCAATGGATTTTACATACGACATATTTAAAGATTTATATGGAAGATTTGAATGAGATGGAAATAGAGCTATTAAAATCAATTATTGACGAGAACAAAGAAAGATATCCATACCTCTCATTACATTTTGAAATGTTGAAAGTAAAAACTAGAGAATATACAGGTGTAGGCTCTTATATCTATTTTCAGTATCCAGCATCAAAAATATTAACGAAAGATACCTCACTATCTTCACAAAAAAGCCTGACAATTGAAGGACTAGAACATGAATTAAGTTATGAACTTAATCTTACTAATGGAAAAATGGATTTTCTTGAGATTGTCACAAACGGAAAGGAAGAGTGGGACGGAAGTGCAGGAAACTTTCGATTAGAATGACTAAGTAGGTAACCTTTCATCTCCATCGATGTCACCTGCCTCCGGGACGCTGATTATCAACGACAGCTCCATCCATGTATCTTTTATTTCACTCTTCCGTTCAAGAACTCTGGATACTCTTTCGGTATTCAACTTAACTTAGAAAACCATGAAAATACTTTTGGGTCTGGTGGGAATAACGTTGTTGGCTTCTTGCCAGCCGAAGCAAAGTGACAATAGCGCTATATCAAAAGATGAAATGCTTCGTATTGTAAAGGAAGGAGACAAGCAATTCAGCATTGGAGTTCAAAAGAGAGATTCATCGTTTCTGACTAATATATATACCGATAGCGCGCAGTACGTACAACCCAACAGAAAAATCCTGAAAGGAAAAGATGAAATCGGAAAAGATTGGGGAGGCTTTCTGAAGATGAAAGAAAATCCCATCGACTTAATTCTGTTACCTGAAACCGTTGCGGGCAATCGCGAAATCATTTACGAGACCGGATATGGTTACACCTTGTTAGCCGACTCCACAAAATGGAATTACAGTTATGTGAATGTTTGGCGCTTACAAAAGGATGGTTCTTATAAACTGGAAATCGATACCTATTCTCCCGGGGAATAATTTAATGCCGATCAGTGTCACTGGCCTCCGGGACGCTGATCACCTATAGCAACTTTAAAACATCCAACACGGTCCTTAGATTTATTTACGTAACAATTATGTGTCTACTTTGATTTTAATAAAAATCATCTCAATATTAGATCAGCAAGTATTTTATAACATAAACTTATTCACGCTGATCCCTTCATGGAAACCACAAGTATTGCTGTCCTTTGCATATTGATTGCTACCGTTTTCATTTCGTATAGGGGAATTGAAGATGCGAGTTTCCTGCATCGGTACTCGTTTCAGACCAATGCCATATTAGTATACAGAGATTATAAAAGACTCTTCACCTCCGGCTTTTTGCATGCCGACTGGCCGCACCTTCTTTTTAACATGTTAACGTTTTACAGTTTCAGCTCATCCCTTGAAATGGCACTTGGCATTCCTCGCTTCCTGGCACTCTATTTTGGAAGTCTGCTGGGAGGAAATTTGCTGGCGCTCTATATCCACCGACATCACACGGGGTATAGTGCTGTGGGTGCATCAGGAGCCGTCAGTGGATTGGTGTTTGCGTCCATTGCCCTTTTTCCGGGCATGGAACTCGGACTTTTATTTATACCTCTCTCCATTCCGGGTTGGGCATTTGGTTTATTGTATACGTTGTATACACTCTATGGTATGAAGTCCAAAACAGATAACATTGGCCATGAGGCGCATTTAGGCGGAGGGCTCTTTGGGTTAGGTTCAGCGATACTGATGTTTCCAAACTTGCTACAAGAAAATTACTTAACGGTTTTGCTAATTGTGATCCCTTCTGTTGTTTTTCTGTCTTGGTTTATCACACACCCGAATTTTAAGCGTTGATATCTCGAGCAGTGTCACCGGCCTCCGGGACAAGGATCATCTACAGCACTCATCTCAAACAGTATCTTTCATCAATCCGCCTCAACAGCATGAAGTTGTTTTGAAAGCCGCTGTTGAACTTCAAAAGGTACCGGAGCAAAGTCTGCGAAGCGTTGTGAGAACCTTGCCTTGCCTTGTGAAAGGGATCGCAATGAAGTAGAATATCGATCCAGTTCGGCCAATGGTGTCTGCGTTTTAATCACCTGATAATTTCGATTGGCATCAATGCCCATAATGATTGATCTTCTTGTTTGAAGATCGCCCATCACTTCACCCATCATTTCTTCGGGCACCATAATTTCCAGATCGTAGATCGGTTCAAGTAGTTGAGGCTCTGCTTTCATGAACGCATCTTTGAAGGCCATCATGCCAGCAATTTTAAAGGAGATGTCGTTGGAATCTATAGGGTGCATTTTTCCATCATACACCATTACTCGTACATCCCGAACATACGAACCGGTAATAGGCCCTTCTTCCATTTTTTCCATCACTCCTTTTAAGATGGAGGGAATGAATCGGGTATCGATTACCCCACCTACAATACAATTGTAAAATACGAGATGACCGCCCCACTCCAGATTAATAACTTCTTTTCCGCGAATGTTAAACTCGGTTGGCTCGGGCATGCCTTCATAATACGGTTCAATCTTAATATGTACTTCGCCAAACTGACCTGCACCACCCGATTGTTTTTTATGACGATAGCTTGCAGTTGATGGCCTGCGTATGGTTTCGCGATAGGAAATGTGTGGCGTAACAAAATCAACATGCAGTCCATAAATATTTTCCAAAAACCATTTGCAAATCACCAAGTGAATTTCACCTTGTCCGGAGATGATGAGCTGTTTTAATTCAGATGAGTAGTGCACCAGCAACGTTGGATCTTCCAGATGTATCTTCTGCAATACTTCACCAATTTTATCATCGTCTTGTTTGCTCAATGCCACCACAGCAATGCGAATACGCGACTCCGGAAACTCTAAAGGTTTAATAGCAGCATTAAATCCTTTTGCGTGGAGTGTTTGATTGGTATAGGTATCTTTTAATTTTAGCGTGGCACCAATATCACCCGCCACAAGTTTCTCTACGGGATTCCGGGTTTTTCCGTCCATGATAAAGATCTGATGGAATCGCTCTAATGCACTGGTCTGACTGTTAATTAACTCCGAAGTCGCGGTCACTTCGCCCGATATCACTTTGAAAAATGAAAGCTTGCCAAGGTTAGGCTCAATGTGAGTTTTGAAAATGAAGAGAACAGCAGGTTGTTTCGGATCGCACTCAATTTCTTTTCCGTCCTCGGTGATCTCTGGTTTTGCTTCGCGGGGGGAAGGAGCAACGTTATCGATAAAGCCCATCATTCTTCCACTACCCATATTTTTCTTAGCTGACATTACAAAGACTGGAAAAATATCGTGATGGATCATGCCCAGCTTTAAACCTTGTCTCATCTCGTCTTCATCGAGCGTACCCTTTTCAAAATATTTCTCCATCAGCTTCTCATCATTCTCTGCCGCTTTCTCTACCAACTCGTTGTGCAGCTTGTCGGCTTTCTCTTTTTCAGAAGTGGGTATTGGAAGTTTCTCTGGCTTGCCTCCCTCTGGTGAAAATTTGTAGAAGGTCATTTTTAATAAATCAATAATTCCATTGAATCCTTCACCCTGATTTACGGGATATTGCATTTGTGTAACGGCATGCCCAAACCGTTGCTTAATGGAATCGAGGGATTGATCGAAATTTGATTTCGGATGATCAACCTGGTTAATAGCAAAAATGACAGGCTTGTTAAATTGATCGACATAATTCCAAATGAGTTCTGTACCCACCTCAACGCCATGTTGTGCATTGATAACCATGACACATGTATCGGCAACGCGTACCGAAGAAATGATTTCACCTATGAAGTCGTCAAACCCTGGAGTATCGAGAATGTTGATTTTAAAATCCTGCCACTCGGTGTGCATGCTGGTGGCGAAGACGGAGTTGCTTCGCTCGTGCTCTATTTCGTGATAATCGCTAACGGTATTTTTACCTTCGATCGTTCCCCTTCGGTGAATGATTCCGGCTTCAAAGATCATGTCTTCGGCTAACAATGTTTTTCCGGTTTTCGGGGCGCCAAGCAAGACGATGTTTTTGATGTGTTTATCATCATAGACTTTCATAGTGGTAGACATTTATGGTTAGACAAGTTTTTCATTGAAATTCAATTGAAAGAAGCGAAACTGCCTTCACCATGTCCTGTCGAGCGCAGAATGATGGTGGTAATCGGAGGACCATTAAATTGTACTAACAAGTTCACGAAAGCTTACCTAAAAAGAAACACATTTCGGTTTTCATTTTAGGTGTTTTGTTGCGGCTTCCTTTGGAAAGCACCGCAATAAAGACGTACAGTAATATCAAACAACACCAAGTGCAAATATATCGCAACAAACGTATTGACCCATTCGGAAGCATTTTAGGTATAATATTCAATCCTCATTATCTTGAAATCTTATCATCATTCAGAAAATGAAAACGATATCAATGAAAATGGGAATTCGAGAAAACAGTCGTGTGCTGTTTATTGACGCCCCAAGTGATGCGATTGACGGAATGAAGCTGCCTGAAATTGATATTGCAAAAAGATTGACAGGTGAATTTGACTATATTCACTTATTCGTTAAAAACCAATTGGAATATAAAGACAAATTTCCCAAGCTTAAATCTCATCTCAAATTAAATGGAATGCTTTGGGTTTCGTGGCCCAAAGGTGGACAATTAAATACGGACCTCTCATTGCCAAAAGTTATAAACATAGGTTATGGGTTTGGCCTTGTCGAAAGTATTTGTTTAAGTATAAATTCAATTTGGTCTGCATTAAAGTTTACACATCCTAAGAAAGGAAAGGAATACAATAATAGTCACGCAGACCTAAAATCAAGAACAACGAACCGCTAACAGCCCATTTTCAATGGAAGGGGTTTGATTCTCCTGGAACAGTTTTGTGATTAATAAAAATTCACATGAGCGTACTGACAACTATGTTTTTGATTTGCATATTGGTGCAGACTCTTGTTAGTGGACAGACGTTTTGTTGTTTGAATTGCTTGAACGTTCAAAGACAAGCAACATAACGTACGCAAAGATTTCGAAACCAATAATGACAACAAAACTCGCCAAATACATTTCTATTTTAGGTCATCCACTCTTAACAATTCCCTTAGTCGTTATTGTAGCGCTCTTTAATTTTGAGGAACCAAAAAGGGCCTTGCTTATTTCATTGTTGATTGTAGGTGGAATATTTATTCCGCTTACTATTAAAATGTACAAAGGAACCAAGGAGGGAACGTACACTAATTTTGATATATCTGAGAAATCACAAAGACAATCGTGGTACTTCTTTGCATTAGCGCTATTAGCCATCGTCACTATTGTTTTATTCGTGACAGATCAATCAAGAGTATTGAGGTTAAGTATGTTGTTTGGCTTTATACTTTTGCTCGCCTCACAGTTAATGAACTATTTCGTCAAAAGTTCACTGCACGTTTCACTAAATGTTTTCCTGGCATTTTCAATATTGCCTATGAGTTTGATGACGGCAATTGTTCTTTTTGTTTTTGTTATCCTTATCTCGTGGTCAAGATTAGTATTAGGAAGGCATACAATGAAAGAGATCGTAGCAGGTGGTTTAATTGGATTCACAATTGGAATTTCTCTTTTGCTGATAACTTCCAGAATGTTTCATTAGTGTACATCATTGTTCAACACTGTAGCATGACAGCAAAACAATTAAAACTATTTTATCAATAGGTACATCTAATAAAAAAAAGATAGATGAGATTATTAATTTTTGGATTCGTCATCCTTTTAACAACAGACCTGGAAGCGCAAGAGAACCAATTCAAGCCTGGTAATAAATATAGTCCCGACAGTTTGAGGCAATGGACAAATAGTGTGATGAAGGGTGTAAGTGAGAAACACCCCGGTTTTTACCGATACACTTCGAAAGATAGATTTGATAATCTAATCGACTCAACTGTACTGACAATCAAAGACTCATTGACTGAATTAGAGTATTACCGAAAAATAAAACCATTGTTTGCACAAATAGGATGTTTGCATACAGGGATTTCTCTTTCAAAGGAATACCAAAATTAGCTAGATCATACTTCTACCTTAATTCCGATCGAAGTATTTATTGATTCTGGTAAAAGAGTTTGGATCACTAAAAGCTATGATGCGAATAAAGACATTCAGATTGGCTGTGAAGTTGTGTCAATAAATGGGAGAACCATGCCAGACATCCTGAACGGAATATTAAAAGCAATTCCCTCAGACGGTTTTAATCAGACTGAAAAGATTCTTCTTCTGAATCACCGATTTCCCTTCTGGTATCAGAACATCATTGAAGTGGCCAATATTTTTAAAATTGAAACAGAGAGCAATGGAGTGACGGATACATACGAGTTGGTGGGCACTACGAAGGAATTATTTCCTTCACTTGCATCATTAGAATCGAATTACACGAAACCTTTGGAGTTTGAGATACTAAACAACATTGGAGTTTTGAAAGTGCATTCATTTGCTAAAAGTACCATAAAAAGCAACGGACAAAATTTTAAGAAATTCAGTAAAGATCTATTTAAGCAAATCAAAGCTAAAGATGTGAAGAACCTGATCATTGACTTGAGATACAACACGGGCGGTTCAGATGGAAATGCAGTAGACCTCGCTTCTTATTTTTTTGATAAGCCCTTCAGGTATTGGGAGAAAATTGAGGTAACGGAAAAACTGGCGAAAGAAGTTAAAGGAGCAGTTAAATTGATTTACAGAAAACCTTTAAAAGAGGGTGAAATGTATAAATGGCGAAAAGCTAAATTGACCAATGAGTTTGATTACTATCTGACACAAAAACCTTCGCAGAATAACTTTAAGGGAAAAGTATATATTTTGACGAATGGCTTATGTATGTCGTCTTGCAGTGACTTCGTAGCAATATTGTCACACAATAAAAAAGCACTTGTAATCGGACAGGAAAGTGGTGGTGGTTTCCAGGGAAACACCAGTGGTATTATGCCGACTGCGAAATTACCAACGGGTATTCAGGTGACCATTCCGTTGCAGAAATATACCAATGCGGTTGACTTAACTAAAAATTATGGTCGCGGCACAATTCCCGACTTTGACGTAACTCCTGATTTTGACAATTGGCTAAATAAAAAGGATGTTGAAATGCAATTAGCGTTACAACTGATCAATGAAAATTAGATACGGTATAACCGTTTCTTA
>JANODK010000069.1:0-29697 GCA_031412655.1 Chryseolinea sp.
CTATAATTGATCAGCTTGAACTTAAAGACATAACCCTTGTTGGTTTCTCTATGGGGGGCGGTGAAGTAGTTCGCTATTTTAGCAGACATGGAGGTAAAGGTGTTACCAAAGTTGTTTTAATTTCAGCTGTAACACCGTATATGTTAAAAACAGAAAGCAACCCAGACGGAGTGCCTCAGGAAATATTTGATGGCATGGCCGATCAAATTAAACAAGACAGGATTGGATTTCTAGAAGAATTTGGGAAAACCTTTTTTGGTGTCAGCGATGCGAATAAACCATTGAGTACTCCATTAATGGAATACTACAGAATGCTTTGTTCTGTTGCTTCACCGCGCGCAACAACAGAATGCGCGAAAGCTTTTTCGTCTACTGATTTTAGAAGCGAAGTGCAGTTGGTTAATGTTCCTACGTTGATTATTCACGGTGACGAAGACAAAACTGTTCCGATCAATGCTACTGGTAAACAGTCCGCGAAGTCTATTCCTAATAATAATTTCATTATATACGAAGGTGCTCCGCATGGTCTATTTTACACAGAGCGAAAAAAGTTGAATGCTGATTTAATAAAATTTCTATCTTTTGGCTAGTCCCAATTAATTTTTTCTAAAATCCAGATTGTGAAAAACAAACAACCGAATAGCGTTTATTTTCAAATATTCATTCCCGGCAGGTAACTGTTGAAAGACATACATATACCCCAACTGAGCATTAAGATGAGATGTAAACTGATAACCAAAACCAACGAACGCTCTGTTTTGATCAAAATAATTATTCACAATCTCTTTGCCGAAATTGATCATCACTTCATTGTTAGCAAATAGAAAAGGAGTTTTAGCAACAACTTGTTTTCCTTTTAGCGGAATAGTAAATGCCATATTATACCGAATACGATAATTAAAACTATAGTCATCAATCAACTCGCCAGCCGAAACTTTTTGTCGGAATCGTTCTTCCAATCGTATCCATTGCATCATGGTAAACCAATTCTTTTTCTCCGTCCATTGTATTTGTTGCCACGGTCGATGCTCGGGAACATTTGGCCCGCCTGTCGTTGAGTATCGTGTCGCAAAGGCATATCCAGCAGTTAGCTTTGCATGATCATTCAGATAATACGTGTACCCTGCCCGGGCGATTGTTATGCCTGGTTGATCAACAAAGTTTCCGGTTAATCGCAAATGTAAGTCAACCCACAAACCGGATTTATTTGTGAAGCGTGTTTGATTGAAATATGCAAACCATGTTTGCTCCTCCGTTTCAAACTCCTTTGTTTGTGAAAAAGCCTGTTGCCCTACTACGAGCAACAGACTTAATACTAACCCAAAATTTTTATTCATAATTCTAAAGTGAGTTTCTCCTCCAATCGGTGTCAAATTAAAGAAGAAAGCTCAGTTTTGGTTTTTTGATAGAACAAGTTCTAAAAACCAGTAAGAGATTGATCCACCAAATCAATCTCTGTCCCGGCAAAAAATACAATATTTAGAATGATTGTCTTACTGTTACACCAAATGTTCTTGGATCGCCAAGTACGCCAGCATAGTGTCCGGCATTACCACCAGCAGGTAGCAATTGCTCATAATAATCTTCATCCAAAAGGTTACGAACCCAGAAAGATATTGATGTTCCGGTTGTAGCGCGGAAGCCAATCCTTGCATTTAGTAATGCATATCCATCAATATTTAAATATGCAGAAGGAGATGGACTTGACGAGAAATCGGAACGATAATACGTATCAAACCCGAGGAAGAACTTTCCATCCTGACGAAGGAAACTGACTGGCGTTGTAAACTCACCACCTAATGATCCTGCCCATTTGGAAAGACCGGGAAGATCACCACCTGAAATATCTTTAAAAGCTTGTTGCTTTGTCACTCCATCAACCACTACAGTAGTTCCAGTTTCTTCAAGTGGAAGTGGCGCGTTTGTAAATTTCACATAAGTACCATCAGTGTATGCCAAAGCACCGTAGAAGTTAAAATATTTGCCGGCTCTTAAATTAGCATCGAGCTCAACGCCTTTAACATTTACCTCTTCAGCATTCGCGATATAACCACGGTTTACTCCCAACTCAGGTGATTGAACATTGGTTTGGTAATTCTTGATGTTGGTATTATGAAGCGTTAAATTCAATGTTAAATTATCAGTAGGCGTAGTTTTGACGCCAACCTCAATGTGATTCACGTCCTCAGGTTTTATAACAGCCAAGTTGGTTAGAACTGCGCCAGTAGTACCATCGGTTGGAAGTCCTGCTACGTTTACGCCCACTGGTTTGAAGCTGGTAGAATACGTGGCGAAGGTGTTAATTCGTTTGTTTACTCGGTATGCAATGGTAAGTTGATATGTTAGATTATTTTCATCCGCATCGGCAACATAAAATTGGTTGCTGTAAACCCCATTCTTAATATTCTGCAGCGCTATCTTTTCGGCTTTTGTTCCGGCATACGTTGCTGTATCTAACCCCCCGTATGTAGTTCGATTATAACTTACATCTTTCTTGTCATAGTTGAAACGAAGGCCTGGCAATACGTGCAATCCTTTTGCAACTTCAAAATCAGCATTTGCAAATACTGCAGCACTTGTCGACTTAATAGAAGCGTTTGTGTTGATACCATATCCTTCAAAAAGGCCAGGCGTTTCCCAGAGCGCGCTAGTTGAGCTTTTTGAAAAGCGCCACTGAGCATCACCCGATTCTTCAGTTCCATTCGTCTTAACTTCCTGGTCAACATAAAATAAACCAACAACACCACTTAACCATGATGTAATTTCACCAGCATATCGAATCTCTTGTGACCAGTTTTGATGCTTCGATGGGTTTTGAGATTTAGCTAAGGCTTGTAGACCAGTGAAGTCACGATCGTTTGATGGATCCCAATTCCAGTAACGCCATGCTGTTGTTGACGTAAGTGTACCGGGTCCTATTTTTTGGTCAATGTTCAGAGACACACCACCAAGATCATTACCTGACTTCCAAGGTGTATCGTGATCAATTACACGATCAAAAGCATTCTGGCTTGGTAATGTATAATTAAGATCGGCAATGATCGCACCGAATTGACGATATGGAGCACGTTTCGTTTCAACAACACCAGCCACTACTTGAGCATATCCATCAGGTCGTTGACGAGAAAGATCTCCTACCAATGTGATCGCAGTATTTTCTGATGGCTTAAACAACAGCTGTGTACGAACACCGAGGTTGTTAATATCATTCGTATAT
The DNA here is from genome assembly GCA_031412655.1 of Chryseolinea sp. GTDB lineage: Bacteria > Bacteroidota > Bacteroidia > Cytophagales > Cyclobacteriaceae > Chryseolinea. Next base: position 3,218 of record JANODK010000069.1, read on the forward strand.
TTTCCTGTATTAACATTCTTAATCGTTCCATCACGTTGTGTACCAGAAAAAGATATTCGCGCTGCCAATGTTTTGCTAAGTGGTCCGGTGATAGAAGTCTTGGCTTGTACATAACCATAGTTGCCATAACTCACTTCGAAGTCAGCACCTGGCGTAAATTCCGCTTTGCGTGTTGTTATGTTAAAAGCTCCCGCTGTTGTATTCTTGCCAAACAATGTTCCTTGTGGGCCACGTAACACTTCAATCTGTTCAATGTCAATAAAATCTAATGTAGCAACTGCAGGTCGCGCAAAATAAACACCATCTACATAGAAGCCCACTCCAGGATCAAGCCCATCATTGGTAAGTCCAAAAGGAGAACCTAAGCCACGAATATTGATCCCAGTGTTTCGTGGATTGGAGGAATAAAGTTGAACCGATGGAACAAGTTCTTTAATACGATTCACATTGAAAGCACCAGTCTGTTCTATAAGTGCTCCACTAACAACAGAGATCGGAATAGGAACCTCTTGAGCTGTTTCTTCTCTACGTCTGGAAGTAACGGTTACTACATCCAACAAGCCATCCTCTACAAGGCTTATTTCGAATGCTTCATCCGTGAATTCATAAACTTCAATTTCTTGTTGTTTATAACTAACTGAAGTAATCAGTATTGTAAAAGGAAGTTTTTTTGGTGTTGGAATACTGAATTGACCATTGGGATCTGTTACAGCATAAGTAGTGGTACCCTTTATCACTACGTTTGCACCAGGTAGGGGCTCACCTCCATTGTTTTTAACCACTCCTTTTATAACGCTCTGGGCAAATGCCACATTGCTGAGGAAAAAGACGGGGATGAGGAATCGTAAAATTTGTCTCATGGCAGATTGTGTTTGATTGTATGTTATTTTGTTGTTTAGTATTGGATGGCAAGAAGGTGCTCCAAAAAAATTTGCATTTTCTTAGAGGCAACAGAAGTAGGGCTGTTTGATTATTTCTTGCCTTTCAAAACAAATTCGCTTTGCTTCTCTTTTTCCAAACGGGATTGTTCGGGCTTTAAAAATCCAAAAGCATGAAGATCATTTTGTCCATTTTGAATAATCCATTGAAGAAAGGCAATGGCTTCAGGGCTTGAACCCTCTTTATCCACTGATAAATTCAAATACTCAATCGGAATATTTTTGATATCCTTTTGACCCTTTTCCTCAATACGTTGAACAACGGTTGACAGGTCATCATAGAATTTCTCTTCATCGTTCACTTTCCCATTTCCATTTAAGTCAACAGGCAGAACCGTTAAACCTTGATGAGGCTTTCCGGTTGCTTGATCGTAAATTAAATTCAACGAGAAGTAAGATATACCGACAGTATCGCGAAGTACGGCTTTCAATAAATGTTCATCCGATCCGGCAATTGCCTTTCCGCGAATGTCGTTTTGTCCGTACCCAAAATATTTTGTAAACGTGATGGGGGCACCGGCTTTTTGCAAACGTGTATAGATCGTGAAAGGAACTTCTATTTTTTCTTCGTTTTCTTTGTCGGAGAAAATGTCATGGAAGAAAAGTTGCTTAATCAAATCCTGATTAAGTCCTTTCTTCGAATATATTTTTGAAAACTCTGAATGACTGTTGGCTACAGGAAGAATAGCATATCGACCGATGTATACATAGTCGCGCTTCTTTTTTACTTCAGCATCTGGTTCGTAGGCTTCAATTAAAATATCATACTTAGAAGGATCAGCCATACCTCTTGGTTCAATAATGATTTGAACCTCCGGATTAATTTTGTAGTAATCGTCAATCCATTTCTGAACCAATGGGTAGGCAAAACGAACACCGGTAATTGCAACTACTTTATTTTGCTTTCTGCTTTCTGCAGTCGCGATTTTAGCAGGATCAAAATCTTTCAATGGATTTTTAGTCTCATTGATCTCCGTTTTTGGAGAGGATGTTAAACTGTTCTGAGCATTTGTAGTATTCACAATGAAGAGAAGTGCTACAAGAACTGAAAGGCCGTGGTGGAAAGTCTTCATATTCTTTAAGTCTATCGTTTTAGTAGATTATTGGCAAATATATTATTATTCTCTATAAAGTCAATAGACTTATAATTATTCTCCAAAAAAAATCTTCTGTGGGTTCAATCAATATAGTGTTCGAAGTTGAATGAGGGTTACAAAAATCGTTTGCAATGGTCTCTGATGAAGATGTGCTTATATTCCTTGAAAAAGAAAAGTTCACACTACCTGTTTAAAAACTAATCCATTCAATGCTGACCCATGCGATGCGATGAATTGAAAATAGATTTTGCAGCAGAGTGGTGATGTTTAGTCGAAGTGTGCTAATACGCGGAATTTAGAATCTGCAAGTAATTCCGTAGGCAGTCCGCGCGAACGCGCGCCTACGATCTTCCTATGAAATGCAAAAGTCATTTCGCGAATTTGCTGTGAGCAGGGATAGTAATGTTTATTGTTTAATGGTAACTTCTAAAATTGTTAGTTACCCTCTCTGCTCTACCTTCCGTAAAAAGGTCTCGAGATTAAGACCATATTAAATAGCTAGAACTGATGAATCAATTCAGAACCTTGGTCAGATTTTAAGATCAAAAATATCCAAAACAATAATTGTTATATATACACTTATTAGAAATAATTGTACATTAGCAGTCAATTCAAACGATTTAGTTCGCTTTAAGCCATATGAGCAAGGATGCATTTGTTTTGGGCGTTGATTACGGAACGGATTCCGTGCGCTCTATTATAGTAGAGTCACATACCGGGAAGGAAGTTGCTTCTGCCGTGTTTTATTATCCGCGTTGGCGTGATGGATTGTTTTGTAATCCATCTAAGAATCAATTCCGCCAGCATCCGCAAGATTATGTTGATGGTGTAGAGACAACGATCAAAGATTGTTTACGCCAAGCTGGAGCAGCTGTGCAAAAAAACATCAAAGCTATCTCGGTTGATACTACAGGCTCTACTCCTATTGCCGTTGACAAAACAGGAACTCCACTAGCCTTGTTACCCGGCTTCGAAAATAATCCGAATGCCATGTTTGTGCTGTGGAAGGATCACACATCTACATTAGAGGCTGCCCAAGTTAATGAGCATGCTGAAAAGCATGATATCAACTACCTCCAATTTGTTGGTGGTATTTATTCATCTGAATGGTTCTGGGCAAAACTCCTTCACGTGTTGCGCGAAGATGAAGCGGTGCGCAGAGCATGTTATTCCTGGGTAGAACATTGCGATTGGATTCCTTTTTTATTGACAGGAGGAAAAGATGTTCACCAAATGAAACGCGGTGTGTGTTCAGCAGGACATAAAGCATTGTGGGCTGAAGAGTTTGGTGGATTACCTCCCGATCATTTCTTCGCATCGCTTGATCCGCTACTTAAAGGATTTACTTCCAGATTATTTACTGATACCTATACAGCTGATAACCCTGCGGGAACATTAAGCAAAGAATGGGCAGAGCGATTGGGCCTATCAACAGATGTTATTGTTGGCGTTGGAGCATTTGATTGTCACATGGGCGCAGTCGGTGGGCAGATTGAACCCTATCATTTAAGTAAAGTAATGGGTACTTCCACTTGCGATATGATGGTGGTTCCAACAAAGGACATGACTGGAAAATTGGTAAGAGGTATCTGTGGGCAAGTCGATGGCTCAATCATTCCAGGCATGATTGGTTTAGAAGCAGGGCAATCTGCCTTTGGGGATACCTATGCCTGGTTCAAAAATGTATTGGCCTGGCCGATTACAAATGTTTTGAAATCATCTTCCAATGTTAGCGCTGATGTTGCTGCAAAACTAAAAGATGAACTACTCGATAAACTTATTCCTGAACTCACGCGACAAGCTGCAGCTATTCCTTTAGATGAAAATAATGAGCTCGCGATCGATTGGCTGAATGGAAGAAGAACTCCTGATGCTAATCAATTATTAAAAGGTGCGCTCACGGGTTTAAGCTTAGGAAGTGAAGCCCCTCATCTTTTTAAAGCATGGGTGGAAGCAACATGCTTTGGTGCAAAATCCATTGTTGATCGCTTTAATGATGAAGGTGTTCCTGTGAAAGGGCTCATCGGACTTGGGGGCGTTGCACGTAAGTCTCCTTACATTATGCAAGTGATGGCCGATGTCATGAATATGCCAATACGAATTCATAAATCAGAACAGACTTGTGCTTTAGGTGCTGCCATGTTTGCCGCAACAGCCGCTGGAATTTATCCAACTGTTGAAGAAGCAATGAAAACGATGGGACAAGGCTTTGACCAGGAATACAAACCCAATGCATCCGCTTCAAAAATTTATGAGAAGCGTTTTCAAAAATACAAAGCGCTTGGCGCAATGCTTGAACAAAAATCATCCCCTGTTCTTTCAGAGTCTCATGCTTGAGTTTTGAAGTTCTGTTTAATATCTAAAGTCTAGTGTCAAATGTCTAGTTTCTAATATTTAACGACTAATGTCTAAATACAATCACATCAAACAATCTGCTTACGAAGCCAACATGCAGCTACCTAAGTTGGGGCTTGTGCTTTTTACCTTTGGCAATGTAAGTGCAGTAGATAGGAACTTAGGAGTATTTGCTATCAAACCCAGTGGTGTCCCATATGATGAACTCTCTCCGGAGAAAATAGTGATTGTTGATTTTGATGGAAAAATAGTAGAAGGAAAACTTCGTCCTTCATCTGATACTAAAACACACGCTGTTCTATATAAGCATTGGGAAAAGATTGGTGGCATCGTTCACACCCATTCTACCTATGCAACATCATGGGCACAAGCTCAACGCGATATTCCAATCTTTGGAACAACCCATGCAGATCATAATACTGTTGATATTCCCTGTGCTCCCCCAATGAGTGATGAGATGATCAAAGGTGATTATGAATACGAAACTGGTTTTCAAATTATGAATTGTTTGAAAGACCGAAAGCTGAGCTATGAAGAAGTGGAAATGATTCTCGTTGGCAATCATGCGCCTTTCACTTGGGGGAAAACTCCGGAGAAAGCAGTTTACAACAGCGCAGTACTGGAATCAGTTGCACAAATGGCAATGCTTACTGAACAAATCAATCCGAAATCACCTCGCCTTAAAGATGCGCTCATCAAAAAACATTTTGAACGCAAACACGGGCCTGATTCGTATTACGGGCAATGAGTACAAGGTTAACGGTACGTGAGGAAAATTCTAAATTCTAAAATTTTAAATTAAACATGCAGCTATTAAAACAATTCGAAGTATGGTTCGTAACCGGAAGCCAACATTTATATGGAGAAGAAACGCTGAAAAAAGTAGCGGAGCATTCTCAACAAATTGTAAAAGAACTGGATGCTTCATCTTCCATTCCGGTGAAAGTAGTATTCAAACCTGTACTGAAGTCTTCAGAAGAAATTTATCAATTATGTCAGGACGCTAACACGGCAAAGAATTGTATCGGTATTGTTGCCTGGATGCATACCTTCTCTCCTGCTAAGATGTGGATTGGTGGATTGAAGATTCTACAAAAACCGTTACTGCATTTACATACTCAATTCAATCGCGATATTCCATGGTCAACTATTGATATGGATTTCATGAATCTGAATCAAAGCGCACATGGCGATCGTGAGTTTGGTTTCATCATGTCGCGCATGCGTCTCAATAGAAAAGTAGTTGTAGGTCATTGGCAGGATGTAAATGTTCAGGAAAGATTAAATGTATGGATTCGTGCTGCAGCGGGTTGGCACGATTGGCAAGGCGGAAAATTTTGTCGCTTTGGTGATAACATGAGACAAGTGGCTGTTACCGATGGCGATAAGGTAGAAGCAGAGATTAAATTCGGCTATACAGTAAACGGTTTTGGTGTTGGCGATTTAGTGAAGGTAATCAATCAGGTCTCTGATAGTGATATCGATAAATTGACAGCAGAATATGAAGCACGATATAATGTAGTTCCCTCGTTGCGTAAAGGTACAGGCAAATACCAATCATTACGCGATGCTGCAAAAATTGAAATCGGTTTACGCACATTTTTACAAGAAGGAAACTTTAAAGGCTTTACCGATACATTCGAAGATCTTCACGGCATGGTTCAATTACCTGGTATCGCTGCGCAACGTTTAATGGCCGAAGGGTATGGCTTTGCTGGTGAAGGTGATTGGAAAACAGCCGCATTGGTGCGCGCCATGAAAGTAATGGGTAGTGGATTGAAAGGCGGAAATTCATTTATGGAAGACTATACTTATCATTTTGATCCCTCCAATCCAATGGTGCTTGGTTCGCACATGCTTGAAATTTGTGAATCCATTGCCGATGGAAAACCTTCGTGCGAAATTCATCCATTAGGTATTGGTGGAAAAGCAGATCCGGTAAGATTGGTATTCAACAGTTCTGCAGGGCCTGCATTGAATGCTTCTGTTATTGATATGGGTAATCGCTTTCGATTATTAGTAAATGAAGTTGAAGCCGTTGCTCCTAAACATGATCTTCCTAAACTTCCTGTTGCACGTGTTTTGTGGAAACCATATCCTGATATGCAAACGGGTTGTGCCGCATGGATTTATGCAGGCGGTGCACATCATACCTGCTACAGTCAGAATTTAACTTCCGAACATTTGATTGACTTTGCCGAGATGGCCAACATCGAGTGTGTATTGATCGGCAAGAAAACAGATCTCCATCAATTTAGAAATGAACTGCGCTGGAACGAAATGTATTATAAATAAATGAACAGATCGTCATTGCTTCGTCAGCATTTTCAAAGAGACGTTAAAAGCCTCCTCTCCATGACGGTATTTTATAAATTATTCAACTTAAAATTAAAACTCTAAAATATCTCTCACTCCTCACCTACTACCTTAATCTCCAAACCTTGATATCGCTATGAACAATTCGCTCGCGCTTCCCGACTACTTAGTCTTTGTTGCCTACTTCTGCATTGTTGCTGGATACGGTTATTGGATTTATCAACGCAAAAAGAAAGCTGTAACGGATACAAAAGATTTTTTTCTCGCAGAAGGTTCATTAACGTGGTGGGCGATTGGTGCCTCGTTGATAGCATCCAATATTTCAGCCGAGCAGTTTATTGGAATGAGTGGTGAAGGATATTTTGTAGGCATTGCAGTAGCGGCATACGAATGGATTGCTGCCATTGCATTGATCATTATTGCCGTGTGGTTCATTCCAATCTATCTGAAGAATAGAATATACACTATGCCTCAGTTTTTAAAGACGCGGTATAATGAAACGGTAGCGTTGATCATGGCGGTGTTCTGGTTATTCTTATATGTGTTCGTCAATCTTACTTCTATACTTTACTTAGGTGCTGTTGCCATCAACGGATTAGTGGGAGGAGAATCGTTACATCTTATTATGGTTGGACTTGCCTTGTTTGCTTTGGTGATAACACTTGGTGGAATGAAAGTAATTGGATACACTGATGTAATTCAAGTTGGTGTGTTAATTATTGGAGGTCTCGCCACAACGTATCTTGCATTGATTATTGTGAGCGAAAAATTTGGAATGGGCTCAAGTGCACTAAATGGTTTTAAAGTTTTAATGGATAATGCGCCCGATCATTTTAAAATGATTTTAGACAAACCAACAGTAGATTCTTCTCAAGAGTATATCAATAAATATTTAGTGTTGCCCGGCATTGCCATGTACTTCGCTGGCCAATGGATTGTGAACCTTAATTATTGGGGCTGCAATCAATACATTACGCAGCGTGCGTTGGGTGCTGATTTAAAAACAGCGCGCACCGGAATTCTATTCGCTGGTTTTCTAAAGCTGATGATGCCCGTGATCGTAATGCTTCCCGGAATTGCTGCCTTTGTATTATATAAAAATGGTCATCTTCCACAACTGGAAGGCGGAAGTAAAGATGGTGCTTACTCGGCAATATTAGGATTTCTTCCTACGGGTTTAAAAGGATTATCCATTGCCGCATTAACCGCGGCTATTGTTGCTTCATTAGCAGGTAAGGCCAATAGCATCTCAACCATTTTTACATTGGATATTTTCAGAAGATATTTTAATCAGAATTCTGACGAAAAGAAATTAGTTTGGGTTGGTCGATTAACGGTGGTTGCAGCTATGATTATCGCGGTAATTTTTACTTGGGAAGATTTGTTGGGAATTGGAGGAGAAGGTGGATTTACCTTCATTCAAAAATATACTGGTTTTATCAGTCCCGGTGTTTTTGCAATGTTTATACTCGGCATGTTTTGGAAACGCACAACTGGTGCTGCAGCAATCGCTGGAGTAATTACAGGATTTGTACTGTCCGTTTTCTTTAATGAATTCGCTCCGGCTGTCTTAGGAAATGAAACGATATTCTATACTGCATTTCCAAATGGTGAAGGTGGATTTGAAATACCCTTCCTTATTTGCATGGGCTTGTCTTTCTTCTTTACTATGATCGTGATGATTCTCATGAGCCTTGCCGGACCAAAAATTAACCCAAAAGCATTTGACATCGATCGCGAAATGTTCAAGGTAAGTTCATCTACGCTGGTGATGATTGTGATGACCATTCTAATTTTAACAGCTCTATATGTTAAGTTCTGGTAATATTTAGGATATTTAAAATTATATAGACCCTCCCATCAATGGATATCGATAAATACAAAAGTCAGGAAGGAATATTAGTGGCTGTTGACTGTATCATCTTTGGCTTTGATGGGCAGCAATTGCAAGCATTACTGATTAAACGCGGTTTTGAACCAGAGAAAGGAAAATGGTCACTGATGGGTGGGTTTGTCAATCCCAATGAAAGTACCGATGATGCAGCGATCCGAGTTCTGTATCAACTCACAGGTATGAAGAACATCTACATGGAGCAACTCTATTGCTTCAGTAAGGTAAATCGCGATGCTGCGGGTCGGGTAATTTCAGTAGCCTACTTTGCTCTTATTAATATCGCAGAGTACAATGAACAGCTTCAGCAAGATCATGAGGCGCGCTGGTTCACGATGGATAAAATCCCGTATTTGATTTTCGATCATAAAGAAATGATGGCCAAAGCAAAGGAACGTCTTCAGCAGAAAGTTTCGAATCATCCCATCGGGTTTGAGTTGCTTCCGGAGAAATTTACGCTTCCTCAGTTGCAGAATTTATATGAAGCAATTTATGAGCAAAAACTTGACAAAAGAAATTTTACTCGCAAAATTCTGGCTCTCGGAATTCTGACTAAGCTTAGCGAAAAAGAGAAGGAATCATCCCGCAAAGGTGCTTTCTATTTTGTATTCGATAAGAACAAGTACAGCAAGCTCCATCAGGAGGGCGTAAAGTTTATTTAAATACACTGACACTCAATCGCACAATTATGAAAAATTGTCTCGATTTTTTTGCATCGCCTAAAATTTCAGTTATGCCATTGATCGAACATAATCATTTTTTGAACCTGGAAATTTATATATCCAAAAAAAAATTGTTTTCAAGTTAAAATTAAATCCCAACTGGATACTTCTTGGGATATCATAACCATATTAATCGAAAACTAAAGCAACTTTACTTATGCAACGAAACAATTCTCTTTGGTTAATTATTCTTCTGATTGGATTTCTAACTCCATCATTTGGTCAACAAACCTCTCAGATCATTCTGCAGGCGTATGATCCACAAACGGTAATTAATAAAAACATCTATGGCCATTTTGCCGAGCATCTAGGCCGTTGTATTTACGGTGGCTTTTACGTAGGTGAAGGCAACACGACCATCCCAAACCAAAAAGGAGTACGCACTGATATTATTGAAGCATTAAAAAAATTAAAAGTGCCTAACCTTCGCTGGCCAGGTGGATGCTTTGCGGATACCTATCATTGGCAAGATGGCATCGGACCAAAAGCCGAAAGACCTAAAATGGTAAACGTTTGGTGGGGCGGTGTTACAGAAGATAATAGTTTTGGTACACACGATTTTCTCGACCTATGCGAAGCCATCGGAGCTTCTCCTTATCTCGCAGGAAATGTTGGTAGTGGAACAGTAAAGGAATTATCAGACTGGGTGAATTATGTAAATTTTGATGGTGTAAGCCCAATGTCAACTCTGCGTAAGCTAAACGGCCGCGAGAAACCGTGGAATGTTTCTTTGTGGGGTGTTGGCAATGAGGCCTGGGGTTGTGGCGGAAATATGACGCCCGATTATTACGCGAATATCTATCGTCAATACGCCACATTCATGAGCGGCCGCGATCTTTTTAAAATTGCATCGGGTGCCAATGGCTCTGATTACAATTGGACAGAAGTATTGATGCGCGACATCCCTCACAACATGCTGGATGGTGTGGCACTACATCATTACTCGGTTATTAATTGGAACAAAAAAGGTTCTGCGACTGAGTTTAATGAGGACACCTATTTTGCAACAATGAAAGAGGCATTGAAAATGGAGGAACTGGTAACCCGCCATTCTACAATTATGGATAAATATGATCCGAAGAAAAAAGTTGCCTTAGTGGTGGATGAATGGGGTGGCTGGTACGATGTAGAAGCCGGAACAAATCCTGGATTTTTATATCAGCAAAACACGATGCGCGATGCCATGATTGCTGGCACTACTTTAAATATTTTTAACAATCATGCGGACCGTGTGCGAGTGGCCAACTTGGCACAAACAATCAATGTATTGCAAGCTATCATTCTAACCAAAGAAGAAAAAATGATATTGACTCCTACCTATCATGTTATGGAGATGTATAATGTTCATCAGGACGCCAAACTCATTCCATTGTCTATAAAGACAAATGAATATGCCGTTGGCTCAGAGAAACTACCTGCTGTTTCAGCATCAGCCTCGATCGATAAGAACGGAGTTACACACATCTCACTGGTGAATATCGATGCAAAGAATGCTCAAGAGATCACTTTAAAATCCATGGGAGTCGAATACAAAACCATTTCAGGTCGGATATTAACCTCTTCTAAATTGCAGGACTACAATTCTTTTGAACAGGCGGATAAGATTAAACCATCACCATTTAATGGAGCGCGGTTAAAAGGCAATACCATTCAGGTAAAGCTTCCACCATTCTCGGTTGTGGTGTTGGAGATCAAATAATGTTAAAGCAACAGCATATTATGTTTAGAATGTATGAGCAGACTACTCAGTGGACTTTTAAATACTACCATTGCCGGATTGCAATACCTTTCTAAGTCTTGTTCTAATGGTAAAGGCCAAATACAATTACGGTAGAAATGAAAAATAAATGAACGATGCGTTTATCCTATATATCAAGGAAAAATATTCAATCGATAACCTTTAAATTAATACTATGACACGATTTACTTTGCTCAGCTTGATCGGTTTAACACTCCTTGTATCCTGCAAAAAAAGTCAAAAGGTTTCCGAAGAAACACAAACACCAGTTGCAAAACATTCCGTAACCACTTCACCTTTTGGAGTTCTGCCCGATGGAAACGAGGTAACACGCTACACACTTCGCAATGCGAATGGAGTTGAGGTGAGCGTAATCAATTATGGTGGTATTATTACTTCACTTAAAACCATCGATAAGCAAGGACAGTTTTCCGATGTTGTATTGGGATATGATTCCTTGTCATCCTATTTAAAAAGCAGTCCTTACTTTGGCGCATTGATAGGACGATACGGAAATCGAATTGCGAAAGGAAAATTTACACTCGATGAAACTTCATTCAAGCTGGCTACCAACAACGATGCGAATCACTTGCATGGTGGCTTGAAAGGTTTTGACAAAGTATTCTGGATCATTGAAGTGCTACCAGATTCGGCATCATTGAAACTCACCTATACCAGTGCCGATGGTGAAGAGGGCTATCCAGGAAATTTGATTTCGGAAGTCGTGTACGCTCTTACTGATGCAGATGAACTCAAGATAGAGTATCATGCTACTACCGATAAAAAGACAATTGTTAATCTGACACAACATACCTACTTTAATCTAACGGGAGATGCCAACCGGGATATTCTGAATCATGAACTGATGATAGATGCACCACAGCTTTTACCTGTTGATAAAACATTGATCCCTACAGGTGAATTAAAATCCGTAACCAATACTCCCTTTGATTTTAATAGGCTTACAACGATTGGATCTCGCATTGCTCAGGATGACGAACAATTAAAATTTGGATTGGGTTATGATCATTGCTGGGTGCTTAATCCTTCTGATGGAAAAACGCTGCGAAAAGTTGCTGAACTATTCGAACCCACCAGTGGACGAGTAGTAGAAGTGAGCACGACCGAACCCGGTCTTCAGTTTTACTCTGGAAATTTTTTAGATGGAACATTAATTGGAAAAGGTGGAGTGGCGTACAAACACCGAAGCGGATTATGTCTTGAAACACAACATTATCCCGACTCACCAAACAAACCCGCGTTCCCATCTGTGGTTTTAAATCCTGGGGAAACCTATACGACCACAACCGTTTATTCTTTCTTAACGAAAAAATAGCGGACTAAAAATTATTCCGTATGCGAAGGATGTGAATTGTGTTGTTGTGGCTATTCGTTCGTTTATAAATAGCCTTTACAATTCGGACTTGGTATTTATAAATTCTTTCCGATCAAAATAAAGTCCGGTATCCAGCAATGAAGTAATCTTCTTTACTATACCGTCAAGTTCTTCGGTTGATTTCCGTAGGAATTCATATACCTGTTTTGAATCACTTCCGCCCTTATTGAATTCAAGAAGTTCTACCAAGCCTAAAATCCTGCAAAGCGGACCGCGCAGCAAATGCGCATTGACAAAGGCGTATTCAGAAAGATGCATATTTTGCTTTTCAAGTGCTTCAGTTCGTTCTCGTACACGCGCTTCAAGAGATTTATTAATGCTTTTAATCTCTTCTGAAAATTTCATTAATCCCTCATTCTGAATCTGAATCATTTTGTTTTGTTCTACAATCATCAATTCATTTTCTTTTCTTTTTGAAGCACTTAATGCCAGCACAATGATATCAGCAACCGATTTGGCAAATGTGATGTCTTCCGCATTCCATTCCCGCAAATTGTCCTCCTGTTCGCAACAAATTATACCATAGAATTTTCCATCGAACACCAGTGGCACATCCATCATTGAAAATATAGCATTGGGAATTAGGTAATTATTTTTAAACTCATGAGTAGCATTAAACTCTCTCGCATTGTCGGCTACAATAATTTCTTCCTTAAGAATGGTATCGAAATAAATTGGAAAATCAGATGAATGTAATGTAACACCTGAATCGAAAGCGTTGGATCGTTGATGATAAACTTTTATGCATTGAATCACTTTTTGTGTTTCATCATATCGCCATAAGCTCAACCTTGATGTTTGAAGTGTTAACGTTGATATGCGTAATATTTGCTCCAACGAAATGCTGAAGTCACCTGCCTGCAGCGCAGGCATCCGCGTAAGCTTCATTAATTCATGTGTATAGCCTACGAGCCTCACTTTGCTCTGTTCAATTTCTTTTCGCTTAAGCTGCAAAGCATAATTTTGTTTTTCTAACGACACCAGTGAGTCTCGCAGACTCATATTCATTGCGTTTATTTGCTGCTGCTGTTTTTTGATCAGGGTAACCTCATGCCCAACGGCAAGAACACGCTGTACTTCACCATCTTTATTTGATATGGGAGCAAACGTTGTATTGATCCAATGTTCTTCCTGCTTTGTATGAATATGAAATTCCTGACTTACCGCTTCTCCCCTTAATATGGTTTGCCAGTTTTTTTGGAAGTCCACCCAATCCGCTGAATCCATCATATCTCGCGTGGCTTTGCCAATGTCGCGAGATGTGGTTAACCCACTTAACGTCATCACCTTATCATTTGCACGAAGTGTTTTGCCGCGGGTATCATATTCTGTAACTAAGAAATATTTTTGAAGAGTATCAATAATACTTCTCGATTCTGCCTCGCGCATGGCTAGAACATCTTGTATGGATTTGAGTTCTTCCAGATTTTGACGCAGCTCTTCTTCAGTTGCGCGCAACCCTTCGTTTTGCTCCTCAACCTGAAAAAGCAGAAATGACAATTGCTTTTCAAAAATTCGGGTAATTATAAGCAATAGAAATAGTAAACCCATCGATAACGATACGATCCATGCTTTTGGTGGAATGCTGAAGAAGTTTTGAATCGGCAAATACGATTCGCCCAGCCAGAAAACCAACATAGTAATCACACTAATGATCGTCCATATCAGGGAAACTTTGAAGTTTAAAAATAGTAACGCCAGCACCGGAAGTACAGCCAGCCAGGGAAGAACATAAGATGTAACTCCACCTGAATATAAAATCAAAAAAAGCAAAGTGAGCCAAGATATAACGATGAATGCCCACGCCAGAAATAGATGGGACCAGCCGATACGCAGACCAACTAGAATCATAACAAAAAGAACCGAAATTACGATCATTGCATAGAAGGCAACCGAAAACCCTATTAGATTTCCGATAAATGCGTACGCAATGGTGAATAGCGTTGAAATAATGGTGCTGAAAAATAAAATCCGGACCTTTCGCAAAGGGTGAAAAGGCAATGTTTGATAGGAGCGAAGGAACCAAAGAGCTATTACATGCATGGAACAGGAAACTAGGAGCACTTAAGGTAAAAAAATATACGCTCTTTATAAAATAGGTTAATTTGAAATTAAACCAGAAGCCAATATAATTGTTTCCAACCCTTGTTTGAAAAGTAGATTTCTGAGATGATGCGAAATAAATATATTTGCACTCTACTTCACTTAACTCAAGAAAATGACGACAGAACAGTTGAAAGACTTGAAGGCCCGCACCTCCGCCTTAAGGAGGTATCTTTGACTACGATCGTAAGTGCATCGAAATAACAGACGAAGAAAACATTACCCACCAGGCGGATTTTTGGAATAATCCCAAACAAGCTGAAGTCATTCTGAAAAACATCCGGACCAAAAAAGTCTGGACGGATGCTTTTGACAAAGTCAGCAAACTCGTTGACGATCTTGACGTGCTGAATGAATTTCATGAAGCCGGTGATGTTGGTGAAGACGAACTCGATCGCGACTTTCAAAAAACTGCCAAGGCGGTTGAAGAACTTGAATTCAAAAAAATGCTAAGTGGTGAAGAAGATCAGCTTAGTGCCGTTATTGAAATCAACCCGGGTGCCGGTGGAACGGAAAGTCAGGATTGGGCTGATATGCTTAATCGCATGTACATCATGTGGGGTGAGAAAAGTGGCTATAAGGTTTCACAAATCGATTATCAATCAGGTGATGTTGCGGGTATTAAATCTGCAACAGTCGAAATCGATGGACCTTTTGCCTACGGAAAATTAAAATCTGAAATTGGTGTGCATCGTTTAGTGCGCATTTCTCCATTCGATTCAAATCAAAGAAGACATACCTCTTTCGCTTCCATCTTTGTTTATCCGAAAGTAGATGACTCCATACAAATTGAAGTTAATCCTGCCGATATTGAATTGCATACATCACGCTCTGGTGGTGCCGGTGGTCAGAATGTAAATAAGGTTGAAACGAAAGTTCAGCTCACGCACAAACCAACAGGTATTGTAATTGTTTGTCAGGTGGAACGCT
Source organism: Chryseolinea sp. (assembly GCA_031412655.1). Classification (GTDB taxonomy): domain Bacteria; phylum Bacteroidota; class Bacteroidia; order Cytophagales; family Cyclobacteriaceae; genus Chryseolinea. The sequence goes on from JANODK010000069.1 coordinate 18,704, forward strand.
CGCAACATGCTAATCGCGAACGCGCCATGCAAATGCTGAAGTCAAAGTTGTATCAACTTGAAATGGATAAACGAAATGCTGCACGCGACAAAGTAGAAGCCGGAAAAATGCGAATTGATTTTGGTTCGCAAATCCGAAACTATGTATTGCATCCCTACAAGTTGGTGAAAGATGCCCGCACCGGAGTTGAAAGTCATGATGCGCAAAGCGTGTTGGATGGCGACCTGGATGATTTTATAAAAGCATTTTTGTTAGGTGCACAGGAAGTTCCGGAGCAGCAATAGAATTTTCATTTTCAAAGACTGAACACACTTTGATTCAGACTAAAATATACACTTCGCAATTCTGGCTTGTCTGTTTAAGCTCGCTGTTATTCTTTGCGAGTTTTAATATGTTGATCCCAGAACTTCCGGAATACCTTACTAATTTGGGTGGTGGAGAATACAAAGGATTTATTATCTCGGTGTTCACACTCACTGCAATGCTATCAAGACCTTTTAGTGGAAAGTTAGCGGACAGAATTGGTCGTGTACCGGTGATGATGGCTGGCTCAATCGTCTGTTTTATATGTAGTCTTATTTATCCTGTACTTACTTCTGTTTCCGGGTTTCTTATGCTTCGTTTTGTACATGGTTTCTCAACTGGGTTTACACCCACTGGACAAACTGCCTACCTATCCGACATCATTCCAGCAAACCGAAGAGGTGAAGCAATGGGTTTGCTAGGAACTGCCGGAACGGTAGGTATGGCCAGCGGCCCTGCACTAGGCGGAACATTGGCGAATCACTTTGGTTTGAATGCAATGTTCTATTGCTCTTCTGCTTTAGGAATTCTCTCGGTTCTAATTTTACTCGGAATAAAAGAAACCGTAACCGATAAACAAGCATTTCACTATCGATTGTTAAAGGTAAAGAAAGCAGATCTCTTTGAACCGCGTGTATGGAAGCCGTGCCTTGTGATGGTTCTTTGTGCTTTTGCTTATGGTGCCGTCTACACCATCATTCCAGACTTTGGACAATTTGTAGGTGTAAAGAATAAAGGATTACTGTTTACCTACCTCACCGTCTCTATTCTTTTTGTTCGATTGATTGGTGGCAAGGCCTCTGATCAATGGGGAAGACAACCGGTGTTGATCGTCTCTACTTTATTAATTACATCTGCGATGTTTATTATTGGGTTGGCAACAACATCATTTCAATTAATTCTCGGTGTAACGCTATATGGCTTAGGGCATGGTGCTACATCTCCCACTCTATTAGCCTGGGCGACTGATTTGAGTGATGAGCATCACAAAGGAAGAGGTGTTGCATCGCTCTATATCTTTATGGAATTGGGCATTGGACTTGGCGCATTACTCTCTGGTTTTATTTACAGCAACAACTCAGCAAACTTCTTCATTACATTCTTTACCTGTAGTGTGTTGAGCGTTTCAGCTTTTCTATATTTAATCTTCTCACGAAAATCAGTTCAATCAATTGCATGAAAAAAATAGCATGGTTTAGTTTTTTACTGGTATGTGTTGGTGAAATCATTTCCTTAATAGCAGGTATTGAGATATTGCAAACCATTTGCAAGCCACTCATCATCACCACACTCATTCTCTCCTACCTCTCCACGGTTTCAAGTGAAGATAGATCTCGCACATTACTATTTGCTTTATTATTTTCTGGTGCTGGTGATATTCTCTTGATGTTTCATGACACTAATGGATCATTCTTTATGATGGGATTAATTGCCTTCTTAATATCCCATGTGTTCTACATTTTTACTTATCACCAACATCAACACAGTGAAAGTGAAAATGGATTACAAGGAATTCAGAAAGTAAGACTTGCATTTCCAATTATTTTATCAGGAACAGGTTTGGTGTTTGTGCTTTATCCGGTACTCGGTGATTTAAAAATTCCGGTAATAGTGTACGCGCTTGTACTTGTGGTGATGACATTAAATGCATTGCTGCGATTTGGTAAAACCATATCACCCAGTTTTTGGATGGTCTTTGCAGGCGCATTACTCTTTATGGTTTCTGATTCGTTATTAGCAATCAATAAATTTTTAGAGCCGCTTACCTATGGTAATGTTTGGATTATGATTACCTACATGTCGGCACAATATCTTATTGTGAAGGGATTGATTGCGCATAAATAAATTACGTTTGTTGAATAGCTTCTCCAGCGTGGCGATCTTCACATCAATATTCATTATCTATTGTTTTATTTCTATAGTCCTCAAATGAATATCTGTCATCTGTGTCGGTGTATCTAAATTCTTCAGGCAAATATCTATTACCTATGCGTCAGTATACATCATCTGAATATTTATCAACTGCGCATGAGTATTTAGAATCTTCATCTAAATATTTGTCATGTTTAGTTGTGCATCTATAATCTTCAAGTAGATACTAACTTTCTATTCTGATATTTATGGAATCTCCACCTGAATATCTTTCATCTTCATAGGCATTTTAATAATCGTTTAATCCAAAAAACAAAGCCCAGGCAGATTGCTTGCCTAGGCTTTGTTTATAAAAATATTCTAATAGATTCTATTCAATCTGAATATGATGCGAACTTGTTTTGGATCCCTGATTGATTTGTAAAATATATTGACCCTTCTTCAATCCCTTTATATCTAAACTAAGTTGAGTTCCGTCCGTACTTGAAGTAGGTTGAATTGCGGTATTACCTGAATTATCCAATAGGCTAACTTCAAAGCGCTGCAATGGACTATGTGAAACACTTTTTTCAGTTGTAGCAGGTTCTACCTGAGAAATTGACAAAACCTCATTTGCAGGATTAGGGGAAATTGTAAAACTATTTAAACTGTTGCAATCCACCGTGAAGTTTTGACCTAACGTTGCTGATCCACCACAAGCTGAGCCTACGTTTACCCGATAGTTTCCTTCGCCTAGACTTACTTTCAATTTATAAGGCTTATTCGAATAGGTATTAGTAGCCCCGGTCGATAAGTTGTTAACACTCCAATTGTAAACACTTGCACCATTGGCATAATTGGTTTCAAAAACTTGTTCATAACAGTCTGATACAACATCAAGAAACGTGACGGCTCCACCATTGCTTACGTTAAAACTTCTTGTTACGGGGGATGACGATCCGCAATTACCTACTATTGCCGCAGATACTGTTCCTGGTCCAATCCCATTTGCCCTTACTACATAGTTTGTTGTTCCCTGACCTGATACATAGGTTAAGTTACTGCTTGGCGACCAAATAATTCCTGTAATACCTACCGGCACATTGTTGAGTGTAAAAGTTTCATTGGTGCTACATACAATTGAAGGTCCTGAAATAGAGGTTGGGTTTACTCCATCAAGGCGAAACGTAACACTGTAATCACGCGTATTTGCACTTCCCCTAGGTAGTTCAATCAGATATTCTCTTCCTGGTGTTAATAAATTACAGGGTATAGTATACGTAACTACGTTTCCGTTTGTAGTTGTTACAACACCATTAACCCTTGCGCCTGCTCCTCCACCATTAACATCTCTCAGGTTAATATTTACAACACCAACAGCCGCTGCATCAACTTGTGTGACAACCAACTGATAATTAAAAAACGACCCTGTTGACGGATATGGAAAGCTTAACCAATCTACATTATCAGTTCTACCCGTTACATGAAATGTGTGCAATTGCGTTTCGCCAAGCGCAATGGGGCGCGCGGCAATTGCATTATCATCTGGTTCGAAGCGATCAAACTTATTGTTATCATTTGTAAACCAATTTGGCCTCAACTGTCTTGAATAAGCCCAATAGTGAATAATATTTTTTTGCCCTGTGCTGAAATGGGTTCTGCATGGTAGCGTTCGATTGTTGCCATATGCCATAATATTTCTCGGATCTGGATGAAAAACATCATGATTGTAATCTTCTTTTCCTAAAGCATCCCATGTACAGTTAGTTGTGCTGTATGCACCCTCTGCAACCATGTTTGGGTCTGCATCAGTATCACACAGCAAGTCACCCGTAACACTGCAGCGTTTAATTAAGAGCGAACCATTTGGGCACAATGTTGCACCAATTCCCCTTGACACCGGCTCTCTTAAACATATAATACCAGAAGCATAAAAGGTATGCTGAAGACCTAAAAAATGACCTGCTTCATGTGTAAGTGTTGCCGCCAATCTTTCTTCACCCCCAACTGTTCGAGGTATAAAAATTGCATTGTACAATGGATTGTAAATACCGCCTGCTCCCGATAACTGGTCAACAACGTGTACGTTCATTGCGTTTACATCTTTATGTAACTCAGCTAAGGTTCTTTGTTCTGTTGAACCACTAACGGTTAAGGCACTGGCATCGTTAACAAACGTAATACCGCCAATGTAATAGCGAAATTTCACTCCGTTGTTATAGGCCGCATTGTTCAGATTATCCATCATTAATTGAAATGAGCTTTCATTAGGAAATGCATTCTGACCACCAGGATTTCCATTTGCAATCTGGTAAACCCAGAACTGAAGAGGAATACTTAACCATGGACTTTCAACATCTGGCGCTCTGGCAAAGGCAGGAGCATTGTGTGCTTGCTCAAGGCTATCGTTATAATGTGTAAGAAACGTTTCATTTCCATACCATGGCAATGCCATTAATTCTTGTTCCGTTAAATCAGGTGTTTCACATTCAGTAATTGCTACAGGCGGAGTAAATGTAATGATCAGTTTGGGACGTATGGCAGTGTTTACGTGGTTGGTGCTGGCATAATTTCTACTACGATAATACACTTCATTCTGGAGTGTCATCTTTAAACCACTGTTGGATACCGGCTTGTTTACCCAACCTTGAACAATGGTACTCAAGTTTATCTGTCTGTTTTCAGTAGCCGATGTAGAGGCTGCAACAAGTATTCTATCTGTTGTTGTAGTAGTGGGTTGGTTGTTCCAGGTTACAATGGTTGCATCCCACTCTTGTATAACCTTCTCCAGATAAAAGGCATTTGATCCGCTATACTGACTATTACCATCCGCTGCACTTGGACTGCTAATGGTTGGATCGCTGTATAAATAGAGCGTGGCAGACTGTATTGTGGAGCCTAAAGGAATAGATTGTAGATTAAAATATAACAGGGAACGACTGTATGTGTTCTTACTCGAGTTTGTCCACGCACTCGCAGATATTTTCGCGAAGGTTGAATAGTTGGTATTGGCAACATACTCTTTGCCAACACGACTGTCTTTTAATATTGCTGCATCCTTAAAATCGGCACCCGCTATGGTAACGGTTTGCTGGGCAAACGTTTGGCAAAGTAATAGCAGGTTTATTGCCAGAATTAAGATTGGTTTTGTTAAATCGATTTTCATAGTTGTTAAATTAGTAGTGATATGTAAAAACGGTGTTTATTCTTTTAAGAAGTGTGTACCAAAAACGCTATCCGTGAGGCCTTCAAGATAAACGCTATCGTTATATGACACCTTAAAGCTTTTCATGATTTGCTCTTTACACTTATTTTTTTTGTTTCAAAAGCAAAGTCAATAGTATCTATATCATGGTAATTGAAATACATATAGAACCTCCTGCTAATGAGTTGGTCAATAACACCCACATCCTCTTGTCTTAGAAACCTTAGCACGATCAGACCATCACCTCGTACAGAACCGCTGTAGGCGACTTCCCAATTGTCATAATACACCTTCACAGTATCATAGTTGTATCCGATCTGTCCATACGCTAACAAATTTTCCTTTGTTCTTTTATCGAGAACATGAAATGTGAACTCATTATCTCCAATAAAATAATATTCTTGGCGGCAGGAGGAAAATAGATTTTCATCACAAGAGTATAGTGCGCAACAACTTGCCAAGGCAGCAAAGGCAATAAGTAGTTTAAGGTTTTTCATTTGAATTTAAGGTTGAACATTAGGCTGACAAGTGTTATTTCAAAAAGTCTACATAATATTTTTCAATTGGGCCCTCCAGATAAATACTATCATTATATGATACTTTAAGGCTTTTCATGATTTGTTCTTTACACTTATTTTTTTTTGTTTCAAAGGCAAAGTCAATAGTATCGATATCATGGTGATTGAAATACATGTAAAACCTCCTGCTAATGAGCTGGTCAATAACACCCACATCCTCTTGTTTTAGAAACCTTAGCGTGATCCGACCATCACCGCGTACAGGACCGTTGTAGGCGACTTCCCAATTGTCGTAATACACTTTCACAGTATCATAGTTGTATCCGATCTGTCCATACGCTAACAAATCTTCCTTTGTTCTTTTATCGAGAATATTAAATGTGAACTCATTATCTCCAATAAAATAATACTCCTGGTTGCATGAGGAAAATGGGTTATCATCACATGAGTATAGTGCGCAACAACTTGCCAAGGCAGCAGAGGCAATAAGTAGTTTAAGGTTTCTCATAGATATTTAAGTAACCAGAAGTTGTCTCCTATGAATATTGTTTAAAAATCCAACTCAATATCTTCAATATATGAAATCGATTTTTGACCTTTCATGGCGTGCTCATTTCGCTGGTTTTTCAAGTCTGCCCGTAACGCTTTATACTCTGCAAATTGTTCTTCTGTAAGAATCGCAGAAAGCTTCTGAGTTGATTCGATGTCAATAGCCTCAATCGAATTAGTATTGCTTCCATCTCTTTTTTTTAGATTGTTAATACGTTGCGTAGCAAGTTGTGAAACTTGTTTGGTTTGCTTTTTGGTCAATAACAACTCACGTTCCATTCGAGCGGCAATAGCTTCTGCCTTTTCCTGAACAGAGGCTGCCTTTAGTGTGTCATTTGTCTGTGCATGAGCCACGCAAACAATCAATAATGAAAATACGAGCGTTGCAAAAAGTGTTTTACTGATTTTCTTCATTTCTGTTTTAGTTTAATTGAAGGTTAAGAAAAGATTGAAGTAATTTATCGTCAATCTTTTTGATCGTAATGCTCTGAGGTAATTGCGAAAAAGAAAGCAGGTGAAATTGGAAATTTGGTGTAACGGCATATCGGATAACTGTTTCATCAAAACTACATGCAGAGTATTATCTCATTATTTCGCTAGTGTTATAAAGTGAAGAATTTATGATACGCTATTCTTCAATCAGCAGATCTGGTCAATGTAATTTTTTGTCATAAAAAAAGCGGAAGATTTCTCCTCCGCTTCTATTCTAAATTCTAGCTCCTAAATTCTATATTCTCCAACAATCACATCTTGCTCACTTTACCACTTCCAGATGAATGACTATTCACTTTACTGGGATTACCTTTGTAACTAACTGTTCCACTGCCAGAAATATTCGCATCCAATTCACCCTTCACATTAATCTCTACATCGCCTGAACCGGAGATGCGTACTTCACAGCTGTTGGTTACTAAATCAGATGCCAACACTTTTCCTGATCCGCTAATAGAAGCTTTTACTTTTTGTGCTGAACCACTTGCCATAATTCTTCCCGAACCCGAAACACCGAAGTCTGCTTTCTCAGAAATACTTACGGACATAATTACTTTACCTGAACCGCTTACATCGCTATTGAAACTTCTGCATTTTCCTTTCAAGTCAATATCACCTGAACCGGAAACATCTGCTTCCATGTCACCAGAAGCCTCTACTTCAAGCTTCAATGAACCTGATCCACTAACATTCAAATCAAGATCTCCTGCTGTAAATTTTGTTTCACCAATTAAATCACCAGATCCACTTACACTCAATGCCTCAATATCTTTTACAGTGATGTATACATTCACATCATCATCGTCATTATCTCCCCAACCCCAGTTCCAGTTTCCTTCTTTACCAATTACTAGTTTCCCTCCACTTACTTCCGTTTCAATTTCTTTCACAACATCTTTTTTACCTTCTATTTCTACTTTCTGCACAGCTCCCTGACGAAGGTATAATTTGCCTGGAACCCGAAATGAAATTTTAGTGAACGTGTCTACATTTCGTGTTTCGCGATTTTGAGCAAAACTGAACGAAGCGCACAGTAAGAAGACCAGCGCAAAAAGGGATAATTGCTTTTTCATATTGATGAGGTTAGTTGATTACGGTTTTTAATTACTTTCTATAGACTGAGATTGAAAGAGCGGGGGTGCATAAAGTCAATATATTTTTTCAATGTCCACACGCGGACACTATCAGCCTTATAGGATACATTATATTTACACGGTTTAGACACTGAAAATCCCATATAGGTTACACATGCCCGCATTTTCTTACCGAACGATACAAAAACCATCCAGCGGGTTATACAAAGAAAAGGGTAGTAAATTTCTTGCTTTTGCCTTTCCTGTGACAACAGAAGTAGAAGTGAAAGAAAATCTGGACGGCATTCGAAAACAATATTTTGATGCTCGTCACCATTGCTTTGCCTGGATGTTAGGCCCGGACAAAAAGCACTTCCGGGCGTTTGACGATGGTGAGCCCAATCATTCTGCGGGTGATCCCATCCTCGGACAAATCCGATCGAATGATTTAACCAATGTATTGATTATAGTTGTGCGCTACTTTGGAGGTGTAAAGCTAGGAGTTAGCGGATTGATAAGTGCTTACAAAGCTGCAGCTGAAGATGCGTTGAAAAATGCCGTGATCATCGAAGAAGAAGTCAAAGAAAAAATTTCCATTACTTATGATTATGCATCCACACCTGAAGTAATGCGACTTATAAAAGATTTTGACTTATCCATTCTTGAGCAATCTTTTAACGAAGTGTGCATAATGACATTTGATGTCTCATTAAAAAATAAACAGAACCTGTTAGAGAAAATCACACTCCTCAATGTAACCGGAAGCAAAGTAGTAATTGCCTTCAATGATTTATAACATTAACCTTGAACTTGGAACCTTAAACTTGGAACTTTAAACTTTGAACTTTGAACCCGTTGGTGCATTTTCAAAATTAGTCTACCTTGCCAAGATCATTCAATATTAATATGTCTTCTAAACGTCCTGCCCTCGGTTTCATCTTTGTAACACTTCTCATTGATATTATTGGTTTAGGCATCATCATTCCGGTAATGCCAAAACTTATACAGGAACTTACAGGTGGCACCTTGAGCGAAGCCTCACGCTATGGCGGATGGATGTTGTTCGCATATTCTTTCATGCAATTTATTTGTGCTCCGATTATTGGTGGCTTAAGTGATCGTTATGGAAGAAGACCAATCCTACTTGCGTCACTTTTTGGCTTCGGTGTAGATTATATCTTTTTAGCACTTGCTCCTACATTAGGTTGGCTTTTCTTAGGTCGCATAATTGCCGGTATGTTAGGTGCGAGTTTCACTACGGGCGCTGCTTACATTGCTGATATCAGCACTCCTGAAAAGCGTGCACAAAACTTCGGAATAATTGGTGCTGCTTTTGGATTAGGTTTTATCATTGGTCCAATGATGGGTGGCTTGTTGGAACCACTGGGCTCACGAGTTCCGTTTATGGTTGCTGCGGCTCTATCGTTGCTTAATTGCCTTTACGGATTCTTTATATTACCGGAATCACTCAAACCAGAAAACAGAAGAACGTTTGATTGGTCTCGCGCCAATCCCATAAGCTCGTTGCTAAACCTAAAACGCTACCCGGTTATTCTTGGATTAGTAGCATCGCTTGTTTTAGTATACATATCATCACATGCTGTACAAACAAACTGGTCATTTTATACTATTGAGAAATTTGGTTGGAGCCCTACCATGATCGGATATTCATTGGCCGTTGTCGGATTAGTCTTTGCCGTTGTTCAAGGTGGATTGATCCGTTTCATTATACCTGCACTCGGACAACAACGAAGTGTTTACGTAGGATTAGGTTTGAACGCACTGGGCTTTACGCTTTTTGCATTGGCCACTCAATCGTGGATGATGTTTGCTTTCACAGTTGTGTATTGTTTGGGCGGAATTGCCGGTCCAGCGTTGCAGGGTATTATCTCTACGCAAGTACCCGCCAATGAACAAGGCGAACTGCAAGGTGCACTTACCGGATTGATGAGTGTAACGTCAATCATCGGACCTCCGCTGATGACGAATACCTTTGCCTACTTTACGGATAAAACAACACCCTATTATTTACCTGGAGCACCGATGTTACTTGGAGCAGTGTTAACCATTACCGCTACGTTAATGGCACGCGCTAGTTTGAAGAAGACAATGAAGAAAGTTGTGGCATCCTAATTTTTATCCACTACTCTCTTGGCACACACTGTAAGGGCACATTTACTATAATCTTTGCTCTAGAGGAGCAGCGTGTTTATAGAATTAGAATAAATTTAATGAACAGGCTCCGGAGGAGCCACCTTGTATTTCGAATAGTTGTCACAAATAAGGAGCTGCTCTAGTTTTTTACTACGAAAAATAAATGCTTTCAGGTGGCTCCTCCGGAGTCTGGTGAAAATCATAATGCCGATGCTATAAACAGGATGCTCCTCCGGAGCAAAACTTGTTTCTTAATAGTACCTTGGCACGAGGGGTAATTTAATTCTTTGATTTCAAACTATGTTGCCCACGCCTTCTCACCTTCTTTATACGGAACACATCCTTCAAACCTTCCGGGAACGGCAACATAACGCATCGCTTTCGTAGCGCCTGGTTCAGAAGTAAAATATCCCCAAACCGCAAGTTGCTTCATCATCGTGAAATAATGGGTTGGTGATTTTTCTGTTTTATTTTCCTTCGCCTCTTTATCCAGCGAAGAAAGTAAATCATTCTTTTGTTCCGCAGACAGTTTTATAAAATCATCTCCAAACATTTTCTCGCTTGCCTCCCGTATGGATAAAATACCGGCTTCAAAAATTTTATGATCTTCAGCGCTGTAACATTCGGTCACCATTATTTTCATGAACTCACCAAGCTTCGCTGCTTTTGCCCCCGGTGAATCAGATGTTTCCGGAAGAATGGTATCGACTACTTCATCCAATAATGAAATATCCTCCGGTCCAAAGGGAATATTATTCTTCTCTGGATTGCTGCATCCTGATAAAAAAGTTTGTGAACCAACAATCGTACCTCCCAGAAGTAATGCTGTGGCTGATAAAGCTTCTCTTC
>JANODK010000070.1:0-19481 GCA_031412655.1 Chryseolinea sp.
ATGCAACGTGAGAAGATGACATTACCTTTATTGATTGGTGGTGCTACAACTTCCCGCATTCATACAGCCGTTAAAATTGATCCGGTTTATGACGGTCCGGTTGTGCATGTATTAGATGCTTCTCGCAGTGTACCTGTCGCCAGTGAATTTGTCAATCAGGATACTTTTGACGGAATCAAAATCCGCTTCAAGAAGGAATATGAAAAAATGCGATCAGACTATGAAGGTCGCAAGCAAGAGAAGAATTACATTACTTTAGAAGAAGCTAGAAAAAATAAAAGCAAAATTGATTGGAATGCTTCTGTGATAACAAAGCCGAAGTTTTTGGGAAACAAAATTCTTACTAACTATCCATTAGAAGAAATCAGAAAATACATCGACTGGACTCCATTCTTTCAAACCTGGATGTTGGCCGGCAGGTATCCTGGCATTTTGAAAGACAGCGTTGTTGGCGTTGAAGCGCAAAAGCTTTTTGATGATGCGCAGATCATGCTGGATCAAATTATCAAAGATAAAAGCCTGCAGGCGAATGGTGTATTTGGATTTTATCCTGCGTCACGAACAGAGAAAGATGATGTAACTCTTTTCGATTCAACAGATTCTAAAAAGCAGTTTTCTGAATTTCATTTTCTTCGTCAGCAAAATAAAAAGGCAAAAGATTTGCCAAACTTCTGTCTGGCCGATTTTATCGCACCAGCTACTGAAGGCAAAGAAGATTACATCGGCATGTTTGCTGTAACTGCTGGTCTTGGAATCGAAAAACTGTTGGAGAAATTCAAAGCCGACCATGATGACTATTCTGATATCATGGTGAAAGCATTAGCGGATCGTTTGGCAGAAGCTTTTGCAGAATGCCTTCACGAAAAAGTAAGAAGAGAATTCTGGGGATATGCTACAAATGAAAAGTTTAGCAATGATGAAATGATTGAAGAGAAGTATCAAGGTATCCGTCCTGCACCAGGCTATCCTGCTTGTCCTGATCATACTGAGAAGAAAATACTTTTTGAAATACTTGATGCCGAGAACCAAGTGGGTATTAAGTTGACAGAGTCTTATGCCATGTATCCTGCTTCTTCCGTAAGTGGATTCTATTTCTCTCATCCCGATTCAAAATATTTTGGGCTCGGTAAAATCGAAAAGGATCAAGTAATTGAATATGCTGAACGTAAAGGAATGAGCCTTGAAGAAATTGAACGATGGCTTGCACCGAACTTAAGCTACGATATATAAGTGTTTAAGTGTTGGAGTACTCAGTGTTGACGTCAGAAAAATTGGAGTATAGTGTATTAAAGTAAATTGTGTGATGAGTAAAGTTACCCGTTTTGAAGATTTATTGTGTTGGCAAGCCTCTCGCAAACTTGTTAGGGAAGTTTACACACTTTCAGATCAAGGTAGGCTAGCAAAAGATTTTGACACAAAAAGTCAATTCAAACGTGCTGCTTTATCTTCTATGAATAACATTGCAGAAGGATTTGGAAAATTTAGCACAAAAGAATTTATACGATATCTTGATATTTCGCAAAGTTCGACACTGGAGGTTAAAAGTATGCTGTATGTTCTGTCTGATATGAATTATTTGGAAGAAGATAAAATTAACGAATTGCATAAACTAATTGATGACACAAGAAACTTAACACTTGGATTTATACGATACCTTAGAACTACAGAAAAATAATTTGAAAACAAGAAATCTTAAATTTTCAACACCTAGAACTCCAATACTTCAACACTTCAGCACCCTATAAATATGAAAGTTTGTGATCATTTAAAAAACGCTGGCAACAAAACGTTGTTCACCATCGAGATTCTTCCTCCATTAAAAGGTGAAAACATTAAAACGCTTTTTAGCAATATCGATCCGTTGATGGAATTTAAACCTCCATTTATTGATGTTACCTATCATCGCGAAGAATTTGTGTATCGCAAAAAAGAAGGCGGACTATTGGAGAAAAGTACAACACGTAAACGTCCTGGAACAGTAGGTATTTGCGCGGCTATTCAAAATCATTACAAAGTTGATACCGTACCTCATATCATTTGTGGTGGCTTCAGCAAAGAAGAGACAGAGAACGCATTGATTGATCTTAACTTCCTTGGTGTTGATAATGTGTTATTACTTCAAGGTGATGCGATTAAAAGCGAATCAAAATTTGTTGCTGAACCGGATGGACATAAGTATGCTTCTGAATTATTAGAGCAAGTTGTGAAGATGAACAATGGAATTTATCTGGATGATGAATTGCAAACACCTTCACCTACTACTTTCTGTATTGGCGTAGCCGGATATCCAGAAAAACATTTCAATGCTCCTAACTTAAAAGCAGACATGAAATATCTAAAACTTAAAGTGGATATGGGTGCGGAGTACATTGTTACCCAAATGTTCTTTGACAATAAAAAGTATTTTGATTTTGTTGATAAATGCCGTGAAGCTGGGATTAATGTACCTATCATTCCAGGTATAAAACCGTTAACTGGCAAAGGGCAGCTAACAGTATTGCCCAAAACTTTTCACATCGATATTCCGGAAGAGTTGTCAGAAGAAGCAGAAAAATGTAAGGACAATGCAGCCTTGAAAGAAGTAGGTATTCAGTGGTGCATCCAACAATCAAAAGAGTTGATTAAGAAGGGTGTACCAACCCTCCACTTTTATTCTATGGGCAAGTCGGATCCGATTTATAGAATCGCGAAGGAATTATTTTGATTTATAAAATAGAGCGTCATTGCGAGGAAGCGTCCAGCGTTTCGCAGGACATGCTGACGAAGCAATCCCCAGCCTATGAAATGCGAACGTTGAAGTCTGGGGATTGCTTCACCCGAGACGGGTTCGCAATGACGCATTCAATTTTTTCATCTTCAAAGTCAAGTACTATTTCCCAATGAACTTAGGCCTTCGTTTTTCTAAGAAAGCAGATACACCTTCTTTATAATCAGCAGAACTTCCAGCAATCTCCTGGCAGTACGCTTCATAGTCAAGCATCTCATCCAGAGTTGATGTAGTTGCTTTGCTCAACATCTTTTTAATCAACCCAACTGATTTGGTTGGAGCATTCGCAAAATAATCGGTGTACTCTTTTACTGCAGCTTCTAATTGATCAGCAGCGACAACTTTATTAATCAAGCCAAATGCTTCAGCTTCCTTTGCTTTTACACGTGAACCCATACTGCACAACTCAAAAGCTTTTGCCATTCCAATAAGACGTGGCAAAAAATAAGATGAACCTGAATCAGGTACTAGTCCAATATTTATAAACACTTCAATTAAGGTTGCTTCTTCCGATGCCACAATAATATCGCACGCCAGGGCAAGGGAACATCCCGCACCGGCAGCTACTCCATTCAAACGACAAATTATTGGTTTCGGTAAATTTCGCATTGCGCGAATAATCGGATTGTATCGTTTGGTCAACGAATCCATAAATGATCTTTTCTCATTCCCGGAAGCTGCCTTCAAATCCTGTCCGGAACAAAATGCTTTCCCCTCTCCTGTCAACACCACAACACGCACAGCATCATCTTTCGATACCGCTTTTAACGCATCCTGAAGTTCATAGGTAATTTCATCGTTCAATGCATTATAAACATCCGGACGATTTAAGGTAATGGTAGCAACACCATTATCGAGATTGTATTTGAGGAAAGAGTAACTCATTGTGTTGAATTTTATTTTTTTGACTTCGTGATTATTTGTGACTTAGAGACTCTATAGCAAAAGGATGCACTTAGATTTCCGCCACGAAGGCACGAAGACACTAAGTTTCACAAAGATATAGTAAAGATGATTTGATTTTGAAATCAAAAAATTCAGAATAAAATTATCATTCCTGCAAAGGCGGTAAGGAGGCCCAATACACTTCCAATCATTACTTCACGTGGCGTATGTGCATTTAATTTTAACCTCGCAGACATTATTACTCCCGTTATTACAATAATGATCAGTGTTGGATAAAATAAAATATTGTCTTCAAGCACTTTATTCAATGGAATCAAAATACCAAGCATACCCCACGCTGCCAAACTATGTATGCTGATTTTATAAAAGAATGTAGTAAGCGTGGCAACCAAGACAAGCGCATCAATGATGATTAAAAACTTGAGAAGGTTATCATGAAATCCAATGCGTGGTTTTGTATAAAACAAATAGGTAACACCAATGTAGAGCACTGATATGAAGATGAAAGGTATTATACGTTCTCTTCTTTCCTTCATTTCTAATGTCTTAATCGTACCCATCATTCTAAACATACCAACATTCAAAGCTGGCAATACAAATGTCACGCAAAAGATAAGAAGCAGAAAAGTAAGATGACCTTCCGACTTTAGTGGTTCAAGTGCAACCGGAAATAAAATAATAAAGAGAGAAAATAAATAAGTTGCCAATAACAACGGATGAAATACAATAGAAACAATACGCGCCAGTAAATTCACCTTACAACTCTTTACGTAATCTGGCTACTGGAATATTGAGTTGCTCGCGATACTTCGCCACGGTTCTTCTCGCTATGTTATAGCCTTTTTCGTTTAAGATAGTTTCCAGTTTATCATCGGAGAAAGGTTTGTCTTTATCCTCGCTTTCAATAATATCTTTGATGATCTGTTTCACCTCACGGCTACTTACCTCTTCACCAGAATCGGTAGCAATACCTTCAGAGAAGAAATGCTTTAAAGGAAAAATTCCAAAATCGGTCTGTACAGCTTTGCTGCTTGCTACGCGCGACACAGTTGAGATATCCATGTTAATCATGTTCGCAATGTCTTTCAGGATCATCGGTTTGAGTTTTGTCTCATCTCCTTCCTGAAAAAATTCATTCTGAAATTCAACAATCGCACTCATCGTTCTTAAGAGCGTTTGCTGGCGTTGCTTAATGGCATCAATAAACCATTTCGCTGCATCTAACTTTTGCTTAACGAACGTAACCGCTTCTTTTAACTTCTTATCTTTTTTGTTTCCCTTATCGTATGCCTTGAACATATCGATGTAGGATCTGCTCACACGAAGCTCTGGCGCATTGCGACTGTTTAATGCAAGCTCCAGTTTTCCGTTGTTGTTGGTAAGAATATAATCCGGAATAATGTATTGATTTTTTGCGCCTTGCGACCCAACACTTCCTCCACCTGGTTTCGGATTTAATTTTACAATCAGCTCCATCGCATCGCGCACAAAATCTTCGTCCTCCGTATCGAGCTTCTTCTGAATTTTCTGATAATGCTTTTTTGTAAATTCTTCGTAGCAATCGGTAATGATGCGTATAGCAACGGCCACATCAATATCATGACCATTGTCCATGCGCTCCAGTTGAAGCAACAAACATTCTTGTAATGTTCTTGCTGCAATTCCCGGAGGATCGAAAGTTTGTATTTTCTTTAGTACGGATTCCACTTCTTCAACTGTGGTATCAATACCTTGAGAAAAAGCCATGTCGTTCGTAATGGCATCAAGGTCTCTTCGGATATATCCATCGCTTTCAATGCTACCTACCAGTTGCTTTCCAATGGTATACTGCTTTTCATCCAGGCCCAGAAACTCCAATTGATCCATCAACTGCTCATGCAGTGAAGACGCCATAGGGATGGGCATTTCACGGTCTTCACCATCATCGCCATCACCTTGCATTTTGTAACCGCTATAGTCCTCATCACCCAGATAATCCTTTATATCAACATCGCCATCTCCTTCTGCTTCGCTTGTTATTGTCTCTTGAGATTCGGATTCCGGTGACTCACCCTCTTCATTGCTTTCCTCTGGTTTCTCCTGATCTTCACCCTCCTCTAAGGCCGGGTTGATTTCCATCTCCTCCTCAATGCGTGTTTCAAGCTCGGCCGTAGGCACCTGAAGCAGCTTAATGAATTGAATCTGCTGAGGTGATAACTTTTGCTGAAGATTCTGGCTTAAGCCAAGTTTTTGCATGGAGGGTGCTCTTTTAGTTAATGGACAAAGGTAAAAAAATAGTCAATAGTCGGGGGATCAGTTTTTATGCCAAGAAAATAGTCCACTGACAACAGTCGACTGTCGACAGTGGACTGTTGACTATTATTATCTTTGCCCAAAATTGCCAACCCAGTAGAGTTTCAGCCAATTAACTATTAACTGACAAGAGATGAAGAGGACTAAGATCAAGGAATTACTTCAAACCCAGCCTGCCGGACAAACGGTTACGGCCAGTGGATGGGTACGCACTTTTCGCAACAATCAATTTATTGCCCTTAATGATGGTTCGACTATACAAAATATTCAGGCTGTTGTTGACTTTGCCAATACGGACGAAGCTCTTTTGAAGCGTGTAACAACAGGTGCTTGTGTTTCCGTTACCGGAGAATTAATCGCCTCACCCGCCAAAGGACAATCGGTTGAATTAAAAGTAAAAACACTCGAAATACTGGGAGATAGTGATGCTGAAAAGTTTCCGCTCCAGCCTAAAAAACACTCGCTTGAATTTCTTCGGGAGATTGCTCACTTAAGATCCCGCACGAACACAGTCAGTGCTGTAATGCGTGTGCGTCACGCAATGGCTTTTGCTGTGCATAAGTTCTTTAACGATAAAGGTTTCTTTTATATCCACACGCCTATCATTACAGGCTCGGATGCTGAAGGTGCTGGAGATATGTTTCGGGTAACTACACTCGATGCAAAGAATCCTCCACTTACTGAAACTGGAGAGATCAACTACAAAGAGGATTTCTTTGGTAAAGAAACCAACCTTACGGTTTCAGGTCAATTAGAAGGTGAGACGTATGCATTGGCATTAGGTGAGATTTATACTTTCGGGCCGACCTTCCGCGCAGAAAATTCAAATACAACACGTCACCTTGCTGAGTTCTGGATGATTGAACCGGAGATGTCATTTTATGATATCAATGATAACATGCAACTCGCTCAGGAGTTTCTTCAATACCTAGTGCGTTACGCATTGGAAAATTGCGCAGAAGATCTTGACTTCCTGAACAAGCGAGCATTGGAAGAGGATCAAACTAAACCTCAGGAACAACGCAGTGAGCTTGGATTGTTAGATCGTTTAAAGTTTGTTGCTGAAAATGATTTTCAACGCCTTTCGTATACAGAGGCAATCGAGATATTAAAGAACTCTACTCCGAATAAGAAAAAGAAATTTCAATACCTTATTGATGCATGGGGTGTTGATCTTCAATCGGAGCACGAGCGTTACCTAGTTGAAAAACATTTTAAGAAACCCGTTATTCTTTACAACTACCCTGCAGAGATTAAAGCATTCTACATGCGTCAGAACGAAGATGGTAAAACGGTTGCCGCAATGGATGTTCTCTTTCCTGGCATCGGTGAAATCATTGGAGGTTCTCAACGTGAAGAACGTTACGATAGGTTAATGAATCGCGTGCGTGAATTGCAATTACCTGAAAAAGATTTGTGGTGGTATCTTGATCTTAGAAAGTTTGGTTCTGCTCCGCACAGTGGTTTCGGATTAGGCTTCGAACGTCTTATTCAATTCGTAAGCGGTATGTCTAACATACGTGATGTGATTGCATATCCGCGTTATCCGGGCAATGCTGAGTTTTAGTTTTGGTAATCGGTGATCAGTGAAGGGTAATCGGTTATCCGAAAATCGATAATCGCAAATCCCTCCTCAATAATCACAAATCACTGAGCAAGTCTAGCGTTTCTTAAACGCAAGCAAAGGTATCTTGCTTTGAAAAGCCATCTTGCGGGTCACGCTGCGGTAGAAAACCTTTTCGTAGAAAGTTGGGTCGTGGGTAAACATGGCTAGCAAATCGGCATTGATACTTTCAACATAGCTTTCGATGGCGCCATCTACATCATTACTCACCACCACATGTCCAATCAGGTTCTTATAACCCGACTTGCTTACAAATCCAGCAATCTTGGCGGCAATCGTTTCGACATTTTTCTGGGCACTGGTAATGTGTATAAGGTGAACCGTTGAACCAAATCCTTCCAGATAAGGCAACAACGTTTTGATTTCTTTTTCAATGTGTTTTAAATCAGTAGCATACACAACGTTTTTAAAATTTTTGAACACACCCTGTTCGGGTACTGCCAATACAGGTACGCTACTCTCTTCAATAACAGAAGCAGTATTGCTACCCATTACATATTTTTTCAAGCCGCTCGCACCTCTGGTACCCATCACAATTAAATTCGCGTCTGTCTTCTTTGCTTCCTTTTTTAGTGTATCGGTAAACGAAGCGCCTTTCACAATCTTAATCGAAATGGGATGTGTGGACTTACTCCCCTTCGAAACCTTTTGCACAAGCTTTTCCATATTCGCTTTTGCTTCTTCAAACATTTCCTTTTCAACCGCTTTAAACTCTGCATGCATGTCAGCTCGTATGGGCTCAACCATACTCACCACATGAAGTAATGTGATGTTTCCATCCGATTTATTTGCAATTTTTATAGCATATTGAACCGCTACCTTTGAAAGATCTGATAAGTCAGTAGGAACTAAGATATTGAGCATGGCTTTGTATTTATTCCGACTAAATTAAGACTTTTTAGTCATCTTCTTTAATCTTAATTTCAGCTCTTCTTGCAACATGGGAACAGATCAATGTCACATCACCAAACAGAAACTTCCAATAACACAGTTAGTGCACGGAGGCAGCATTAGAGAAGGGCTCTTAAAGTTAATTCAGAAAGATCATGCTGACTTTAAGCCAACCAACTACATCTCGGTTGACGAGCTTAACTCGTACCGAAAAAAATATGTAGAGTCTATCCTAAAGGAAGAAGTTGGAGAGCTCTCTCATCTTGAACAAGAAGTTGTTAAAAGTATTAGTGAGAATGAAGTGCTGTCAGAAAATATTGAGCCAAAGATTGATCGTGAGTTAAAACTTGGGGACAGAGTAGCCGACAAAATTGCAACCTTTGGAGGCAGCTGGACTTTCATCATATCCTTCTTCTCTTTTATACTCTTCTGGATTGGAGGAAATATTTATTTGCTCACATCAAAATCATTCGATCCTTATCCTTTCATTTTACTCAACCTGATTCTCTCCTGTTTAGCGGCCATTCAGGCTCCTATCATTATGATGAGCCAGAATCGAAAAGAAACAAAAGACAGACAGCGTTCAGAGCACGATTACATGATCAACCTGAAAGCCGAGTTAGAGATCAGGCAACTCCATGAAAAGATTGATCACATGATCCTTCAACAAAATCAACGTCTTCTCGAAATACAACAACTTCAAGTTGATCTGATGGAAGACATTCTCACACGACTCAATCACAAAGACAAATAAAAAAGTAAATGAAGAACAGAACTTTTGCCAGCGATAACTATGCAGGTGTACATCCCGAAGTTATGAGCGCTTTACTCCGCGCGAATCACGGTCATGCAGGATCGTATGGTTCCGATGAATACACAGAACGTGCAACTCAAAAATTCAAATCTCTTTTTGGTGAATCGACATCCGTGCACTTCGCTTATAACGGAACGGGGGCAAATGTATTGGCGTTAAGCGCACTAACACATTCTTTCAACTCCATCATTTGTTCCGACCTCGCTCACATTAATGTTGATGAATCTACTGCACCCGAAAAATTTACTGGTTGCAAACTCGTTACGATACCCACTCAAGATGGAAAGATATATCCAGATCAGATTGAAGAAAAAATTCAGCGAATCGATGATCAACATCACCCTCAGGCAAAAGTAATATCGATATCACAGTCTTCAGAATATGCTACCGTTTACACTGTTGCAGAAGTAAAAGCAATTGCGGAAGTGGCCAGGAAACATAATATATTCTTTCACATGGATGGCTCACGCATTGCAAATGCTGCAGTAAGTTTAAAGGAAGATTTCAGATCGTTTACCTGTGATGCTGGTGTTGATGTATTGTCCTTTGGTGGAACAAAGAATGGAATGATGTTCGGTGAAGCTGTTTTGTTTTTCAACCCTGAACTTGCCAAACACATGAAATACATTCGAAAACAAGGAATGCAGCTTCATTCGAAAATGCGTTTCATAAGCGCTCAGTTCGAAGCGCTGTTAAGCAACGATCTGTGGAAAAAGAATGCAGAGCACTCAAACCACATGGCCAAACTTTTGGAGATTGAACTACGAAAGAATAAATCAGTTTCCATCACCCAAAAAGTAGAAGCCAATGGCGTTTTTGCCATCATGCCTCCTTCCATTATTCCTGCCCTACAGGAACAACATTTCTTTTATGTATGGAATGATAAACTATCAGAAGCCCGACTAATGTGTTCATTTGATACCACCGAAGAAGACGTCCAGAGTTTTTCCAAAAAGTTACAGGAGTTGACCGCAGCATTATGAAGGATTTGTTTTTGCTGAGTGGACTTGGTGCCGACAAAAGAGTTTTTGATTTTCTGGATTTCGGAGAACACAAAGTGCATCACATTGTCTGGATTAATCCACAGAAAAATGAAACAATCCAGGAATATGCTACAAGACTCTGCAATCAAATTCACGTTTCTAATCCTATTCTGATTGGCGTTTCGTTTGGTGGGATGATCGAGATGGAAATCGGGAAGATTATTAAAACCGAAAAAATCATTTTAATTTCTTCAGCCCGAACAAAGAAGGATATTCCGCTATCCTTTAAGTTGACCGGGCGACTGAAATTACATTACACTATTCCTCCATCATTCATTGCAAACAATAATCCGGTAACAAATTGGCTTTTTGGAGCAACTACAAAATCAGAAAAAGAATTATTGAGTTCAATACTCAAAGATACCGAGGGTCAATTTTCAAACTGGGCAATTGATAAAATAGTGAGATGGGATAATGCGGACCAACTTCAAAACGTCACGCAGATACACGGAACTAAAGACAAAATACTACCTTTTAAAGAAGCAAAGTTTGTGATCGATGGAGGAGAACATTTGATGATTGTGAACCGTGCCGATGAAGTAAGTCGCGCGATTAAGAATGTGCTGGCAGACTAACGTTTCAAGAACTTATAAGTACCTCTGAATTTGCTAAAGTCATCCTTTACGGCAATCAAATAATAACCTGGAGATAAATCCTTCACTTTTACTTTGAGCTCGTGTTCGTCTACCACCTCAACATCAACCTGCATTTCGTTGCCAATAATATTGTGAAGGGTAAGCTTAAGAAGGCTCATTTCAACCTGTTCATTTCTGATATGAATATAGTCGGTTGTAGGATTTGGGAAAACCTGAAATGCTTTAGTAGGGTCAGTTACAACACGCTCAGGTAAGGAAGCATAATCAGACTGCGCCCATCCCATGGATGTTGTAAAGCTGAGGGCGAGTATAAGTAAGTAAAGAATCGATTTCATAATGTAACCTCCGGAGCTGTTTAACGACAAATATCAAACCAAGGTTGGCCTGATTTCCGTCTTGTTGGCCTTTAGATGCGAAACTTTGCTAAAAGGTTTAAACTCAAGAGAATATTTTAATGAATATATCGTTTAATCTCCATTTCATGCTGTCAATCCAAAAATTCTTTAAGGGCTACTCAGGTGTTAAGGTAATTTCTATTGAATCATTAAGTCTTTCTTCAGGCATTTATTGGATTAAAGGAGAGAACGGTTCGGGGAAAACCACCTTCTTCAAATCGTTGGCAGGTTTACATCCTTGTGAAGGGCTGATTCAGTTTGACGATGGCATTGATCTCCATAAGAACCCCATTCCATTTCGAAATCGGGTGAATTATAGCGAAGCTGAACCGATTTATCCTGGCTTTCTCACCTCCAAAGATTTGATTCGATTTATCGGCAAAGCAAAAGGTGCAGATCAAAAGCAACAGGATTTCTTCATCGAGCAGTTTAACATGAGCAGTTATTTCGAAAAACCCTGCGAAACCTATTCCAGTGGCATGTTGAAGAAGCTTTCGCTTGCCATTGCATTCCTGGGCTCACCTAAACTTATTATACTGGACGAGCCTCTCATTACATTAGACATACAAGCCCGAAGTGTTCTCCTTCAGACTATGGAAGATTACATTAAGCGACATGATGTCACTTTTCTTTTATCATCGCATCAGGCATTAGAGTCAACTGATCTCAAGGTAAATGAGACGTTCATCATCGAGAACAAAACATTGGTGAAAGGATGAATATCATCTTTTCCATATTACAGCGGGTATTGGTTCGGGAATTTTATCGCGCCAATGCCGGTTTGTTCTTTCTGGTGATTGGGATTGGCGCAGGGTTTATGCGCAGTTATGAACATATTGCACTTGCTGAATTCTTTTCAGCCTCACCAACACTCATGCTCGTCCCCATTTTAGTATGGACGATCTACACATTTAATGTAATAAAATTTAATCGTGATGTATTGAAACGAAAAGAGAACGAATTTATATTTCATATTACGCTTCTTGCTCCATCGCAAAAGTGGATTGCTCTCTTTGTCACTTTATTCTACCAACTTCTTCCGGCAATTCTGTATGGAATGTTTTTGATGGCTTTCGCAATTAAGAATGATTTCATGGATACGCTTATCATGATCATTGCTTCTTTATTGCTTTTGATTTTCCTCGGATCGTTTGCTCTCTCATATTCCTTGCATAATCCTAATCAGGAAAAGAAAACCGGATTGCTTGCAAAGTTTTTAAATGTATCTGTCACAAAACCCTATCCTCTGTTTTTTCCAGAGTGGATTACCAGACGAGAACCGTTGATGCTTTTCGGAACTAAGATCTTTAGTAGTCTTATTCTTCTTGGCATTACTCAACTTTACAAAACGGATGTTTATGATTTACGCCTTTTGGGATTGGGTATTGTAATTGCTTTCTCTGCACAAGTTGTTTTGGTTTACGAAATCCATCGGTTTGATAACTTTCATTTTGCATTGAATAGAAATCTACCAACTCCCGTCACTCAAAGACTATTCTATTTCTTGTGCACATTTCTCATTCTTATCATTCCAGAGCTGGGTATGATTATCAAAAACTTCCCCACTGAATTTAACATCTGGAGTGTTATTTCCACTATTACTTTTGCACTAAGTATTCCAATCTTCTTTTATGGATTGCTTTACATCAAGGATCGTGATCAGGAAAAATTTATGCCCTTCGTTTTTTTCTTTTCCATTACCTGGATATTGTTGGTCTTATTCAAAATACCCTTGTGGGTAATCGCAAGCATGAATCTTGCTGTTGGACTAATCTGCTGGAAGAAATTCTACTATTCATTTGAATATATTTCAAAAACAGAAAGCTGAGAGGGTAGATACGCCATTGCGAGGAGGCTTTCAACGTTTCGTTGAAAATGCTGACGAAGCAATCCTCAAGCTATGAAATTCGCACTTCGTACCTGGGGGATTGCTTCACTCCTGCACGCTAACCCACGCTTCAGTTCGCAATGACGGTTAATAATTCAGACAACCTTCCCGTTTAAAATAACCTGATCGATTAATGTGCCTCCAAAAGAATAGGGCAGATATGCAACAGATGGAATTGGTTTCGTGATAAATATATTAGCAACCTTTCCAAACGTAATACTTCCATGCGACTTGCTTAACTCAAGAGCATACGCTGTATTTATTGTAGCAGCATTAATAGCTTCTTCGGGTGTCATCTTCATTTTGATGCATGCTAGTGAAAGCATGGCCATCATATTTCCGCTCGGTGCACTTCCAGGATTATAATCCGATGCAATAGCAAGAGGCAGACCAGCATCCAACATTTTACGAGCCGGTGGAAATGGTAAGCCAAGAAAAAATGCTGCACCAGGCAATGTGGTTGGCATTACCTTACTGTTCTTCAACAATTCAATTTCCTCTTCTCCTATGTTTTCCAAGTGATCTACACTAAGCGCACTTGTCTTCACGCCTACTTGTACACCACCTGAATTGTGAAGTTGATTCGCATGAATGCGAGGCCCCATTCCAAAACGTTTTCCTTCCTCCACAATTCTTTCTGTTTCTTCCGGATTAAAAAAACCTTCTTCACAAAACACATCGATATAATCAGCAAGCTTTTCTTCCGCAACAGCAGGGATCATTTCCTGAATAATCAATTTAATGTAATCAGACTTATCAAAATCTTTTGGAACAGCATGTGCACCTAGAAAGGTAGTCTTTACAGTCAATGGAGTTTCTCTTCCGATTCGCCTCGCGACACGAAGCATTTTCATTTCATCCTTTACGGTTAAACCATAACCACTTTTAATTTCAACTGCGCCTGTTCCGGTTCGAATAATTTCTTCCACACGTACCAATGCCCTTTCGAATAATTCATCCTCTGAAGTTTGCTGAAGCTTTCTCGCTGAATTTAAAATTCCTCCTCCTTTCGCAGCAATGTCTGCATAGGTAGCGCCCTTTATCTTCATCACAAATTCTTCTTCACGACTCACTGCAAATACCAAATGCGTATGCGAATCCACAAAGCTTGGAAATACGAATCTCCCTGAAGCATCTATAATTTGATTGGCTTGCTTTGCTGGCAACTCATTCATACTACCAAACGCTGCGATAACTCCATCCTTAATGGCGAGAAAAGAGTTTTCGCTCACGGGAAGTATAGCCATGTCTTTGCCACCAACAAAAGAAATAGATTGTTCACGTACTTGAACAAGTCCTTTGATGTTGATAATAAGAATATCGAATGCCATGTTTGAATTGTTAATAATATTATACAGACTTAATATTATTATAAAGTAAAACTAACTTATTAGACAACGCAAAAATAAACCATTATGATCTGTGAGATTGAGTTACTCATTCATATCTTCATTATTTTAAACTCTCCTTTTTCTTTGATTACAATAAAGTTGTCCTCACAAAGAAAGCTTGTCACTTCTTTACCCTTCTTACCAAGTTTTGTCACCATTGATTGATAGTTTAGGTAGCCTTTTACTTTAAAATCCATGTTTGTTAATAGTTTGATTCGCTTAGTCAAAATCACTTCTCCTTTATGGACTCTGATATTCTCATTTATCATGCTATCAAATTCAACTTCAGGAGCTGGAATTTCAATCCAATTATTTCCT
This sequence comes from Chryseolinea sp., assembly GCA_031412655.1. Classification (GTDB taxonomy): domain Bacteria; phylum Bacteroidota; class Bacteroidia; order Cytophagales; family Cyclobacteriaceae; genus Chryseolinea. Next base: position 14,926 of record JANODK010000070.1, read on the forward strand.
CCCCCAAAGTAAGTACTATCATTAAAATGTATTTCCGTGCGCATAAAGAAATCATCTAATGATGTCGGTGAAATAATTTTGTATGGCTCTTGTATCTTAAAACTCAGGAAAAGGTCAAACTCATTCACCTTGATTCTCTCAACCTTATATTCAATAGCAACCGGATTTTTAACAATATCCTGTGCGGTGCAAGTGATTTGAACAAGGATGAATATCCAAAGATGAATTTTTCTCATAAAAATTACTACCAACCTTTTAAAGGAGAAAAACAAAAAGATAAAGAGGCTAATAGCCTCCGCGAAACACTCTTAACCTTTAACGATTAACTATTAACTGAACTACTTCCCAAACGACTCAACCTTATAATCCAGATTGGTTCCAAAAACAGGGAAAGCAATTTTGAGAAGAACATAGAAACCTGATTTATCAAAGCTTGGGCGATAACCCACTTCGCCACCATACGACCAGCTTAACGTGCGATTGAAGCGTCCATCTATACCGGCACGGAAGCCAATGGTCTTCGTCTTTACAGGACCCACAGAATACGTTGCAGTGGTGCTCACATCTCTGATGCCTTGAGCATCCTTCGCTGTGTAAACGATATCATCCACTTTTAATGAAGGCGCAATAAGAATATCCACGTAAGTTGTGAAGATACCATCATCAATACCTTCTTCGAACTTGTCAAAATTCACAGCCACATTTCTAATCCATGACATTGATCCACCAACGTACAATCCGGTAGAAGATATATTAGTAAAGGGTTGAACAGGTTGATCCGTTTTTAGTTGATTATTTACCTTAATCGTTTCAAAATCAGGAAGGCTAGGAAATTCAGTTGCATTAGCTGATATATTTAACAAATCTGCATTCACAAGCCCTTGGCGATCCATGATTCGCCCTAAATCAGCAGAGCTGTTCCAGAAAATCCCACCTAAACGTGCCGCATAAATCTTTCTTACTTTACAAGGAACCTCGGCATGAAGGGGAACACGTGCTGCCCATTTGTTGCCCTTATAGCTATTCTTATAAAGGAACATCTTAGTCTTAGAGCTTTCTTCAAAATCTTTAAAGTGATACGAACCACCAACCTCAAAATAATTGTAGATCGCAGCTCGGTTATCTACGCTGCTTTGGTTTGACGCAAGGTCGCGGGTGAAATCAAAAAACTTTTGGCTATAGGTTTTGCGAAATTGAAAGCGAAAGTCGGCTTTATCCTTCAGATAGTAGATCGCATCTGCTCCATAGCCTGCGTTTACATTGGTTACAAATAATTCACCATACATCGGGATCAGCCCGATGAATAGCTTATTAACAGAATACGGCTCGTCATAAATTTCTTCATAGGTGACGGCCGTCTTGTCTTTGCGTTCGCCCTGCGCAAAAAGGGAGGAGCTCGTAAGCACCACCAGCGCAGCGATAAGGATCAAAAAGCGATAGTTCATAATCCGTTTAATTGGGTAAGTATTGGTAAAAATAGTAAAACTCCTGCAAAAAATGATGTTGTGTTTATACAGGCCGTGGCAGGGAGGTAATTCCCCTCCCAAAAAATCCTTAATTACTCTTGTTTCCGAGCATCTTTTTAAGCTGCTCAAGCTCGAATAGTTTGGCTGAAATGTCTGCTTCCTTGTTCTTGCGCTCGGTAATATCCTCAAACATACCCAGTACAGCTACCACCTCATTATGACTATTGAGCACGGCTACCTTACTGGTGCTAACCCATGAAATCTGTCCTTCGCTATTGGTATTCTTCTCTTCCTGGTCGATCCGCGATTTCCTGTTCTTCATTACTTCAAGGTCATCCTTGCGATATTCCTCAGCATGCTCTTTCCACGGCATATCAAAGTCGGTGTGACCGATAAGGTCTTTATGCGATTTCAACCCAGCAACCTGAGCAAATATCTTATTACATCCCTGGAAGCGTAACTCTCTGTCCTTCCAGAACACAGCGCGCGGTATGTTGTCGATAATGGTTTGTAGTGTCTCCTGTGCATCATTCAGGTGATCAACCATCAGGTTGATCGTTTTGGTATTGTAGGAAACAGCAAGCAAGTCCGCACACGACTTCAAGAATTCCACATCTTCATCAAGCCAGTCTTTCTGTTCGTGCTGATGTTCGCAGCAAATTACTCCAATAATTTTTCCTTCATGGAAGAACGGAACATCTAACAATGATTCGATATTCAACGGCTTCAAATAAACTTCTGAGAATTCACTGGTTGCCTGATGGGTGTGAGCATCTTTTGCCACAATGGTTTCTTCACTAGCCAGTGCTCTGAAATACGCAGGGAAATCGTTTCCTCTTAGTACGGTGCCCGATTCAAACGAGCGCTTGTCATGTTGATAGAGTTTCTCACACGTGATGAAATTCTCTTTGCTGTTATAAGTCCAAATGCTGCAGCGCGATACCTGTAATTGATTCGTAATAGAGCTGGTGACTTTCTCAATTGAAACATCCCAATTACCAGTCTTAATATCATTATTACGAGTCAGCTCCATCACCACTTTTCTATTGAGCTGCACTTTTTCGTTGCGTTTCTTCTCCTGGTCGAACATATCCTGAATATGTTTTTCCTTTCTGCGCATTTCTTCCTGAGTCGCTTCGAGCTCCTCCATATTCTGGCGCATCTCTTCTTCTTGCGAACGCATCTCTTCTGCTTGCTGCTGCGTTTTCTCTAGTAGGATGCGGGTGCTTTCATTTACACGAACAGTAGATATGGTTGAAGCTATACTCTCGGAAAGTTTTTCTACTAATTCAATTTCATATTCTTCGTAATGCTTAAAGGTGGCGAGTTCCAGAACACCAAAAATTTTCTCGTTTACTCTCAATGGAACCAGCAGTACAGCATTAGGATTTGATCCACCCAAACCGGATGTAATCGATACATATTCCTGCGGAACTTTGGTTAAATAAATTCTCTGCCCTTCTAAATAACATTGTCCTACAAGGCCTTGACCTGTATCAATACGTTTTTGAATAAACTTCTTTCGTTCAAATGCATAGCAGGCTACTAACTCAAGGAAAGGGTCGCTATCATTTTCATCATTAAAAAGAAATAATCCACCCTGGTTCGAATTGGTATACTTCACTACAAACTTTAGGATGCTATCGTATAGATCAGTAGTACTGGATGAATTGGTTCGCAGAATTTCACCAATTTGTGCAAGACCAGTGGTAGACCAGTTGCGTTTGTAATCCTCTTCAGCATTCAAGCGCAGTTTATCGCGCATGGCAATGAATGTGTTCTTTAAGTTGGTGCTGCTATCATCGCCTCCCAGTTCAAGATCAATCGAATAGTTTCCAGCCGATATCGATTCAATAAATCCTGAAACAGCAGTTACCGCCTGACCCTGCTGGTCAAGTTTTTCTGTTTGTGTTTTGATTAACTTTTCACTCTTGTATAGTAATCTGAAGAGAAACAAACTAATACCAATAAAGGCTACTGCTGTTAAAGCAATACCAATCCAGGAGAATCGTTGGAATAAGGATGCATACGAAATGGCTTCTGCCAAAAGATAAGTGGTAAGCCTGTTAACTGTAACAAGCGTGTGTTGATAAGCCGCTTCATACTTTAGATCTACCGCAACAGCTGCCTGCCGGGTCGAAATTTCCATCGCACTATCACCCACACTACTTCTTGCTAGTTGATGAGCTGCCAATTTTTCTTTCGCAATTTCTGCCAGCTTATCAAGATCATTTATCGTCTCTTTGTAAATAATCTTTGCTTCTTCATCTTCTATTTTTGCAAAAGCACCTAAGCTTGACTCCTGACCATCATACGCTTTCTGAACAAGATCTCTTGAAGATGAAATGGGTGCAAGAATTTGTTTGTCAAAATTTACAGTCGCATCACCTTCAACAGCCTTTTGAATGAGAGGGGCTGTCTGTTCAAGTTGCACCTTAATAAAAACTCCAAGTGCTACAAGAGGACCATTTCGCTTTTCAATACTTTTAGGAGACCAAACCAGAAAAGTCATTATCGCGGTAATAACTAAGCCAATTGAAGCTATGATCAGGGTGTATTTAAATGCACGATTTTTCATCAAATGCTGACTGGTTTAGATGCAGTAGTGGGCTACTCTACCGGCTAATATAATACGGCTTTCGCGGATTTCATATCGGGGAGTTGCGAGGTTAAGGTTTCGAGTTATCAACGAACTCGAAACCTTAAACTCGCAACTCATAACTCCTTCAAAGCAGCACGATTTGCCTCCAGAATTTTGGAAACAACATCCTCTGTTATAGAGGTGGAAACAAACATGGCCTCATACTGTGATGGTGCCAAATATACTCCCCGTGATGACATCGCCTGGAAATAACGGGCGAACAAGGCGGTATCGCTCGTCTTGGCAGTATCAAAATTAATTACCTGTTTATCGGTGAAGAATAATGTAAACATCGAACCAACCTGATTGATGCTGTGCGGAACTCCCGCTTCTTTGACTTGCTATGCTAAAACACCATAAACAACATCACGAAGTCTATTCGCAAATTGATGGAAGTACATCTTTGTTGGTTGAAGGTATTGGCAAGCAATTCAAAGAAGCGGGAGTTC
>JANODK010000071.1:0-12977 GCA_031412655.1 Chryseolinea sp.
GAGAAGAAGGCAACCGTTGTTTCAATGATGATGAATCTGTTGTTGAGATGATATCAAGACTAGATTAAAACTTTTTAAGGCTCAGCTCCATCAGAGTTTATAATTATTTAAGCAATCTCATGATGGTAAGAATTCTGTTAGCAGCAATGAGCTTCATCTCTTTAAATTCATTCGGACAATCAATTTATTCTGGATTTATTAAAGACAGTATTTCAAATGCGCCATTGCCTTATGTAAACATTGGTGTCGTAGACAGAGATGTAGGCACAGTGTCAGATATGGAAGGGAAATTCAAAATTTCTTTGGAAGATAAATTTGACGATGACTCACTACGCGTCTCAATTGTAGGGTATCAAACCCGTGTATTTAAGGTCGCTGAATTTAAAGCTTATATTGTTAACAATCCTGAAATGAAATTGCTTGAGCGCACTCAGGAACTGCGGGCTATTATTGTAACCGAAAAGAGATTAAAGGAAGAAATTTTAGGAAATAGAACTGAGTCAAAGAAATTTAGAGGAGGATTTACCAAAAGTGACCTTGGTAACGAACTGGGCATAGTTGTTCAAGTAAAAAAGGGAGGCGCCTTCATTAAAACATTCAACGCTTTTATTGTTTCAAATACCAGTGACTCCATGAAGTTCAGACTTAACTTTTATGATCTGAAGAATGGACTGCCAAATATCAAAATCGTTTCCGATCAAATTATTTTTCCCATTAAAACGAAAACCGGAAAATTCGTTCTTGATCTGCGTCAATATGATATAAAGGTGAACGATGATTTTTTTGTTTCCCTCGAGCTGATTGAAAATTTTGGACAAAAGGATACACGAGGAATATTGTTTTCTGTTGGTTTTTTGGGTAGCGCTTTTATTACAAGAGAAACAAGCCAGGGTAAATGGAAAAAATATCGAGGTGTAAGTTTAGGATTTAACGTTACAGTTCAGCAATGAAGGCCTGAGGAGGTCAAGTAAAATACGCTGAGCTGATCCTGTTAAAATAACAAATTATTTCTTTAACCCGAAACCGAAATCTGTTTGGTCTCTTGCGTATACGGATAATCGAAGAGGCCATGTTCTTTAATAGCTTCTTCCACTTTGTGAGGCACAAACTTTTCCCAACCCGCTTCACCTTTGCGAATCATAGCCAATACATTATCAGAGATGATATGAAGGTTGTTTATGTTCGCATCGTTTATATCTTCCAGCTTGTTGTTTTCAAGCAGATAACGGAAAAGGCTTTTTAAATGTTCAGGCAGCTCAATCTCGAAATCTTTCAGAGTGAAAATTTCTTTTGAATCCTTCTTCCAGGCCGGATAGATGTACAGTTTTACATTTGATCCAAACAGGGAAGCAAAACATTCCATAATTCCACCCCGAAGATTCTCGTAGGTTTTTTCATCAAATACTTTTTGCAACGCATAAATACCCATGATAATACCTATCTTCTTTCCTTTGGTGATCTTCGATAGGTAATCCACCAACTTGTAATATTCAAAGTAGTTAGAGATCAATACACTTTGACCGAGTGAACAAATAATATCAGCCCGGTAAAGAAAATCTTTTTCATCAATTTTTCCATCCGGACTCAAATCGTTTAAAGTAAGTTCAGTTAGCACCACTAACTTCGATCGATCAACATCAGGCTCACGTCTGAAGTGTCTTCGAGATGTAAGCAACATATCCGCATTTACATGTGTAACGGGTCTGAAGCGACCACGCAATACCAATACATTTTTCTTATAGAGTTCGTCAGAGGGCTGCATTACAGTTCCGTCAGGTCCAAACATTGCCGCCTTCGTAAGTCCGTTCTTCACCAGTTTCAACGCCATCAAACGGTTATCAACGTGTTTGAAGTCAGGGCCCGAAAGCCGGAACATATCAATCTCAATTCTACGACTCGTTAATCCGTCCATCAGAGACATCAGAATTTCTTCCGGATCTTTTACGAACATACACGAGTAGAGCATATTGACACCGACAATACCCAAAGCATATTGTTGCTGAAGTGGATCGTTGTCGTGCATCTTCACATGGAATACACATTCATTGGGTTCGCTTTCCGGGCGTAATTGGAAACGTAAACCAATCCATCCGTGTCCCTGATTGGTGCGTTCAAAATTCAAAACTTCAACCGTATCCGCGAAAGCGAAGAAACGTGTACCAGCAATGCGATGAGGGAGACGTTCGGGTAACAATACATATTCATGATCAAGCATGCGCATGAGACGGTCTTCGCATACATATCGCTCGCAATACCCATATATGGCATCACTAAACTTCATATCGTAAGCCGACATCGTTTTGGCCACCGTGCCTGATGCTCCGCCTACCTTAAAAAAATTTGCTGCTACTTCCTGTCCGGCACCAATTTCAGCAAACGAACCATAAATGGCTTTGCTTAAATTAATTCGCAGTGCTTTTTCCTGGGTCGATAGTTTTCGTAGGTCCTCCATAGCATGTCTCTCTTTCCGTTTCGAATTTACCTTTATTCAATTAGCCTAAAAGCATAATCGCATTTAAAAATTATAGTTGAGGTTCTATTATTATAATCAAAACATAACGTCAATGTAACCGTAATTTGCATATTAAAGTTTGGTGTTCATTTTACCGTAGTTTCAAACGGTGTTTTTAAAACAGCTAGAGCCTAAACCGTTGTCTTGCGTAACATTTAAAAACCTTCTAAAGCCGCTTTTAGGATGGTGAAATTCACTGAATAGCACTATCAGGATTTCGATTTCAGATAATTGAGAACTTCAATAGCGATCTCGCCACCTTTTGTCGCATGGTGAATGAGATCAAGTCCATGGGGGCCTTTGGATTTAATCAACTCAGGGTACGGTTCGATCATCGATTTTACAATTTCAATGTTGCCTAACATGGCGGCAACAAAAAGTGTAAAGCGCGCGCCTTTGCTAATAAGGTAAAGAGCAATCTCTTGATTACCAACATGACCAGCGCCTTCAATGGCTTCTTCAAAATCGCCATTGCCCCAATCCCAGGATGCATTTAATAATCCCGGATTGGCGTCTAACAGGAGTTTGGTTTTTTCTAAATTACCATGACCGGCAATAACAAATTCTTTAATGAGATCCGGTTTCAAAGGAATTTTCTCCTGAGCTTGTGCTTCATGAGATTGGATTACAACCGTACCGAAAGTACCAACGGAGACAAGCTTGATAAACTGGTTTCTTGAGTACATGGGTGAGAGTGATTCCATAAATCGATTGGTTTAAGGAATATCCGTAAAAATGAATTGAATATTACTACAATTTACGTCCGAGGTAAAAGGAAGATGAGACTTGCGTTAGCAATGGTTCAGACGGTGAAAGCCGTTAAGCAGTGAAGAATATTGAGTTAACCCGATTTGGATTAGGTATTACTTTTTAGCCAGAAATTTTTCTTTCGCTTCACGTTTAATTTCATCCCATTCATCTGGTGGTGGAGGAGTGCCGCGATCAAACTCTTCCAATAACCAACCTACAATTTCCTTTTTCATTCCGAATTGCCTCACCGCTTCCTCGCAAAATTCAAGTTCGTGTTCATCCACAACACCATCGGCATAAACCATCAGCACAAGATCGTATAGCAAATTCATCTTGTCATTATGATTATCGGGTACATTCATAGAGAACTTTTCATCGCTGTCCAGAAGAACCTTAACTTGTCGCTCTTTTAGGCCGTACCGTTTTGCAATTTTGTACAACAGCTCTTCTTCTTTTGGGTGCATGTGTCCATCAACCCTTGCCAACGCCAGCAAATTCTTGATGTGGTTCTTTTTGTAAGAAAGATATTGATGTTCGAAGAAGCCCAGCATATTTTTAAATTTAAAGTTCGAGGTTCAAAGTTTCAGGTTAGTTGGTTGAAGTTACATTGACTACAAACCAATGTCAACTTTTAGTATAAAGTCTTTAGTCTAATGTCTGGAGTCTTTAGTCTAAAGTCTAATCCACCCAATCAGCCACAAACAAGTTAGTGTTTCGCGTTCCTCCATTGTGCCGGTTTGATGAGAATACAAGTCGTTTTCCATCGAATGAGAACATGGGGAATGAATCGAACACAGAGTCGTGCGTTACACGCTCAAGGCCTGTTCCGTCTTCATTAATCATGTAGATATTAAATTCAAATCCTCTTGTTCCTTTATGGTTCGATGAGAATAAAATCTTTTTTGCCGGATGGATGATAGAACGGAGCCCAGTTGGCTTTGCCTAACTTGGTGAGCTGTTGAAGGTTTGAACCATCTACATTACACGTAAAAATCTCCATCGCAGTAGGAGCGACCAATCCTTGTTTTAGTAAAGTTTTGTATTCTTTTCTTTCTTCATCGGTTGTAAACCGGGATGCACGAAAAACAAGTTTGGTTCCATCGGGTGAGAAGAATGCGCCACCATCGTAACCTAGTTCATTTGTGATTTGCTTTACATTCGAGCCATCAATGTTCATTGTGTATAGATCAAGATCACCATTACGTGTAGATGTAAAAATAATTTTATCTCCTTTTGGGGAAACGGTTGCTTCAGCATCATAGCCTTTCTGATTGGTGAGTTGCTTCTTTACATTACCTTTTAAATCAGAAACGAAAATATCGTAGGTATCATAAATTGACCATAAGTACTTTCCTCCCGGTTTGCGTTCAGCTTCAACCGGACAATCTTTCCCGCCTAAATGAGTTGATGCAAAAAGAATAAGGGAATCACCTGGTAAAAAATAAGAACAGGTTGTTCTTCCTTCACCATTGCTAATGCGCTGAGGAACATTATTCTTTAGGTCAACACCATCCATAGCAGTAACGAAAATCTGATCGCACTTTAAATTCCATGCAGGATTGTTCGATTGAAAGGTGAGTTGTTTGCTGTCAAAGCTCCAGTAGGCTTCAGCATTGTCCCCACCAAACGTTAATTGTCTAAGATTTTTTAAATGTACTTCCTCCGGATATTTTAGAGTATCAACAATTAAAGTTGTTGAGTCAGCGGCTTCTGTAGTTGATTCTGTTGATGATTTACCGCAGGATATACATAGAGCAGACAGTGTGAAAAATGAAAGAATCCTGAACATAGTTATAGAAAATTTTCGCGAAGTAATTCAAATTATCACGCAGCTGCAACTTCTTCTTTTAAAGCTCTACGTAAAATTTTACCCACATTGGTTTTAGGAAGCTCGGTTCTGAATTCGAAATACTTAGGCACTTTGTAATTGGTGAGATTCTCGTGGCAGAATTTTTTTATCTCTTCTTCGGTTAAGCTCTGATCACGTTTTACAATAAACGCTTTGATCACTTCTCCTGATTTAACATCGGTCACACCAATGGCTGCCACTTCTAAAACTTTAGGATGCATTGCAATAACATTTTCAATTTCGTTAGGATAAACATTAAAGCCAGAAACTTTAATCATATCTTTTTTACGATCGACAATCTTAAAAAATCCATCAGCGTTCATGATTCCAATGTCGCCAGTTCTAAACCATCCGCCCGGAAAGAACACGCCTTCATTATCTTTTTGCCAATAACCAGACATTACCTGTGGCCCTAGTGCACATATTTCACCCGGTTCTCCTTGTGGTACTCGATTTCCATTATCATCAAAAATAGCAATCTCGGTGCTCGGCATCGGTACACCAATAGTACCAGCATGATGTGTACCATCTAATGGGTTGCAACATAACACGGGAGAAGTTTCACTTAAGCCATAACCTTCAATCAGATTTGTGCCGGTAACTTCTTTCCAGCGCTTGGCAACTACATCCTGTACCGCCATCGCGCCAGCAACTCCACCTTTTAACGCAGAAAAATCGAGATCTTTAAAATCAGGATTATTAAGCAAAGCGTTGAAAAGTGTATTTACACCCGTGACAATTGTGAATTTATGTTTTCGTAATTCTTTAACGAATCCTGGAATATCACGCGGATTTGTGATGAGTACATTTTTTACACCCGCGCTAAACATAAGCATGCCGTTAACCGTGAGTGCGAAGATGTGATACATGGGGATGGCCGTGATAATAAGATCGTCACCATTTTTATTCATATAGGGTTTGAACCATTCCGTGATCATGGAATTGTGTGACACGATATTGGCGTGAGAGAGTTGTGCGCCTTTTGCTATTCCTGTTGTCCCTCCTGTATATTGAAGAACAGCAATATCATTAATCGAAATTGCAGGCTTTGTATAATTTAGAGAAGCACCTTTCTCTATTGCGCTAGTAAATGAAATGGCACCTGGAAGATGATAAGAAGGCACCATCTTCTTTATATTTTTCACTACAAAATTCACAACCATACCCTTCAATCCACCTAGCATATCACCGAGTTGAGTAACGATAACGTGTTTGATTGAAGTATTACCTATAATCTTTTCTAGATTACTCGCAAAGTTGGCAACGATCACAATAGCCACTGCTCCCGAATCTTTAAACTGATGCTCCATCTCCCGAGGTGTGTACAATGGATTTGTGTTCACTACAATCAATCCGGCACGCAATGCACCAAAGAAAGCAATTGGAAATTGAAGCAGGTTCGGCATCTGAATCGCGATGCGATCGCCTTTCTTAAGTTTAAGGTCTTGCTGCAGGTAGGCTGCGAAGTTTTTAGAGAGTGTATCTACTTGAGCATACGTTAACCGAACACCCATATTTTCAAAAGCTACTCGATCTCTGTATTTAGAACAACTGATTTCAAACAACTCAACTAATGATGTATGGTCGTAAAGTTTAATTTCTCGTGCGGTTCCTTTTGGGTATTTATCAAGCCAGGGATAATTCTTCATTCTAATATAATTTCAAAAATGGATGTCAATAATTGATCAATAATCGATATCCCAAAGCAAACGATTGTTGGGCAGCAAATCAATAGCTGATAAAATGAAAAGGAGGGAATGTGTAGAAATAAAAAAACCCACCCCGGTAAACCGAGATGGGTAGCTCTGAATCTCATTAACCTAAACTGAGCTGCTGTAGGGGAAGGAATCGAACCTCCACGAAGCGGTTAGGCTTTGACCTGATCCAGTGCCGCGTTAAGCGAAATTGGATCGGGGAGCATTGCTTTATTCCGTGACCTTCACCCCCGAGACCGGAGGGCTTGTCTGCCAGTTTCAACACCCTACAATGGTGTTTTTTATATTTCAATCAAAGAACGTCTCTTCGCTGTAGAGGAAGGGTTCGAACCTCCACGGAGCGGTTAGGTCGCCAAAGGCTGGACTTTATCCCGTTATCTCCACCCCCGAGACCGGAGGGCTTGTCTGCCAATTTCAACACCCTACAATGTTTATGTGTGCGTGTGTCTGTTGTGTGTGTGATTGTTAATTATGCAACAAAGTAACGCAATACCTGCCATCAGTATCAATAAAACATTTAAATTATTATGGACTTTTTAATATTGTTTCATATTTTTGAATTTTAGTTAAAACTCAAATTTCACTATGGCTGAAAATTACAAAGTTGACAATGTCGACCTCAAGATTTTAGAAATCCTGATGCAAGACGCCAAGAAACCGTATACCGAAGTTGCAAAAAAAGCTTTTGTATCGGGTGGTACTGTTCATGTTCGCATGAATAAAATGGAAGAGGCAGGTATAGTGGAGAAGACAACGTTAAAAGTAAATTATGCTAAGCTTGGCTATGACATCACGGCTTTCATTGGAATATTTCTCCAGAAGAGCGCTTTGTATGATCAGGTTATGGGAAAACTTAAAACCATTGCAGAGATTACGAGCATTCATTATACAACAGGTAATTACAGCATGTTTGTGAAAATCCATTGCAAGGATACCAATCACCTTAAGATTGTCTTGCATGATAAGATCCAACAAGTAGAAGGTATTGAGCGAACTGAAACGATGATCTCTTTAGAAGAAAGCCTGGACAGGAGCTTAAACCTCATCTAACAATCGATTTCAGTTATTAAAGAATGCTTACGGAACCTTAGGAAGGCTTTTTTGTTATATTTTTGTGATCTGTTTAAAATTAGTCTAAATAGACTGCTATGAGTAAGGACAATCAGGTGTTAGAAGAGTTGACCTCGAAGGAATATGAGCACGGCTGGACGACTAATATCGAAACTGACTCCGCTCCGAAAGGTCTGAATGAGGGAATTATCCGGTTTATATCAGCTAAAAAGAATGAACCGCAGTGGATGCTAGACTGGCGTTTGGATGCCTTTGCCAAATGGATTAAAATGAAGGAGCCAACTTGGCCCAACGTTCATTACCCTAAGATTAATTATCAAGACGTTATTTATTACTCTGCTCCCAAGCAATCTGATAAATCGAAGAAATTAGAAGACATCGATCCGGAGTTGATCAAGACTTTTGAAAAACTTGGAATCTCTTTAACAGAACAGAAAAGATTAACCGGTATTGCCGTTGATGCTGTTATCGACAGTGTTTCAGTTGGCACTACCTATAAAGAAACATTAGGCGAGTTGGGGATTATCTTCTGTTCGTTCAGTGAAGCGGTATTGCATCATCCGGAACTCGTCAAAAAATACATGGGTTCGGTTGTGCCTGTAAGCGACAATTATTTTGCCGCTCTTAATTCAGCGGTGTTTACCGATGGTTCTTTCTGCTACATCCCGAAAGGTGTTCGTTGTCCGATGGAATTGTCAACCTATTTCCGGATTAACGCTGCTAACACGGGTCAATTTGAAAGAACGCTGATTATAGCCGATGAAGGTTCGTATGTAAGTTACCTTGAAGGATGTACTGCACCGATGCGCGATGAAAATCAGTTACATGCAGCTGTGGTTGAAATCTATGCGATGAAAGATGCGCAGGTAAAATATTCAACTGTACAGAATTGGTATCCTGGTGATAAGAATGGAAAGGGTGGAATCTACAATTTCGTTACCAAGCGCGGATTGTGCTTTGGTGACAACTCAAAAATTTCGTGGACGCAAGTTGAAACAGGTTCTGCTATTACATGGAAATATCCTTCCTGCATTTTGAAAGGAGATAATTCGATGGGCGAGTTTTATTCCGTTGCTGTAACCAACAACTATCAGCAAGCCGATACTGGATCAAAAATGATTCACATCGGTAAAAACACCAAGTCAAGAATTGTATCGAAAGGTATTTCAGCGGGGCATTCACAAAATAGCTATCGCGGTCAGGTTCATATCATGAAGCGCGCGACCAACGCGAGAAATTTTTCACAGTGTGATTCGCTTCTCATGGGTGATCAATGTGGTGCACATACCTTTCCTTATATCGATGTTGAAAATAGTTCGGCTAGAATAGAGCACGAAGCAACAACTTCCAAAATAGGAGAGGATCAAATCTTCTATTGCTTACAACGCGGCATTGATGAAGAATCTGCTGTAGCTTTAATAGTAAACGGATACGCAAAAGAAGTATTGAGTCAATTACCTATGGAGTTTGCAGTTGAAGCACAAAAATTATTGGCGTTGACTTTAGAAGGAAGTGTGGGATAAATTTAGTTTAGAGTTTGAAGTTTCGAGTTGCAGTCAGCCCAAAACCTTAAACTCTATACTAGAAATTTAAAACTCGAAACATTAAACTCGAAACTAGAAGGTATGTTAAGTATAAAGAATCTACAAGCAAAGATTGGTGATAAGCAAATTCTGAATGGAATTAACCTCGAGGTAAAACCAGGCGAAGTGCATGCGATTATGGGACCGAATGGTTCAGGTAAAAGCACATTGGCTTCAGTATTGGCTGGTCGCGAGGAATATGAAGTAACAGAAGGTGAAGTTGACTTTCTTGGAAAGAATCTTTTAGAGATGGATCCGGAGGTTAGAGCGCGTGAAGGTGTGTTTTTGGCTTTTCAATATCCCGTTGAGATACCGGGAGTGAGTACCATCAATTTCATGAAGACTGCTGTGAATCAAATTCGCGCACATCGTGGATTGCAGGCACTTGATGCTGTTTCATTTTTAGGTTTAATGAAAGAGAGAATGAAGTTAGTGGAGATCGATCAATCTTTATTGAGCCGTTCCTTGAACGAAGGATTTTCTGGAGGAGAAAAGAAACGCAATGAGATTTTCCAAATGGCAATGCTCGAGCCCAAGCTTGCTATATTAGATGAGACCGATTCAGGTCTTGATATTGATGCATTGAAAATTGTATCGAATGGTGTAAACAAACTTCGTAACAAGTCAAATGCAGTTATTGTGGTAACGCACTATCAGCGTTTGTTGGATTACATAGTACCTGATTTTGTTCACGTTTTATATAAAGGTAAAATCGTGAAGTCGGGCACAAAAGATTTAGCGCTTGAGCTTGAGGCGAAAGGATACGACTGGATTAAAGACGAGGTAGCGGTAGAATTATGAGCGCAATAGCAATCGAAAAAAATAGTAGTTCTGATATTGCTGCAGCTATTCAATCTGGAGTTAATAAATTCCCTTCTTTGCGCAATCAGCGCGAAGAGGCAATGAGTGAATTCGTCAAACTTGGCTTACCTGCTGCGAAGCACGAAGAATTCAAACACACTCCGATAAAGCCTTTGCTCGAGAGGAATTTCGACTTCACACTCGCAAATCCAAAAGCGAAAATTAGTAGCGTAAAAGAATTTGCAATTCCTGAACTGGAAGCAAATGTCATAGTCTTTGTAAACGGATTATTCTCTACAGAACATTCGTCCATTATATCTCCTGAAACTCAAATTTCCATTCTTAGTTTGGAAGAGGCGGTGGAAAAGAAATCGGAAGTTGTACTCGCGCATCTTTCGAAATACATTGACCTTAAGACCGACACTTTTGCCAATTGGAATACAGCTGCCTGGACGAGTGGATTATTTGTTCATGTTCCAGCCAACACAAAAGTTGAAATTCCAATTGTTATATATCATATTCACGATACAAGCAATGGGCAAGTTATCGCTCATAATCGCAATTTGATTGTTGTGGATGAGAATAGCTCGGTTACATTGTTGGAGAAATATGATTCTGTTGAGAAAGCAAACCACTTTTCAAACTCAGTTACCGAGGCGATAGTAGCCAAGAGTGCTGAGTTGAATCTCTATATGATTCAAAACGATTTAGGTAATCGTTTTCAATATGGGTTGACACAAATCCATCAAGCTGACTCTAGTCGTGTAAATACCTTTACCTTCTCGCTGAATGGAAAGTTGATTCGTAATAACCTTCAATTGAGTTTGGATGGTGAAGGAATTGAATCGCATATGTATGGATTATATCTTTTGGATAATGATACAATTGCTGATAATCATACTGTAGTAGATCATCGTAAACCCAACTCGTTCAGTAATGAATTGTATAAGGGTATTATGGATGGAAACTCAAAAGGTGTTTTCAACGGAAAGATTTATGTGCGCCCACAGGCACAAAAAACCAATGCCTTTCAATCGAACAAAAATATTTTGCTTACTGATAATGCCGGCATAAACACAAAACCACAGCTTGAGATTTGGGCTGATGATGTGAAGTGTTCGCATGGGTGTA
Source organism: Chryseolinea sp. (assembly GCA_031412655.1). GTDB lineage: Bacteria > Bacteroidota > Bacteroidia > Cytophagales > Cyclobacteriaceae > Chryseolinea. Next base: position 11,413 of record JANODK010000071.1, read on the forward strand.
CATCTGGGCAATTGGATGAAGAGGCTTTGTTTTATTTGCAATCACGAGGAATCAGCAAAGACACGGCACAAGCGATGATGCTCTATGCATTTGCAGGAGAGTTACTGGATAACATTAAACATCCGGTTATTAAGAATTACTTAGACCAGATTATCAGCGAACGACTTCATAAAAACTTTTAGTATGACCAACACTGCGACCCTTTCTGTGTCTATTGATGTTGAGAAAATAAGAAAAGAATTTCCCATCCTTCATCAGCAGGTGAATGGTCGTGATTTGGTTTATTTAGACAACGCAGCTACATCGCAGAAACCATTGTCTGTTATTAATGCCCTGGTTGATTATTACAAAGGTTATAATGCCAACATTCATCGTGGCATCCATACATTAGCGGAGAAGGCGACAAAAGCGTTTGAAGAAACTCGTCATACTGCTCAGAAATTTATCAATGCTTCTTCCGAACAGGAAATCATTTTCACAAGAGGGGTTACAGAAGGTATTAATCTGGTTGCTTCATCTTATGGACGTGCGTTTCTGAATGAAGGTGATGAGATTATTATTTCAGGATTAGAGCATCATTCTAATATTGTTCCATGGCAACTGATCGCTGAGGAAAGAAAAGCGAAGATCAAAGTCATCCCGGTTACGGATCAAGGTGAATTAGATATTGAATCGTATAAGAAATTGCTTTCATCCAAAACTAAAATCGTTTCGGTTAATCATGCATCGAACAGTTTAGGAACGATCAATCCGATAAAAGAAATTATTGCATTAGCGCATGAAGTAGGAGCGGTGGTTTTAATTGATGGAGCGCAAGCAGGTTCACATCTTGAAATTGATGTTCAGGATTTGGATTGTGATTTCTATTGCCTTTCCGCGCACAAAATGTACGGACCAACCGGTACCGGAATTCTTTTTGGAAAGAAGGAATTGTTAGAGAAGATGCCTCCGTATCATGGTGGAGGAGAGATGATCAAAGAGGTGACGTTTGAGAAAACTACTTACAATGATCTTCCATACAAATTTGAAGCCGGTACACCTAATATTGGTGATGTAGTGGCTTTCAAATACGCCATGGATTTTATTCTTGAGCATGGCAAGGAAAATATTGCAGCTCACGAACATGCTCTATTATTGTATGCAACAGAAAAAGTTTCTGCATTGCCTTCTGTAAAGTTGGTCGGTACTGCTGAGCATAAGGTAGGTGTATTGTCTTTTACAGTTGAGGGTATTCACCCTTTTGATATTGGACAAATGTTAGATGCACGTGGTATTGCTGTAAGAACTGGTCACCATTGCACACAACCACTTATGGATCGATTTGGAATAGAAGGAACTGTGCGTGCATCGTTCTCTGTTTATAATACAAATAAGGATGTTGATCAATTGGTTGAAGGCTTGGAGAGAATTATTAACTTCATGAAATAAACTAAATGATAACGTTATGAAAAATGAAGACAGGATAGTTGAACTTTTGGCCGAAATGTTAAAAGGTCAGGATAAACTTACAGACCGGGTGACAGAAGTGGTTAAGGGACAAGACAGACTTACGGATCAGGTAACTG
>JANODK010000072.1:0-18055 GCA_031412655.1 Chryseolinea sp.
CGATTATCCGTTGGAACAGACCACACTTACATTAGTAGCTTTTAATCCGGTCGATCTGGCGCGCATCATCATGTTGCTCACACTCGATATTTCAGCGCTGATGGGATATACCGGTGCGTTCTACAAAGATTTCTTTGGCAGCTACCAGGGATTGTTATTTTCAACGGTGATTTTGATTCTCTGGATTCTTTTACCTCTATGGAGATCCGTACACATTTTTAGTAAGAAAGATTTATAATACTGCACAACTGCATTTGCAATGAAAGAGGACATTAAGACTCGTGACGATATTAAAGTTCTGGTCAATCAGTTTTATGATAAGGTAAATAAAGATGCACTACTCGCCCCGGTGTTTGGTCACGTAGATTGGGTGAAGCACTTGCCAGTAATGTATAATTTCTGGTCATCCATGTTATTAGGCGATCGATCGTATGAAGGGAATCCATTTCAAAAGCATATCAACCTGCCTATTAAGGCAAAACATTTTGATCGATGGCTTGAATTATTTGTAGGCACCATCAACGAAAATTTTGAAGGCGATAAAGCGGAAGCAACAAAAGACCGTGCTAAAAGTATTGCACAAGTATTTCAGCACAAAATGAATTTGTTTAAAGAGACGCTTTGATTGAGAAGTTTTTTTTAAAGTATGATGTGCGTCATACTTTAAGTCTTTTGTTATGAGGTTCTTGCAAGTAAATTCTATATGCTATGAATTCACTACATCAATTTCATATTCCGGTAATGGGCCTTGCCTTCACCATCGACTCACCAATTAAAGTGGCACGATATGGTATTGCGTCTACCATCTCCATCATTGAAGATAAATTGGTGGAGCTGATGCGCTTGCATTACTATAAAGATCGGGGAGTTGCATACACACCCATTACTCCGAAAGAAGAAGATTATCGAGCCAGGCGAATAACCGATTACCTTAACCTCGTCAATAAAATTGTTCAGGAACAAATTGAACAACTCAAAACATCAGTATTTGAAGCAGGTTCCGAGATTTCAAAATATTTTGAAATGCTTCCGACAACAAGCTCCGTGCGACAATTGTATGAGCAAATTCTTCACGCAGGTGGAGAGGCTGTAGCCATGCAAGATTTTCTACGAACTCAAATTGTGCCGGGAGCAATTGATGTCAACATCATGACGAAAGTCGATAAGGATAATTATAACAAGAAAGGTGAAGTCATTGCCGATACCTCTGATGCGCTGGCTGCTTTGCGTGGTTATGCCAAAAGTGAATTGACCAATTCTTCTGTTGTATTTTCTGCGGGATTGAATCCACGCTTATATAATTATTTGGAAAAACTTCCGGAGTTTAATGCGAAAGCGTGGGGCGTATTTGATAAACGTATTGTGATTAAGGTGAGTGATTATCGTTCGGCACTTATTCAGGGAAAGTTTCTCGCCAAAAAAGGTTTGTGGGTAAGCGAGTTTAGAATTGAATCGGGTTTGAATTGTGGCGGTCATGCCTTTGCAAGCGATGGTTATTTGTTGGGTCCCATCCTGGAAGAATTTAAAACAAAAAGAGAAGAGCTTATTCAAACCTTATATCAATTGTATAATCCGGCAGTGTATACAAAGGGAGGGCTTTCATTTGATAAACCTCATCCCATTGATATTTCTGTGCAAGGTGGTATTGGTACAGCGGAAGAAGCTAATTTTTTAATGGAACAATATGGTGTTAGTAGTACAGGCTGGGGAACTCCTTTTTTATTATGCCCTGAAGCAACAACAGTGGATGATGTTACCTTGAATCAACTTTCGCGTGCAAAAGAAGATGATGTTATCCTTAGCAAAAATTCTCCATTGGGCATTCGATTCAATTATTTAAAGGGAACGAGTGCAGAGAAAGAAAAGCAAAGACGAATTGATAGAGGATCACCCGGAAGCCCATGTACAGAAAAACATCTTGTGTCGAATACTGAATTCACGAAAGAACCAATTTGCACAGCATCGCGCACCTATCAATGGCACAAGATCAATCAACTTAAGTCACTGAATCTTCCTGAAGAAGAATACAAAGTGAAATATGATGATGTGGTGAGCAAAGAATGTTTGTGCATTGGACTTTCCAACTCGGCCCTAACAAAGTATGGATTGCCTCATATTAAAAATTTGAGCGCGGTAAGCATTTGCCCTGGACCTAACATTGCCTATTTCGACAAAGTAGTTTCGTTGAAAGAAATGACCGATCACATCTATGGCCGTTCCAGCATTCTCTCCAACAAATCAAGACCACACATGTTCATCAAAGAACTGGATTTGAATATGCACTATGTTAAGGAACAAGTGATGAACCTGAACAAAGGAGAAGCTAAGCAAGTGAAAGACGCCACTAAATACATTACCAATCTTCTCGAAGGTATTGACTATTACAAAGGATTGGCGGCCAATATTTTTACAGAACACATTGTACAACAAGAATTTTTCCTGATAACCTTAATGGATCGGGAAGAAGACGTGAAACAACTTCGCAGAGAACTCGAATGATTTTAGTACATCTGATTTAAAGTTTGATAAGTTGTCTGTTGGAATTATCTTTAAAAGTGGCAATTGTGTAAGTCCATGAATTGAATAACCTTTAGAAGTCAGATGACACCAACAGGCGAAACCGATTTAAAAGCAATATTGAAAACATTAAAACCAAAACTCAACGTTGGTGACTTTGTTTTTTGTGCGTTGGGCGACTTGAGCAAAATTAATTTTGAAGATATTATTATGGTGTTTCGAGAGGAAGAAGGAAATACCATTATTGTCAGGAAAGAATTTGCAGATCGTTTGAAACTTCCATACACATTTATATCCTCGTGGATCACATTAACTGTTCACTCATCACTGACTGCCGTTGGATTAACAGCCGCCTTTTCAAAAGCGCTTTCAGAGAAAGGAATAAGTTGTAATGTAGTAGCGGCATTTTACCACGACCATATTTTTGTTGATGGGAAAGACGCAGAAGAAGCTATGAAAGTTCTAATTCAACTTTCGGAGTAGCCGGTGAATAAACTATTTCTATAAAATCAAATCCTGATTTTATGTCCTTCTAATTTAAGCTTCCCATCCTTCTCCATTTTCTTAATGGTGCGGATAACGGTTTCAACACGAAGGCCGGTCATGTCAGCAAGTTGTTGACGGGTAAAGGGGATGATTATTTTTTCTACTTCGTCTTTCTTTACCAGTTTCGTTTTAAAATATTTTAACAGTGTAGTGAGTCTGTGTTCCGGATCGTAAGAGGAAACTTCGGTGAGTATCATCGATTTATATTGCAGGCGCTTGCATAGCACTTGATCAAGTTTAAGATGCACGTCAAAGTTCTCTTTCAATAACTGAAGAAATTCAGGTCGTGGTAATCGCCAGATTTTACTTTGTTCAGTCGCCATCGCACTGCTGGGATATTTGAAGCCACCGAGTAAAGGAGGTTCGCCAAAACTTTCACCTCCATTGAAAATACCTTGTGTAAACTCCTGACCATCGGGATTGAGAATGTACATCTTGACTTGTCCTTCTTCTACTTGGAAAAAATCTTTGGCCGTATCACCCTCATCAAAAAGAATATGGTCTTTTCTAACGTTTACCAATCGGGCTTTGAATTGTTGGAACAAGGAGGTTGGAATCAATTTCTTTTTTCTTTTTTCAAGAAAATTAGACAAATCAATGGGATATGTCATAACGAGCGTGCGGTTTTGTTTTGATAAAGAAGTGCTGATGAAAAATTTCCCATCAGCACTTTGACCAACTATAGAAACGATTCTTTTCTAAACCATGGCGCACGAACCTCCGGCACAGGCGGCTTCAGCTTTGTGATCGGTTTCATCATCGAATTCCAAAACGTGTGTCAGGTCAATTACTTTCAGGCTCTTTTCTAATGAGTTGAACTGTTCTTCCGTGATATCTTCAAAGGGCTCCTGCTTGTAATTGCCGTTGTCGAATGGCAAAACACTCAGTCCGTTATAGGATGCTTTGTTCTCCCACATCCATTCGCCAACGCGTTGCCAATCCTTATCGGGAATGGAAACTGTTGCCGATACATTGTTGGCATTACTTCCTCTTCTGAATCCGTTGCGAACCCAATCCATGTTAAACTTTTTAATGCGCTGAAGTAAATCCATCACATCTTCATTTCGCAGTATGCTTCGTTTTGGGGCCTTTTGTGGAATGCAGATAATGGCTTGTTTGCTGTTCAGTAAATCATCTTCCAGTAATTCAGGATGTTGATTGATTAAATAATCGTACAGTGCTTCGTTCTTTCCGATACGAACCCTGCGCAAGTAAAAATCATTGTGCCATGCATGAATGCCCGAGGAAGTTCCAAGCACTAACGATGTTGTGCCAGAGGGTTTAATGGTAGTACATCGTGCAGCAAACTGAATTTTCATTTTGTCTGAAGTGTGGATGTTCATCCTCTTCACCTCTTCAGCCGTCTCGCGAAGATCGTATTCTAAAATTCGCTTGCTGGCAATTCCCGTCATGCCAACACCAATCAGAGCGTCTTCCATCGTTGTAGTCTTCCACTCTTCGCGCAAATAGTGAAAGTCGGTAAAGCCAGCTTGCAGCGTTCCTAAAAACGCTGCGGCTTGCGCACGTTCATTTAAATCCTGCTGACTGGTTATATCTGAGACATTTACTTCACAGAGATTGCAGAATTGAAAAGGACGCAAAGCAATTTCACAACACGGATTCGTTCCCCAGTCTAAATTGTTTGTAAAATAAAATCCAGGTTCACCCGATCCTGACAATTCTATTTTTTTCCAAAGAGTGAAGAACTGTTCGCGTGTGGTTGTTTCTCTTGGAAGTACTACTGAGTTATTCGCACGACCGCGTTGCTCGTTCAACTCCCACCAGTTGTCGAACTTGCAGGTTAGCATTTCTTCATCGTCAGCAGAGAAAAGGGAAATCATAGCCGACCTGCGTATGCCACCTGCCAGCACAGCGTTAGCGAGGTAACACATTAAATCATGACACTCAAGTGGAGTAAGTTTTTCACCTTCTTGTTTTCGATCGAGCACGGCCTGCACATGGGCAATGCAAATCTTCAACGGTTCAGACCCCGGAGCTTTTCCACCGGCAGTAATCAAGCGCGCACCTTTTGGTCGGATGTCGGAGTAATCAAATTCGGGTAGGAACTGACTTAATCCAAAATATCCTTTCAGCAATACCTTCACGGCATCGGCCCATCCTTCCAGACTATCGCCAATTAAAAACTTTCTGGTTTTTAATGCTTTGTGAATGGGTGGTAGTTTGTCTACATGGTGATATTGCACCGAATAACCAACGCCCGTTCCACCCAATAACAAAAACAACGTTTCCGAAAATGCACGGATGTCATCTACCGGAAGGTAGGCACAGTTGTATATCCGGCTATGATTTCGGGCAATGGCAGGTCCTGCAAATTGCATGGCACGCATGGAAGGCAAAACTTTTTTATCATAGACAAATTGCATCCAATGATGAATGTCCGCTGTCAATGCCGGATATTTTTCTGCCATCATATACTCATAGCGCCAGCATATTTCTTCCCACGATTCTCTGCGTTTTAGTTCAGGGAGGTATCGTGCGTACTTCATGTAGACGATGAGGTCGCTGAGAATTTTTTGATTCAGTTCCAAAGTGTTTGAGTTTAGAAATTATTTTTCTTGTCTTGCTCAGCCTTTGCTTTCGGAAACAAGATGTTATTCTCCATGTGGATGTGCTGCATTAAATCCTGATCAAATTGCTCCAGCATAATGTAAGTTGCTTTAAAGGTGGGACAGGCATAAACAGGAGGCTTGTAATTATTTGTGATTCTCCTGATCTCTTTAATGAGATGGCCGGCACGATCATGTTCGTGTTCCATCATTGCAATGGGTGTTTGAAGATTGGTTGGTGTAAAGCCCAAATCATAGGATTCATCCTGCTGATTGAATAATTTTCGGATGGCGGGAAAAAGCATTTCTTCTTCTTTGGGCAAGTGATCTAAAAGTTCTTCTGCAAGTGCGCTGAAATTCTCACGCACATCTAAGAGGAAAGGACTGTCTTCACCATGAACGTTGCACACCTTATCGAGCAACTCCTGAATGTTCGGAATGGATTCCCGAACATAGGTGTGATGATGCTGAAGAATAAAATCAATAATCAGGGGAGCGTTCCATGTATCGAAGCGCATACGTTTATCACTTCCATGGTTGGCCTTTGCGTTTTGCAATTCTTGCCAGATTACGTCAGCATCAAGGCCGGCCTTTTCGCACACCTGTACAAATGGTTTCTTTCCACCGCAGCAATAGTCCAGGTTATGGCGTTGTAAAATTTCGAGTGCTTGTGGAAAGTTTAGCGCAACATCGGCTACGGTAATGTTTTCCAGGAATTGATCATCGGTTATCGTCATTGTCTTTGTTAATTAAGTGGATTGATGATCAAAGGTTGTACATCTTCAGAGATGGGAGGTATGACCAAAGTCATACGTTTCTGCAAATAATTTCATTGACTTGGAAAGTATTTATACTAACTTCGGAACTTATCATGCTCTTATTAACCAGACATTAACTTCTATCCACATGCTGAATGCAACCCGACTCGAACACTTTCGCAACTTGATTTCTCTTAGTGCAGCCGATGGTAAAATAGAAAACGTAGAGCGCGTAGCACTTGCTAAAATTGCCTATGAATGGGATATACCCTTAGACCGTTTGAATGTAATGATCGATAAGGCAAACGAATACATCTATTTGATTCCGCAAAACATGCACGAACGTGAGAACCAATTAGATCAGATGATTTCACTGGCAAAAGTGGACGGTGAATTTGCTCCTGCAGAACTAGAGCTTATTAAGACAGTAGCCGAAAAGCTTGGATTCTCCAGCGAGGAACTGGATCAGATTATCAAGGATCATGTGCATGAAGAATAAGAGTATGTAACACGAATAACCTATTAATCTCCAATGAGCTGGGATTAAACAAAAGACCTCTCCTCTATGAATTACCATACGAAGCCCCTTGAAGAAGTTTTTCTGGAGTCACTGTTAAAGATCGGGTTCGCTAGTATCTTAATTGTGATGGGTGTGGATTTCTACTTTACGCAATTTGCTGTTACGCGCTCTATAGTAATCGATAGTGCAATTCTCTTTGCTTTGGTTTCCACATTTGTATTTCACAAGAATGGATATTTTACCTTGGCTGTGCTGTGGATTGGATTCGTCATTACAGCCGCCATGTTTTACCAAAGTATTGCGGCCGATAGCATTACTACTTCCTCCATGGCGGTGGTGATGGTAGTCGGCTTTGGGTTTTCTGTTTTACTTAAAGGAAGATTACCATTATTCTTGCATGGCGTTATGCTGGCCGGCATGATTGCTATCTTCACCTGGTTGGCAATGTTTCCGCTTCAATATGGTAAACCCAATGCAAATGATATTATTGTAGCTGGAATTACCTATGGTGTGCTATACGTTGTTATTGCTTTTTCGGCTTGGTTGTTGAAGCAACGGTATGATGAAGCATTCAGGAAGCTTGCCGAGACAAATGTTGAGCTAATTGAAAAGACTCATGAAATTGAAACACAAAACGAAGAGCTTTTGCAAAGTCAGGAAAATCTTTTTCAGCTGAACACGCATTTGGAAAGTATTGTTGATGCACGCACACAAGAAGTAAAGAATCAGAATGAGCGATTGATCCGCTACGCCTACGCCAATGCTCATCATGTTCGTGGGCCGGTGGCGCGGGTATTAGGTCTTATTCAACTTTCTAAAATGGATGTTAACCTCGACTATCCCTTTCTTTTCCAAAAGATTGAAGAGCAAACCAGGGAAATCGATGAAGTTGTGAAGGGGATTAACAAAGAACTTGAGACGTAAGTACAATTCACATTTTTTCCGTATAGGATATTACACTAACGCCACAACTGATCCACAAGCTTTAGGGACATGCACTTTGCTTCAAGAATAATGACACTTTAAATGTTCAAATTAGTCTCGCAGTCAAAGAAAGGATTGACACCGTGCTACTATTTAAGCAGGCCATTTGGTGTCAACTGTGAAAATCGAAATACAATTCCACAGATCAACAAAATGTAAAATGAAAGCGATTGTGTATACTAAATACGGAACACCTGATGTTCTTGAATTAAAACAGATAGACAAACCTACTCCGAAACCCGATGAAGTCTTGATAAAAGTGCATGCAGTATCACTCAATGATTGGGATCTGGGTCTCCTTAATGGAGATCTTATCAATCGGCTGCTAAACGGTCTTCGTAAACCGAAGATAAAAATACTCGGCTCTGACGTTGCCGGGCAAGTTGAAAGGGTTGGGGAAAATGTGAAGAAATTTCGTGCAGGGGATTTGGTATTTGGAGATCTAAGCGGTCGATGGGGAGGCTTCGCTGAATATGTATGCGCAGGTGAAAATGCATTGGCTCTAAAGCCAGTCAACATGACCTTTGAAGAAGCAGCAGCAATACCTCAGGCAGCAATGCTGGCCGTCCAGGGTCTTCTTGATATAGGAAAAATTCAATCCGGACAAAAGCTGTTGATTAATGGTGCGGGTGGTGGTGTCGGTACTTTTGCAATACAGATTGCTAAAATATACGGAGTTGAAGTAACCGGTGTTGACAGTTTAGGGAAATTGGAAATGTTACGTGCCATGGGCTTTGATCATGTCATTGACTATACCGGGGAAGATTTCACAAAAAATGGACAGCAATATGATTTGATTCTTGACGTAAAGACGAATCGTTCGATGTTTGATTATACTCGTTCATTGCTGCCGAGGGGTACGTATGTAACGGTTGGCGGTTCTATGTCACGACTTTTGCAGGCTCTAATCCTGGGGCCATTGATTTCAATGTTTAGTAAGAAGAATATACGTATCGTTGCACTGAAGCCTAACAAGGATTTAGCGTATATGAACGAGCTTTTCGAAGCGGGTAAAATCAAGCCCGTGATTGATGGATCATACAAGTTGGACGAAACTCCTGATGCACTTGGACTTTTTAGTAAAGGAATTCACAAAGGGAAAATTGTAATTACCGTGGATCATAAAAATTATTAAAGCCGAAGGCGATTTGGATTTTCATGGAACACTTAGGTGTATCAAAAGAAGCACCCGTAGGATTCAAAACCATCCGCCTCAATTTTTTCTCGACACCGATGCAACGGAAGAGCAACTTCAAAGCATCGCTAAATTAACTGAACGTTATTGCGTAGTGTACCAGACGTTGGCGAAGGGAGTTTTGGTTGAATCAACATTTAGTATAAAATAGAGATGAGATAGTTTTGAGCTTTGGTTGAGTTCCTATTTAGATTTATTTTCAGATTCTGACAATAGAAAAATATAGGCAGTATTGTGTATTGACGATGGTTGACGAATGATCAATCATTTAAGCCTGATCATAGATGATCTCTTAAAATAACAACCCCTGCAACGAAAATTAGCACAGCAGTAATTCGCTTAATGTAGATCGGATTAAATTTTTGCGCACCTAATCGAGAGCCCACTTGTCCACCGACAAACACGGCCAGCATCAATCCACTGACAAGTGGATAGTTCATTGGAGGTAAGCCACGATTAATTTGTCCGGCCAACCCACTGATGGAATTAACGAGAATAAATAAACTAGCGAGTGCTGATATTTTTTTTGGTTCGGCCCATTTTAAAAAATGAAGGATGGGGGAAAGAAAAATTCCACCTCCAATACTGACAAGGCCAGAAAGAAAACCAATGCCACCACCCAACGCGATTTTGATGGAGAGTGATTCATTTACTTTTTTATTCTGATTTATTTTTTCCGGTTGAACCCAAAGAAATACTGCAGCAACGAGTAATGTATAACCCAGAATGATAAAGAAAGTATGATGTTGCAGTTTCCAGTATCCACCGAGGTAGGCCATCGGCACGCTGAAGATGAGAAAGGGCCACACTTCACGCCAAACTATTTTTCCTTCGCGATAAAAAATAATGGCACCAGCGGTAACGACAATAATATTACAACACAAGGCGATTGGTTTAATCTCTTCAGGCAAAAGCATAAACACAGGTTGAGCCAGAAGCGCGAGGTAACTTGATCCACCACCAAAGCCTACGGATGAGTAGATAAGAGCAATAATGAAAAAGGAAACTATTAGAATAATGAAGTTTTGATCCATTTAACCTCCTATAGTTGACATCGACTCTGAAATTGAAGAATGATTTTTTCTTTTCGATTCAGCTTCAAAGCCATCTTTCGCGCGCGACTTGAATGCCTTAAGAAGGGATTCTTTAAGTGCATCATTATCCTTACCAGAACGCATAAGCTCCTTTAAATTTAAAACACCATCATCATACAAACATGTTTTCAATTCACCTTGAGCTGTTACACGAATGCGATTGCATGTACCGCAAAATGTGCGACTGAAGGCTGCAATAATTCCAACACTACCTGCGTAATCCGGAATGCGATAATTGTATGATGTAGAGAAGTCACCATCCTGAACTTTGTAAAGCAATGGATAATGTTCCTGAATGTATTGCTTGATCCTGATGTGTGTCCAGAGGAATGTGGGATAATGATTTCCTTCTCCGTTGAAGGGCATCTCTTCAATGAAGCGTACATCTACCGGACTGTTTTTGGTAAGTTCGATGAGTGGAATAATGTCATCAATATTTTTTCCTTCCATCACTACAGCATTTATCTTCACCGGTATTTCATGCTTGAGCAAAAGATTGAGCGTATTGATAACGGGTTCAAATTCATCGCGTCTTGTTATTTCATTGAATCGAACTTTGTCGAGTGTATCCAAACTTAAGTTTATTGATGCAATGCCAAGTTGTTTTAGTTCGGCAATATGGGGTGCAGTTAAAACGCCATTTGTAGTGAGGTGTACATCGTTAATGCCATCAATCGTAGCAATGGTTCGAATCAGGTTCATTAAATCCGTTCGCACAAATGGTTCTCCTCCAGTTAACCTCACTTTTGAAATACCAAGCGAAGCCATGAGTCTGATCAATCGTTCTATTTCTTCGAAGGTGAGTAATTCTTTTTTGTGGATATAACGAATGCCTTCTTCGGGCATACAATAGAAGCAACGCAAATTGCACCGATCCGTCACGGCTAGCCGGAGGTAAGTGATGGGGCGATTGTGGTTGTCGTACAGCATAGGCATTGACCAAAGTTAATGGTTAATGGTTAATTGTTAATGGTGAAATGCATTATTGGATATAATCTTACTTTGAAGACAATCAGCGAGCTTAAAGATCTGTGACTATTAACCATTAACCATTAACTTTAAAGCCATGAATAAATACACGATAAAGGCTTTCGGGGTAACAAAAGATATCCTCGGGGGAAAAGAAGTTCCGTTTGAGATGACGGGAAAGACCGTTGGGGAATTACGGGCTGAATTGAATGGGCGTTATCCGAAGTTAGTGGGCTTGAAATCGTTATACATTGCTGTTAATAACAACTATGCAGATGAAACAAAAGAGCTAAGTGTGACCGATGAGATTGCCCTGATACCACCAGTAAGTGGAGGTTAATGTATTTTTTCTTGCGAATCGTTTCTTAAAATTTTACCTTCATAGCCCTTCACAATTTGTTCAACCAACCATCAATATTATGATCAAAATAACCGAAAAAGCCATTGACGTTCAGAAAGTCATTGACACTGCTACCAGCCTGGGTGCTGGAGCGGTAAATGTTTTTGTAGGTACCGTTCGTAATAACGCCAATGGCAAGAACGTGGTTTGGCTAGAGTATGAAGCCTATGAAACCATGGCCGTTGCCGAGATAAAGAAGATTATTGATGAAGCCTCACACCGTTGGCCTTTATTAGGATGGGCTGTTAGTCATCGAATTGGCACTTTGAAGCCAGGTGAGGTTTCGGTTGTTGTGGCCGTATCCTCCCCTCATCGCAAGGAATCGTTCGAAGCTTGCCAATATATTATTGACACGCTCAAAGAGAAAGCGCCTATTTGGAAGAAAGAAGTATTTGAAGACGGAGAAGAATGGATCTCTGCCCGACCAATACCAATGACTGTTTCTAATTAAGAAGCAGAAAAACAGCAGTGACCAAGGTTACTGCAATGGCGAAAGCCATTATAAAAATAAAAATCAGATTTCTACTGATCGGATTCAATAGGATTTCCGGAAGGAAACTCTTCGTGATGGTTTTCATAAAGCAACTATTTTATAGACACAACAAATTTAACAGTACAACGCGACAAGAGTTCCTTTTCGATCATTTTATTTTTGTAAGCGTTCCAAGTTCAATGTTCCAGGTTCAAAGTTTAGCGGAAAGTTTATTGAATGGGAGAAATTGAAAGCGTTATCAACCTGGAACATTGAACTTGAAACTTGGAACCTTAAAATCAGAATCCAATCAGAATAAAAGGTGCCCAATAATAGGGTGCAGCGTATTTAGCTTCTTTTATGAGTTTGACTTTAGCCTGCCGGAGATTCTCACTGTAATCCTGTGCAGAAGTGTTAAGCATGTTCGTATAAAAATCTTGCATTAACTCGGAGGTAGATTCATCCGCCACACTCCAGAACGAAACGATGATATTCTTAGCCCCAGCATAAACCAATGCGCGTGACAATCCTATCACACCTTCGCCCTTTGATATTTTCCCCAATCCGGTTTGACAAGCAGAGAGTGTAACTAAATCGGCTTGCAGGGATAAGTTATAGATTTCGCCTGCAAATAAGTTTCCATCCTCTGTGTTTGATGTGGTCTGTAAAAATATCCTTGAAAGCTCGGCATTCTTTTCATCGACAATGCCGTGTGTAGCAAAGTGAATCAATTTGAAATTTTTCAGTGACCCGGATTTTATTAACATCTCACTCGCATCTGTATTGGTAAAGAGCGATGATCTGAATTGCTTCGACTTAAACAGTGAATCAATTTTCTTCACCTCTGATTCGGATCCAGGCAATTCATTCAAATGGTCTTTTTCCGGAAAACTGATGGGTGCACACAAAAAGATGGAAGGCATCGAAGTGATATCCGTCTTATTTGATTTTTGTAGAATAAGTCGCGCAGAGAATTCGTATCGTGTGTTGAATCGATTCAATACATAATGTAATGATTGATAACCTTCTTCCTTTGGTGTCTTGGTAAAGAGTGTTTCAAAAGGAATGATACTCAACCTACCCGTAGGTAATATCACAAGTGATGTAATCGAAGAAGAAATTTTAGGTATGAGAACTTTTGAAAGTAAAGTAGCTGATAGTGTATACGTTTTTAGTTCATTGAAATATAATCCATTGCGAAGTCCGGTAATGTATCGATCAAACTCTTTGGGTAAGATGTGAGAGATAATCTCATACTTTCCTTTTGAAAGTTTAAAAATATAGATGGTATTATTTTTATCATCAATGAAGTAACTGAGAATGGCCGTTTTACTGTTGAGTTTTCGCTGTATCTCGCTCACCGTTGGCGAACTGGTATTGTATTTTAAGTTAAAGTATTCCGGGAACTTGGTTTCTAATCGTTTGGTGAACGTATCGTAATCGCGATTCAATTGATAAGCCGTTTGGCGCAATGTTTTTTCTTCCTGAGCATTTGGTTTTTGAGCAAGCTTCTGTGCCGTGAGCGCAATACCTGATTTTATTTTTTGTTCTTCTTCTAATAAATCATTCGGTATTCCGGCAAAGGATTTTGCATCCGATTCAGCAATGGCTTCTAGCAAAACGGATGATTTACTTTTCTCGGCAAAGTAAAATGCCAGTAATTGAAAGTCTTTTTTCTTAACAGAACCAACGGATGCTTCGTAAGCGGTCCGCACGCCATCGGCATATACATCATTGGCAATTTGTCCCAGCGCTAATTTATCGGCTTCACTGGTGCTCTGTTGACGAAGTTTATCAATTAAAGTATCGGCAACTTGTAAGGTCTTTAGTGCTGATTCTAAAGCGGAAAGCTTTAATGTCTTACCAAAGTATTGTGCCTCTAATGCCTGTGCTTTAAACTCCAATGAATAGAGTAATGTATTTCCATTATAGAAATCGCTGGCTTTCGGATTTTTTGAAATGTCTTTGTTATCGAACGAAATGGTATTGGCATTGATGGCTTCCTGGTAATTAAGAAGAGCATCTTTGTAAGCGCGCTGCGACACGTTAAGATTACCAATGTAATTGAGCACAGAGGCAATTTCGGGATGCTTTGTTCCGTACACCGCTCTGTACAGGGTCAATGCCTTTTCATAATAAGCCAGTGCAGCTTTTTGATCGCCCATCTTTTGATTGGTACGACCAAGATTAAAAAGAACAAATGCTTTTGTGGGATGCGCATTCGGATAAATCTTCTCCCAGATTTTTAAGGCATTGTCAAAGTTGTTTACGGCATCTCCGTACAACTCCAGGTTACGATAAATCGCACCCATGTTGGTGTTTACAATGGCAATTTTGGGATGATCTTTTCCATGTAATTGTTCATACATAGAAAGAGCAAGTTCGTAATTCGCAAGTGCTTTATCATTATCAATCTGACTGTATGCAAAGCCCAAATCATTATAAGAAGCGGCAATGAGTTCATGTTTTTGCGGCAATATTTTTTGACGAATGCTTAATGACATCAGCATTTGTTCTTCCGCCTTGGCAAGCTTACCCGTAGTTAAATAGACCTGACCAAGATAGGAGAGGGCTTGTGCAGCTTCTAAACAATTTTGATTATTGGTTTGATCAAACCCATTCTGTGCCTGATGCAGTGCCTCTAATGCATTATCATTCCTACCTTGGTTGAGGTAGAGAAAGCCTTCATTCGTTTTAATGAGTGCAATTAAAAATGCAGACTCTTTTAATGTACTAACGCTTTGTTCGAGATCATTAAGCAATTTGCTCGCGGCATCTAATTCGCCCAGACGAATCAAGGCTTCCGCTTTTTTATTTTCAAGGATGACGGATACTTTTGCATCCTTTATTTTCGTCAATTCGCTATCAATCCAGCTAATCGCCTCGTTGTATTTGGAATCAAGCAGAAGGTTATCGGCTTGATTTAAATCCGAAACTTTTAATGACTGAGCTTGCAGCAACAGCGAAGACAGTAAGAACAGGCCGAGGAGGAAATTCGTTTTAACGCACATGATGTTAGAAGCGGAAGTAGTAAGAGATTGTAGAAACAGCTTCGCGGGTCAGGCCATCAGGATTTTTTTCACGATCCATAAATTTCTTTCCATACAGAATGCGAATACCAGAGCGCACATTGAAACTATAACCAACTGTCGCAATAACGGATAGTGCCATGCCCGTAGTGCCATCGGGCTTTACACGTTCAGCGGTTCCTGTTGGATCAACTGTTATCTCATCGCGGTTGATTCTATAAATGTTGAGTACACCAAGTGAAGCATTAAATCGAGAGAATCTGAAATTTCGTTCAGCTCTGAGCATAATATCCGTGCCTCGTTTAAGATGGTAACATTGAGAATATGTGTGAACATATTCTATACCTTCAGCAGTTCCTCCTTGATAAACCGGTTCCCAATCGGCCCAGGTAAATTGATTTTTGTTTTGATTGAACGGATGCTGAATACCAGTAGCAAAAAGCCAGTTGCGATTGATTAACGAAATCCCAGCAATAGCATCATAAGTACCTAAACTGGTTTGGTAATACATCGGGTATGCCAAACCATTCTCTTCATTTTTCTTATTTGATCCATTCGTTGGAATTTTACTTCCGATGGAAATATTAATATCGAATTTTTCCGAACTAAAAATATTTCGGGTGAGGCAGAGCGAGATATCACTCAGTCCATTGGTGCTTCCAAAATTTCCTTTAACCGCCTGGAAAGGAAGCTTGACCTGAAATGAAGTCTTGGCATCGATCACACCAAAGTTTAAATCAGCGGTAGCGACATATACAATTGGAGAAGTCGTGGTGGTGCCTCGATAAAAACTTACCTCCATGGAACGAAGTCGAATCGGTATTTTTTTATTGAAAGGTTGATCGGGTTTCATTGCACCCATGGTACAGAAACCTGCATCGCTGCATCCTTGAGAAAATACCTGTACAGAACAAAATAGTAGAAGGAGGAGTGCGTAAACTTTTCTGACGATCATAGGATTGGGCATTCGAGTGATCGAAGATAGTTAAAAAAAGAAAACCCAGTCGTTGAACCGGGTTTTGAATTATAGGAGTTGAGAAGTAGAACTACATTCCCAACGATTGATTTTCAATAGAAGCAAGCTCCAGAATTTTTTCGTACTCGGCTGGTAATAAATCATTATAGAAATAATGTACCGGATCAACCTGACCTCCATTGATCAATACTTCATAATGTAAATGTGGAGCGGTAGATAAACCGGTATTACCTACATAGCCAATTAAATCACCACGCTTAATACGTTGACCACTGCGAACGTTGAACTCATGCATGTGAGCGTATCGTGAACGATAGCCAAAACCATGGTCAATTTCCACCATTTTTCCATACCCGCTAAATTTCACTTCAACACTGCGCACGGTTCCATCTGCTGTAGCATAAATAGGTGTTCCAATGGCAGCTGCAAAGTCGATACCGGTGTGCATTTTCTTTACCTTATAAATAGGGTGGGTACGCATTCCAAAACCAGAAGCAAGTGCTACCAGTTGTTTATTTGAGATCGGTTGAATCGCAGGGATAGCGGCAAATAATTTCTCTTTATTTTCTGCGAGTTTAACAACCTCGTCTTGTGATTTTGATTCGATGTAGATTTTTCTCCTCAGGAGATCCACTTTTTCATTTAGCATTAATACTAAATCCTGGTGGTCTATATTTTTATCTTTTATGTCAGCATATCGATCAGCACCACCAACCCCGGCTTCGCGAACCGATTTTTCGATGGGTTCAGCACCTAACACAACCCGGTAAATGTTGTCATCGCGGTGCTCAATATTATTTAAGATACCATTCAGATTCTGAACGTCTTTCGACATTTTCTGATAGTAGAATTCCAATTCCTTTACTTCATTCCGTAGCATTACTTCCTTGGGCGATTCAAAATAATTCCCAAAAAGCATAATTAAGCCTGCTGCCATTAGCACCGTAAGGGAAAGCAAGCCTAATGCATTTAAAACCACATCGCTTGATTTGGTCTTAACCCGCTCATACTTACAGGTTTCGGTGTCGTAGTAGTATTTAATTCTAGCCATAAGCTTCAAATTACGCGATTTTAAGTGACTTGAGGTCGAAAGGGCTTCATAACCTCTTCGTTACACTCGATAAATGGGCCTTCTATCAGATCAATGCAATATGGGATCGCTGGAAACACAGCATCCAGGCACTGCCGAATAGCCTTAGGACTGCCGGGCAAATTTACGATTAAAGTTTGATTGCGGATGCCTGCTGTCTGACGTGAAAGGATTGCGGTGGGTACGTATGTAAGACTTTTAGTACGCATTAACTCTCCAAAACCAGGCATCATCTTATTGCAAACGGCTTCAGTGGCTTCAGGGGTAACATCTCGTTTAGCGGGGCCCGTACCTCCTGATGTAATAATAAGACAGCAATTCCTTAAATCGGCCATATCAATTAGCGTTTGTTCTATTTGAGATTGCTCATCGGGAACCACGGCATACTCTCGTTCCCAAGAGCTCTTTATGTAATCATTCAAGGTCTGCACAATTGCCTTGCCAGGAATGTCTTCATAGATGCCTTTGCTTGCCCGATCTGAGACGTTGATGATGCCGATGCGGATTTTGGTATTTTTCAATGTTTTGAGTTTAAAGTTTCGGGTTTCGAGTTTAAAGTTTCGGGTTTCGAGTTTAAAGTTTCGGGTTTAAAGTTTTGAGTTTTATGGTGAACTCGAAACTTTAAACTCGAAACTATGATTCTCGCAAATTAAACCTGCCTTTCTTAAAGATCTGATTCCCCTTATCAATGCCTTTGCGTAATTCCTTTTGAACTTCTTCCGGAAGGGCAATGATTTCTTTGCATTCATTTGTGCAGCAGCCATTGAATTTTTCTGCACAGGCTTTGCATTGAATGAATAAGAGATGACATCCATCATTCTTGCAGTTGGTGTGATCATCGCAAGGTGCGCCACACTGATGACAGGTTGCAATGATATCTTCTGTGATGCGTTCGCCTAAGCGTTCATCAAACACAAAGTTTTTTCCGATGAATTTAT
>JANODK010000073.1:0-4145 GCA_031412655.1 Chryseolinea sp.
GGCTGTAAAGAGATACTGAACCAAGAGCCCATGTTCAAGTTCAGCGGCTTCACATAAAGCGTTGTATAGTTCTTCGCGAGTATTTATCATTTCCGTTTATTTAGATTTGTCCATAACGGTGAAATACATTTCCATTGTTTAATTAGTCTCTCCACCGTTTGGCCCGTAGAAAACCGCCCATAGAATTAAGTCATCGCTAAATTCTTCGAACCTGTGTTCCTGTCGAGCTGGAACAAAAAGTACGTCTCCAGAGAGAAATGAAACCGTTTTATCCGGGGCTACGAGTTTTCCATTTCCTCTAAAAACGACATAGATTTCATCCTGCTGATGCGGAGTCTGATAGTCATGATTTTGCGGTGCAAATAATATCAATGACATTGAGCCATGCTGCATTGAGATCGTGTCCCAAACTCCTTCAGGCCATTTTTCAGTTGCAGGAAATGGCAATTTTGCGAACTCACTCTGCAGGGAAACTTTGGAAATCATAAATTTACATTTAAGGTTGTGTCGTTTATTTTCGTTGAGAAGGTGCCAGAAACCTTGGTCCTCCGCATAATTGCTTATAGTAAGTTAAGTGTTTTTAGATCCTTGCATTGCAAACGGATACGAACGCAGTACCAATAACAAATACCACAATGGTCAGGGTGCCGTGGGTTTATATTACGACTATCGCCCCCAACATGAATCGGTGTGGCCCACAGAAATAAGAGAAACCATCTGGACCTGAAACCTGGTCGAAAGAAATCTTTGCCGATTCGGTATCTAAAGCAATGAGCCCCGTATCAAAAGAAGGCTTATTCGTACGAACTGCTGAATGCCGCATGTGATCCTTATTCCTCCAGATGACTGTATCCCCCCTGCTAATCGTGATCAATGGAGGATTAAATTGCATGTTTTGAATGTCGATGTAATACGTCATGGCTTAGGTCTTTCTTTAGCCCTGAAGGGGATTGAAAAAACGAAATCCGTTTGAACCAATTCATTCTTCTGTGGATCCGTGAACCATTCAATCTTCGGTGTACCCGTTATTTGCCCATCCCTGGCGTCAACTTGTGTGAAAAGCAACATACCACCCTTAGGACCTATGACTGCTGTAGAGTGGCATGAAATGCATGAAGATTGTTCGAATCCATCTTCAACAAGGGGATCAGAAAGCTTTATTGGCATTCCACGCGAATCTGTAAAGGCAATCTGTGTTCCACTAAGCTCATAATTCTCCCAGAATGTACCTTTGATTTGAGTAGGTTGGCCATAGTCATCTACGCTGGGTACAGCAGGAACCGGTCCGTCCTTTTGCCGGAACGAACACCAAAACCAATTTGGAAGCTCCTTTGTAATAATATGGAGACTAGTTAACCCAAATTTTCGTCCATTCTCATCTGTTGCGGTGTAAAATTTCTTATCAATATTTTGACTTAGATCTTGGGCTGAAAATTCGCGCCACATCCCCTTTACTTCTATAGCATCGTTGTTAAAGGTCATTGGCTTTCTCTTGTTGACCTGCGACTGCAAATAGTCGGCTCTGAATTTCATGATACCCTGTTGATAATAGAGTTCATTTTTTAAGATGAAGTCGAAGGTGCTTTTATTCATCCTTGTTTCACCTCCGCGACCAATCAGCCCATCATCAGGGTTAAATTGAACACGGAAATGATCTGTAAAGGATTGAATAGATTCAAGATTGTTTTTTATTTTTTTAGTCTTGAGATCAGCAATTAACCCAGCGGTACTCCTTTCAAGAATTTTGCCTTTTTTGTTTAGATACGGGTCCAGAGAGAAATCTTCCCAAGGTGGCGGTATACGTCCGTCATCAAGGAAGACCTCGGTACCTGCATGTTTCCAAGTTTCCCAATTGACGATGCCTGAGTCGCCTATCGACTTAGTACTGTCCGGGATTCCCCGTCCCTTCCTATAATCAATGGCAGGGTGATTGACATATAAGAAAAGATCCCATGCGTGCTTACTGGGATTCTGAGCGGCTTCAATAGGATCCAGTTTAACAACTTTAGATGTAATTGTTTGAACAGGCAAAAGTTCTTTCCTGGTGTTATTTTCGGAATTCGAGCACTGTGTACTGATAAGTAACACGAGTGGAAAAGTAAACATTACGGCAAGTTTCATTTGTATGGGATTAACGGGTTAGTTTAAATTGGTGAAGGATTTTATTGTAAGGAATGAAAGATGTTAATGTGATAATCAACAAGCCGAAGCAATAAATTCGAGAATTTCCCATCCGCACAAAATCGAAACGAGCTATTTCAAATGACTTGGTTCGGCGATCCCATAGGTAAGATGATCTTGCCTATATTTCATTTTTCCAACACACGCCTAAACAAGATTCTGTGGAGATTTATTTCCGTATGTGTAAATTAGCAAAAGTGTAAAACACGTCCAAATTATTCTATGAATTTTTTAACAGCTAGCGACGGACACTACATGATTATACCAGTCTTCAAAAAAGTATTGAGATATTAGCAAGACATTTTCAGGCGCAATTTTTAAAGTGATTAAGCTGTATGATGAAGTCCGATCAGATTCTTAAAGGATTAAAAAAGCCCCACGTTGATTTTCACAACGCAGGGCAAACGATGGGCTCGCTATATGTTTGAACTATTCAAAATCGTCATGCTGATTGGTTGTTGTAAACTCTTTCTAATGCACCCAACGGTATTAATGAATAATAAAATTAGGTATTAAAATAGATATTTCAAAACTCTAGTGCTGAATGATAGGCTTATTGATGATACCAGTTATACATGCGAATTTCCATCAATAAATGCGAATCTTATGCGAAATTGACGTAGAAAGCCTATTTTATTAACGCGACCGCTGGGTAAAAAATGGAAATGAAAGTTGTTTGTATTTCAGTTTGGTGTGTCAAACGTTATAGTACAACTCTGTTTCTTGAGTTTTTGAAATTGATACCATACATGCCAATTCTCATCCACACGAAATATGTCCGACATTAAGGAGAAAGTCTTTACATACTTGCCTGAATTACTAACAACCGAAGCAACTGTCTTAAGCTGGGGGGCAATTGTAAATAATTTTGATGGTGTTTATACACATCAAGCTTTGGTACTTTGGGATAAAATTGAGCCCAGAGATCTGTATACTATACTTCCTGAGGAGTTCGATGTGGCGGCAATAAAATTATTTGCCCCAGGAACAAGGATAACCTTTGAGAAAAAAATTAAAGATTTCGTCCATGAGTATGCCGTCAAAAGAGAGATTTTTATTCCTGATCCAACTTCGCTTCATGTAACAACCTTGAATGAATTATTTGACTTGAGCAAGGTACAAGACGATTATGGTCAGCGGACACTTGGCAGGCTTCCTGTATTTTTGTTTCCTCACTATCAGGAATTCGATTTCTTGGCGATTCCATGCAATGTGGTTGCTGATTACTATTATTACGGGATGCCTAAAATGATTGATAATATCCTTAGCGGAAAATTTAGTAGGCACGACAGAAATCAAAATCTGATATACGACCCCGCTAATAGTCAAGCTGTAACGATGCCAGATGGAAGGACTATTGCATATGTTCGATTGCGAAAAGATATGTATTCAGTCGACGCGGTGAAGATTGCCCGGCTATCTTTTGACAAATATTTTTGGGATAGTGCAAGCGCAATGGCAGGGACATTGACACATGTGCCAAATAGCGTCTCATATTTAAGGACGCGATATCCAATCAGGGAATCTACGCGAATTGAGTTTTACGGAGATGAAATTATTTTGGGGGATAAGAGACTTTGTATTGCCTTGTCGATTGCATCGTGCGCAGCCAAACTTCCATTTGATGGATTGATTGTATCGCGTGACAATCCGGGTGCTGGTATAGAAGGTAGTCTGAATTTTGATGATGTCGAAAATGAAGTCGATAACATAGATCCATCGCCAAAAACAGGAACAAAAAAAACCATATTCATTGGAAATGAAAATCCAAACGGAAATGATAAAATAACTTCTGATAATTCGAGACATAATTCTCTTGACCGATATCAAGATTTTCCACAAGATCAACATGATAATTTTCCTGACTCCTGTATAGTAAAGGAAGAAACCATTGTCGAAGGAGGTAAATCGAAACGGCTTGAAAACTTTTTGCGGCAATTTGGAGACATTGATTCGTTTTCTAC
>JANODK010000074.1:0-12227 GCA_031412655.1 Chryseolinea sp.
GATGCTTGTAAAAAGTATGGATTAAAATTTGGCGTTTACCTTTCGCCCTGGGATCGCAATCACAAAGACTATGGCTCTCCTGCATACATTGATTATTACAGAAATCAATTGAACGAATTATTCACTACCTATGATCCCGTATTCGAAATGTGGTTTGATGGCGCGAATGGTGGTGATGGATTTTATGGAGGCAAGCGTGAGAAGCGTAGCATTAACGGAGCAACGTATTATGATTGGCCAACAACTCTTGACAAGGTTCGAGCATTAGAACCCAATATTATTTTCTTTAGCGATGCGGGTCCCGGAGTACGTTGGGTTGGAAATGAAAAAGGAATTGCCGGTGAAACAAATTGGAACACCATTAGGACCGATACACTGTATGCTGGCAAAGCAGGAATTGAAAATCTCCTCAACACCGGTTCGGAAAACGGAAATAAATGGATACCAGCGGAAGTGGATGTCTCTATTCGTCCGGGATGGTTTTATCATGCTGATCAGGATTCGTTAGTAAAATCTCCCGAAAGATTATTTGATATCTATCTGACTTCTGTTGGTCGTGGTTCTACTCTTCTCTTAAACATCCCTCCCGATCAACGTGGACTTGTTCATGAAAACGATGTAGCTGCATTGAAAGGATTCCGAAAAATTTTGGATGAAACATTCAAAACAGATCTCGCCTTACATGCAAAAACAAAAGCCAACTCACAACGCGGCAATGCAGAACAATTTTCTTCAGTCAATCTTACAGATGGAAATAAAGAGACTTATTGGACGACCGATGATGATGTTACCTCCGCATCCTTTGAAATCAATCTTGAAAAGAATCAGATGATAAGGTATATCGAATTGCAGGAATACATTAAACTCGGACAACGTGTTAAATCGTTTACCCTTGAAGTTTGGAGGGATAATACCTGGCAAAGTATTGCACAAGGTACTACCATCGGATACAAGCGAATTATAAAAATTGATCCCATCGAAACAACAAAACTCAAAGTCAATATTATTGAATCAAAAGCTTGTCCTGTGCTTTCGAGTGTATCCATATATTAACTCAGAATCTATTTTAGGATGCCAAAGTGCCCTGATAATATTTAGACCTAAACCAAGTTTAGATACCTTAAAAGAAAGAGCGTAACATTAGTCGATGTAATGCGTTTTTTAGAGATCAACATCCTAACAAATGTTTTTTCGTGTTGATCTAACCAGTACATTTGCAGGAAATGCAGATGAGTTAACGACTAAGTCTGTGTTCGTCCCGTTTGGATAAACATCAGACTGGTGAGTTCCATCAGACCCTAACATAAATTTTTAACAGATGAAAAAATCACTTATTCTCAGTATTGCACTTCTCATTTGCGGCAGCGTTGCCTACTCGCAGAATTCAAAATCGTTTTACAAATCATCGTATGAAACCCGGAATAGCGGCTCTTGGGAAAAATCGGCTATGATTTTAAATTTTGGATTGGGTTTTCCGAATACTGCTGTTGGCGGATACAGCTATGGGCTTTATGATGGAAACCGTTCTGCATCACCGGCCTTTTATGCAAAGTTTGAGCACGGTTTCTTGCGCGATGAAGTTGGATTGGGTGGATACCTTTCGGCAGGTTTTGGATCTCTTGATTATGATTATCAAAACTCATATAAAACTAAAATTAGTGCAATAAGCTTTGGGGTACTAGGTTATTATCATTTCAATAAATTAATCCCTATAGAAAAGTTAGATGTTTACGCTGGTGCTGGTTTGGCCTTTCGTAACATTTCATATAAGAGAGATGATAATGGAACCAATCCCGATTCTGACGGAACTGTTTTAGGAATTTTTCAAGCTGGTGCTCGCTATTACGTAAAACCAAAGCTTGGATTCTATCTTGAAGTAGGATACGATGGAATGAGTAACGTAAATCTGGGCGTAACTCTTAAGCTTAAATAGCGATATTTATTTTCTGGTTCTTTTATCAGACAGGAAAAAGGGTCTCTTAATGGAGATCCTTTTTTTTTCTACATTTAAAAATATTAATGGATTTGTTCAAACACGATAGTCTAAAATCCCATGATAAAATTATTGCACTTAATTATATCCTTTTTGTTTTTTGGTAACCTTGCTTTTGCGCAAGACTCAACATCATTTCATTACATACCATACAATTCGCGTAACAGTGGTTCTTTTGATAAATCAGCAAGGTTGTTAAGTTTCGGATAAGGCGTTCCAAACATTGCCGGTAATTACCATGATAACAGAGGCTTTCCTCCATTATACGTAAAATTTGAGAGCGGTTTTTTACGGGACGAGGTTGGAGTGGGTGGGTATGCGTACACTGCCTAGGGCACAATAAACGAATAAAATAATATTGATGAAACAAACTTCAGCGCTTTTAGCATCGGAATTTTAGGATATTATCACTTCAATAAATTTATACCGATCAAAGAAATGGATGTATATGGTGCGAGTGGCTTGGCATATCGGGCAGTTTTCTATAACGACTATTATAACAATACGTATATCGTCCAATTCATTTGGCATCTTGGCATTCGATATTACATTCGACCTAAATTCTCCCTCTACCTTGAAAGTGGGTATGATGCCATGAGCCAGGTGAATTTTGGTATCACCCTTAGACTTAAATAACAACATTGATTTTCCGGTTTAGCCGAACAAGGAAAGAACCTTTATTAGGAGGTTCTTTTTTTTCTACCTTCAATGCTCAGAAATTATTTCAATGGGGATTAAACCCTATTCAGTTATTGAAGTCTAAGCCTCAATTAACATGAATATTAACTTCCTTAACATGAAAAGTATTAAGATTTTCTCAGTTTTTATGATAACACTGCTCACAGTATCCAGCATAGTCGAAACCGCTGAAGGTCAAACAAGACACAAAGAAAGGCGCGCTAAACGACATGCTGTTCACGCACATCGTGTTCATCACCGAGTGGTGGTTAGAAAGGCGCATGTTCGTTATGCCAATTTGCCAAGATGGAGAACATCTCTCACTGTAGTACCCACCGGGGCTGTAGTCATTAAAACAAAAACTAACCCTTACTATTTTGATAGAGGAGTCTACTATGCTCCTCGAAACAACGCTTATGTAGTAGTTCGTCCTGCTGCAGGAGTAAGAATTCGCGTTCTTCCTGTAGGCTATAGAAGAGTCGTGCTTGGTAGACACAATTACTATTATTACTACGGAACATTCTACGCGCAAGTGCATAAGAGTGAAGAATATGAAACAGTGGATGCCCCCGCGGGAGCGGTAGTGGATGCTCTACCAGATGGATACGAAGTAAAAACGATTGATGGAACAGAGTACTATGTTCTGGATGATGTTTATTATGCTGAAGTAGAAACGGATGAAGTTGAGGATGGTGTGGGGTATGAAGTAGTGAAAATGGAGTAATCAGTGATCAGTAATCGGTATTCAGTAATCGGTGCTTGGGCAAACCGATTACAGAATACCAGTTACCGATTACCAATTATATTCTAGCTTGATACGTGTACAATTGAAAATACCTTCCCTTCTTCTCAATCAACTCATCATGTTTACCACGCTCTTCAATTTTTCCATCTTCAACAACTAAAATCTGATCCGCCTGACGAATGGTACTCAAACGGTGAGCGATAACAAATGTGGTTCTTCCTTTCATCAGACTACGCAAACTTTCCTGAATAAAACTTTCGCTCTCGGTATCCAGATTCGATGTGGCCTCGTCTAAAATTAATATTCTTGGGTTTGCCAGGATCGCGCGTGCAATGGCAATGCGCTGTCTCTGTCCACCGGATAATTTTACTCCGCGCTCTCCAATAACAGTTTCAAGTCCCAGCTCAAAACGATCCGTAAATTCATGAACGAAAGCTGCCTTAACAGCACTTTGAAGTTGCTCTTCAGAAGCATTGGGTCTTGGAAATAAAATATTATCGCGAATGGTTCCTTCGAACAAAAAATCATCTTGTAGTACCACTCCCAACTGACTTCTGTAACTGTCCAGTGATATCTTGGTCATGTCAATACCATCGATCGTAATCGTACCACTTTCAGGATTTAAGAACGAGGCCGTGAGTCCGGCAATGGTCGTCTTACCCGAGCCAGAAGTTCCTACCAATGCAGTCACCGATCCTGCAAAGGCAGTGAAGCTAATATTCTTCAGTACTGGCTTCCCCTCTTCATACGAGAATGACACGTCTTTAAATTCCATATCACCCTCAATAGCACCGATCTTCTCTGTGCGAACGGTGCCGTCATCTTCAACCGGCAGGTTCATTAATTCTTCCGTGCGATCTAATCCTGCAAAAGCTTCAGTCAACTGACTTCCAATATTACTCATCTGCACAATGGGGGCAATCATAAACACCATGAACATTGTAAATTGTAAAAAGTCTCCTGCCGTTAAATTGAAATAGCCACTCAGTCCCATAATTCCAACGCTGGCTAATCCCACTAGAAATGTTCCAGAACTCGTAACAAAACTGGTTGAGGTTAGACTCTTCTTCACGTTTTGAAAAAGCTGATCAACACCTTTTTCAAAAACCTTTATCTCTTGCTGCTCGGCATTAAAACCTTTGATAACCCGAACACCATTTAAAGTTTCAGTAAGTCGTCCTGTAACTTCTGCTGTGATTTTTCCTCGCTCACGAAAAACCGGACGAATAATGGAAAATGCTTTCAATGTGATAAGTCCAAAAACTGACATGGGCAGCAAAACAAATAGCGTCATCCATGGATTGATATAGATCAGAAAGCAAATGGAAATGATGGCCGTCATTACGCCACCAACTAATTGAACCAAACCGGTTCCTACTAGGTTTCGCACACCCTCAACATCGTTCATTACCCGCGATACCAATGCACCTGATTTTTGATTATCGAAAAATCGGGTAGGCTGACGCAATAGATGCTTTTGTACTTTAGATCGTAAAACTGAAATGAGGTGCTGTGCCTCAACACTTAAAATTTTTGTCAGCAAGAAAGAAGTGACAGCTTGAATGAGAATGGCAATCGTTACTCCAACCAGCAATAAGGGAAGCTTATCCAATTGCCTGTTCACTAAGATGTCATCCATAAAGGGTTTTGTGGCCCATGGTGGCACCAAACCAGCCGCACGACTTATTACAATTAATATCAGACCAATGAAAAGGAGTTTTCTGCGAGGCCAAATAATAGTTTTAAAAACATGACCAATGGTAACTTTTTGTTTTGGGGGCATAGCGAATTAAAATGTTAACCTTGAAAGAGACGATGCCAGACCATTTTTAGTCTTGCGGCATCTTTTTTAATATGCATAAAATTAAAAGAAGGTAAGAATAAACAGCAATCGTTAGCGGAACTTCTCAATACATCTTAACTTACGAGATGGTAATACAAGTATACCGGGCTGTAGGTTCCATTCTCTTTCTCTTTTTATCAACAACTTTCTTGTTAGGTCAGACGGATTGTGAATTAAAAAAAGATCAAGACAGCATAAAGGTGTACACGTGTAGCAGAGCGGAATCTCAATTCAAATCCATTAAGGCATCATTTGAAGTAAACGCGACCGCCCTTGAACTGGCGGCCATGGTGATGGACATTGCCGGATATCATGAGTGGCAATACAAAACGATCAATCCAAAAATTCTGAAATGGATTAATAAACAAGAACTGATTTACTATGTAGAAATTGTTGCGCCATGGCCTGTAAGCAATCGGGATGTGATCGTGCATTTAAAAATTGAACAAGATCCGATAACGAAGCGAATGGTATTCACCGCCAATGGTGTTCCAGATTATATACCGGAAAAAGATGGAATAACACGAGTGCCCATGTCAAAATCAACCTGGATTGTTGTTCCTATATCTGCAAACAAAATGAGAGTTGAATATTCCATGAACATCGACCCCAGTGGATCTGTGCCCGCCTGGATGGTAAACATGGTGAGTGCAGAAGGACCTTTCGAATCGTTCTATACCTTGAAAAGCAAAATCAAGGAGAGAAACTACACGAAGGCTGATGCTCCTTTTATCGTAGATTAATTATTCCAATTTTACTTAAGGCCTCACCCCGGCCCTCTCCGGAGGAGAGGGGGAATTCAATTCGTGCATTCGTGGCAAAAGAAAATTACGCGTAAAGCGCTTCCTTCTGTTCTGCTATTTTTTCGCTGCTGATGTATTCATCATACGTCATCATCTTATCAATAAAACCATTCGGTGTAATTTCGATAATACGATTAGCTACAGTTTGAGTAAACTCGTGATCGTGTGAGGTGAACAACACCGTGCCAGGGAAATCTTTCAAA
Organism: Chryseolinea sp.; assembly: GCA_031412655.1. GTDB lineage: Bacteria > Bacteroidota > Bacteroidia > Cytophagales > Cyclobacteriaceae > Chryseolinea. The sequence continues at coordinate 6,266 of JANODK010000074.1, forward strand.
GCATTGTTAAAGGCTGTGATTGATTCAAGGTCCAAGTGGTTAGTAGGTTCATCAAGGATCAGCACGTTAGCGCCTACAAGCATCATGCGTGAAATCATGCACCGCACCTTTTCACCTCCTGATAATACACTACACTTCTTAAAAACTTCTTCTCCTGAGAAAAGCATCTTACCTAAGAATCCGCGCACATACGTTTCATCTTTATTTTCTTCCTCTGCAAATTGACGAAGCCAATCGATCAGATTGTCATCGGATTGAAAGAATGCTTCATTGTTGTTCGGTAGATAAGCTGTTGTTATTGTCTGGCCAAATTTAAAATCACCCGCGTCTGCTTTTTCTTCGCCCATTAATATTTTGAACAATGAGGTGATCGCTAAACTATCTTTTCCAACAAAAGCAATCTTGTCACCTTTGTTCACATAGAAGTCAAGGTTTTTGAAGAGTGTACTTCCATTTAATGAGAACGTCATGTTCTCTACGTGCAATGTTTGATCTCCAGCCGTTCTTTTCTGTTGATAAATGATGGCAGGATATTTACGGGTTGATGGTTGAATATCATCCACGTTAATTTTCTCCAGTAATTTTCTTCTGCTCGTGGCCTGACGCGACTTCGAAGCATTCGCGCTAAAGCGCATGATAAATTCCTGCAATTCCTTCTTTCTATCTTCTGCTTTTTTATTTGCTGAGGAGCGCTGTGCTGACGCTAACTGACTTGACTGATACCAGAACGAATAATTTCCTGTGTATAATTTTATTGCATTAAAATCAATATCAACAATATGTGTACAAACCGTATCCAAGAAGTGACGATCGTGAGATACAACAATCACTGTATTTTTAAAATCCAATAAGAAATCTTCTAACCAGGTAATAGTATGAATGTCCAGGTCATTGGTTGGTTCATCCAGAATCAAAATATCAGGGTTACCAAAAATGGCTTGCGCTAACAACACGCGTACTTTTTGATTTCCACTTAATTCCTTCACCAATTTAGGATGATCTTCTTCCGTAATACCAAGGCCGCTTAGCAATGATGCTGCGTCCGACTCTGCATTCCAACCATCCATCTCTGCAAACTCAGCTTCTAATTCAGATGCACGAATACCATCCGCTTCAGAGAAGTCAGGCTTTTCATAAATCGCGTCTTTCTCTTTCATGATGCTCCACAGTTTAGAGTGTCCCATCATTACTGTATTCAGAACTGACACTTCATCAAACTCATGGTGATTCTGGCGAAGAACGGCCATACGTTTGCCCGGGTCGATACTAACGTTACCACGAGTCGGGTCAATGTCACCGGCAAGGATTTTTAAGAAGGTTGATTTTCCAGCACCGTTGGCACCGATTACACCATAGCAGTTACCTGAGATGAACTTGAGGTTTACCTCATCAAACAAAACGCGTTTACCGAACTGAAGCGAAAGATTATTAGCAGCAATCATATTATGAAAATGAATCGGCAAAAGTAGTAAAAATCAGCTAGTTAACCTGATGAAGGTTGAGAACTAAACTTAATTCTGTGGATGCTGGAGTATTCAAATGACAATTTCGAGCGAACTTTTATTGGCCTAATATTCTATCTCGCTTTGCAAACGAATGCATGGATTATCAGTTTGACCACCATTACTTTGCTACCAAAATACATGCTTCGCTAATCTTTGCTCCAGAGGAGCAGCCTGTTTGTAGAAATCGAATGGTTAGAGGAACTGGCTCCAGAGGAGCCACCTATTATTTCGAGTTGATTCCTCCAATTGAAAGTGCAGAGATTGCTGCTAATCAATAAAATTCTAATTGCATTGTCGAAGTGTAGATATAAAAACAGGTGGCTCCTCTGGAGCCAGGTAAAATTGATTGATGATTTTGCTATAGACAGGATGCTCCTCCTGAGCAAAAAAGCTACTTCCCGGGGATTGGTGATAGAGACGTGACCAAAAGATCTATACTGATAATAAGTATTTCTCCACTCCACCGATTTTCACATCCAGCTTTTCTGTCGCACTGGAAAATTCTTCCCGTGATTTCATCTTCGTGTTTACACTGATGTAAAATTTAATCTTCGGTTCAGTACCTGAAGGTCTAACTGATACCTTCGTTCCATCTTCCAAATAAAACTGAAGCACGTCAGAGGATGGGAAGTTTAATACAGATTCTTTTCCGGTGATGAGATTATGTTCTTTCAATGTTTTATAATCCAACAATCGCTCAACACGGCTTCCGATAATTTCAGATGGAGGATTCATTCTGAACTTCTCCATCATAGCTTTTATCTCTTGCTCACCTTGTTGACCTTTCTTGGTGAGGTTGAGCAAACTTTCTTTGTAGTATCCAAACTCAACATACATATCGATCAACCAATCGTACATCGATTTATTTTCATCGGTTGCACTGGCTGCCATCGCTGCAAAAAATGCGCACGCTGAAACAGCATCTTTGTCGCGAACAAAATCTCCGGCCATGTAACCATAACTTTCTTCACCTGCTGCAATGAAACGTTTTTTACCTTCAAACTGACCCATAAGTTCAGCGATGTATTTGAAACCTGTTAAGGTATTATAACATTCTACTCCAAGTTTGGCAGCCATAACATCAACAAGTTCTGACGTAACAATTGTCTTTGCTATGTAGGCATTCTTCTTGTCAGACAAACTCTTTAAGATGAAATACATCATCAAACAAAAGGCCTGATTGCCATTGAGCAAAATAAAATCTCCATCCGCTTTGCGAACTCCCATACCTACACGATCTGTGTCTGGGTCAGTTGCCATCACCATCGTTGCCCCTACTTCTTTTCCTTTTTTGATCACCAACTCCATTGCTGACTTCTCTTCGGGGTTTGGCGATTGAACCGTTGGGAAATTTCCGTCAGGAGTTTTTTGCTCATCAACTAATTGAATATTTGTAAATCCAATTTGACGTAAACACTCGGGCACCATCGTTATTCCAGCACCGTGAAGACTGGAATACACTAATGGAATGTTGTTGTGTTTTGCAATAACATCATGATTCGGAATGATCTTCTTTACTTCTTCATAATACGCTTGTTCCACTTCAGGTCCGATGGTAACAATCTTTGAAGGATTGGCATTGAACTTCACTTGATCAAAGGATGTGATGGCACTAACTTCCGTCATAATATTTGCATCATGAGGTGGAACAACTTGCGCTCCTCCAGTCCAATAGGCTTTGTATCCATTGTATTCCTTTGGATTATGTGATGCCGTAACTACAATACCTGAATTACATTTCAAATACCGAATGGCAAACGAAAGAAGAGGTGTTGGGCGAAGTTCAGAGAACATGAATACCCTAATTCCATTCGCAGAAAGAACATTGGCAGCAACCTGAGCAAAAAAGCGACTGTTATTTCTACTGTCATGCGCGATGGCTACGCTAATTGGTGTTAGCGGAAATGATTTTACCAGATAGTTAGCAAGCCCTTGCGTGGCGACACCAACAGTGTATTGATTCATGCAGTTTGAACCTGCACCCATTATACCACGCAATCCACCGGTTCCAAACTCCAGGTCTTTGTAAAAGCTATCAATTAATTCTTTGGAGTCTTCTTTTGCTAATAAAGATTTTACTTCAGCTTTAGTAGCATCGTCAATGGTATTGCTATCAAGCCAGGATTGTGCTTTTGTTTGGACAAGTTTTAAAAGATCGGACATGAGAAAATGGTTTTGCACCAAAAATAGAAAAGCCAAGTCACATTGACTTGGCTTAACTCCATTTTTTACGGAATAGTAATTAACTATCGATTGAGACTAAACGACCTTTGCTGTCTCCGGATCCCAGTTTATAACTTTCTTTTCGAAAAGACTTCTGTTTGTCGCTAATGCCGGACCAGCAGCACGCATACCAAAAAGAGCATCTTCTAAAATCGGAGCCTTCTCGCGAATACCGCGATAGAAGCTTAAATGATGATCTAAATTAGCACTATAGCGTTCTGGTGTACGGAACTCTACATCTGATTCAATTACTGCTGGCTTTGGTTCTGGGTAGTGAGCCTTGTACCATTTTTCATATTCTTTTTGCTGAGCCGTTGAAAATGTATCAAATGAATCCCATCCACCATATCCCGGATCTTTCTGGATTTTATGACGAATCACTTTCACTGTATCCCAACCCATAATGATGGCACCATCGGTACCAATGAAGCGAAGTATCTCACCTCCTTCTGCGCCATCCACAAAGTTTACACGCATCTGCAAATTAAACGCAGGATGTTTACTGGTTGCCGGATAGTCATAAACACCTGTGATAATATCCGGAACATCTCTTCCATCTTTCCAGTAGCGAAGTCCTCCTGTTGAAAAAATTCTATTCGGACCTGTTGAACTCGTTACGGCATGAAGACCTGTAAAGAGGTGAACAAATAAATCGCCTGCAATACCTGTTCCGTAGTCCTGATAATTTCTCCAACGGAAAAAACGAACCGGATCATAGGGCATCTTTGGTGCATCGCCAATAAATTTATCCCAGTCTACTGTTCCTCCATTGGCATCGGTTGGGATGGAATATTGCCATGCGCCATTGGCTGAATGTCGATCCATGTAAGTCTCAACCAAAACCAAATCGCCAATTACACCTGATTCAAAAATCTCTTTTGTCTTTTGTGTGATGATCGAACTTGCGCGCTGACTACCTACCTGAAAAACTTTACCTGTTTTCTTTTGCGTTGCAATTACTTCAGCACCTTCTTCTAATTTATGTACCATCGGCTTTTCGCAATACACGTGTTTGCCTTTGTTCATGGCTTCAATGGAGATGCGATCATGCCAGTGATCGGATGTAGCAATGATCACAGCGTCAACATCTTTTCGATCAAGAATTTCCTGATAGTTCTTTGTCGTAAAAATATCCTTACCATAAATTTCTTTAGCACGATCCAGTCTTCCGGTATATAAATCGCAAACACCAACCAGCTTCACACCAGGAACCTGTACCGTTGTTTCGAGATTATTAAAGCCCATGATACCCATGCCGATAACGGCCACGTTAACCTGGTCGTTGGCCGAGGTTTGTGATGGTAGTTTTGTGGTAGGAAGAGTGACAAATTTTTCAGGACGTGCCATTAAAAGTGAAGGCGCAGCACCGGTAAGAATCGCTGTACCAAACGCTTTCTTAATAAAATTTCTTCTTGATTTTTTTTCAATTCCAGACATAATGAAAATGGATTTGGTTGTGATTTGGAAGTTACGATATTTGATCAAAATCCAAAATGAAAGAGTGACATGCGGTGGTTCTGGAAAATATTTCTGCAAATACTCGGATGGCGAACGGATGTTATTTTTCCACACCATCACATAAAGAAGTACGTTGTGATTGTGGCTCCGCACACCAGCAGCTGGGATTTCTTCATTGGCCTTGCCTATCGCAGCTTATTGCACATGACACACACACACTACCTTGGTAAAAAAGAACTATTCAAACCTCCCTTTGGATTTATTTTCAGATGGCTTGGTGGAACTCCGGTTGACCGATCCAATCATCATAATCTGGTAGATGAAGTGGCTAAAATAGTTGATCAGCATGAAATCTTTTCATTAGCTATCGCACCAGAAGGAACGCGTAAGCGAGTGGAGAAATTAAAGACTGGTTTCTATTTCATCGCACGCAAAGCAAACGTTCCTATTATTATGGTGGGATTTGATTTCAAAAACAAAACCGTTGTCGTTAGCGAAGCTTTGTACCCAACAAGCGATCAGGAACACGACTTTAAATTAATTCATAATTTCTACAGACCGATTGAAGGTAAGTATCCAGAACATAGTCTGGGGCATCTGTGAGAGTGCATATTTGATGACGCTAAAAATATTCTGCACCGATGCAGTGCTGATAAGTCTTAGCGTGCCGATGCGCGAAATGTAAAATCTGCTCTTCACTTCATGTGTAGTCTGCGCAAGTAAAAAACTCATCAGTGCAATCCAGCGAATCGCAGGATTGCACTGATGAGTTTGAT
>JANODK010000075.1:0-60949 GCA_031412655.1 Chryseolinea sp.
GGTTGAGCCCGGTGTTTCAAAATCTGCGATTGTTTGTGCATACGAATTCATTCCTATGAACATTGCGATAGTGAAGTAGCAAAATCTAGTTATTTTCATTCTTTTCATTTTTTAATTTAATTTAAGATCAGACACAATTCATCTGATCAACTAACCTCAGTAATTACAAACCACTACTCCGCTTATTCTATCAGTATCTTAGATGATCGTATTTTATTTTTATGCGTCAATCGCACCACATATAAACCAGAAGGTATGTTTGTTTTTATCTCAAGCGATAATTGTGTTGCTTCAATCTGTTGAGTCAATACAACATTTCCAATTGTGTCCACCAGTTCGACTTTCGTGAAACCAGTTGAAGGAAAATCGATGCGGATAGTTCCGTTTGAGGGGTTGGGATAAACATTGAATTGTTCATTCTTATCATCTTCGTTAGCCGTAATTATATTTTCTCCATTCTCAACAAGAATATAATTTACGGATCGCGCTGGTGCTGCAATGGAAACTCCGGAGCCGATGTTCATTGCACGCGCAGCAATGCTTCCCACATTTGGAGGACCACCAGAAGCTAATGCCGTTCCTTTACCATTCACAAAGACCTTGCGTGAAAACTCTCCATTGTCCGTTCCTCCTGTTAACGTATATACATAGTAGCGATCACCAAATCCAAAATGATTGATGTTGACGCTTACAATCTGTTCGGTTGTTGATTTGTTAACCACAATGATTCCCGATTGTCCCGATTCAAATTTTGATGCATAGGCCACGATATCACTGTTACCCGTAACCGTAGAACTCACCATGTGATCGCCAAAGTATTTTTGAAAATAGTACATGTAATAAAATGTTGGTCGCGGATTCCACATCGCTGTATTGTCGGGCTCATCACCTTTGCTAAACATACCATGATCATTTCCATCACCATATCCGTTCGCAAGATCCCAGCGACTTGCCTGACCATATTTATTCTTAATTAACTCACCCAGTACTAATGCTGAGTGCATTCCATTTACAAATGACACTTACTGTTTGGAGCCTTCTGCAAAAATATTCCACTCGGTAAGGGCAACGGGTTTCACGGTTACTCCTGCAGTCGACATCGAATTGGTAACGTATTGCATCATATCGGTTGTAACCGTTGTTGCGGTAGTAAGAATTTCTGCGGCTGTTGAGTTTGTTGCGTATGGTGTGTAGTAGCTGTGAATGATGTAATAGTCTGGTGAATTAACAGTCTTTCCGAAAATACCACTATTCCAGTTTTTGTCTGTGTTGTTCCACCATGACGCGGGTGCCTCTTGAAGTAGCTGTGCTCCTATGTATATAGTGGAGCCAACCTCTGTTGCGGCTTTGCGCATGGAATCAGCAAAAACTTTGAAGTGCTCACCATAAATATTTCCGGTAATGATTTCTGGTTGTCCATCTTTGTTGTCACTTACTTTAATTCGATGACCTGCTTGCCAGGTACCGTTGCTCTCATTTCCAATCTCCCAAAACTTTGTGCGACCGTTATCATAGCGAACCCACTCCGCTGCCATGTGAGCAGCTGCTGCTACAGGATTATTCGCTTTACTGTATCGCGCATAAGCGTAGTTGATTGTTATTATTCCAGTAGACTCAGTCATGTCCAACATTTGATAATAATTATCGACAGACAGAGTCCAGTTACCTGTATTACCTCCATACCAATAGTCATAGGAATTACCGGCCACTCCGTTGGCATCCAATAGAAATTCCGGAACATCCGATGGAAGATCATCCTTGTTTTCCGCATTCCAGAAATAAACACTGCTGAGGTTTCCTCCGGGAAAGCGAAGAAGATTAGGCGAAAGTGTTTTTATATTATTGATCAAAGTAGGTTGATCCACCATCTGTGTCATGTAAACATTCGCGTTGTTTCCAAAGATGTATTTCGAAACAGGAGAAACTATATTTGTGAAATCTACCGATACCGTAGTAGTGCCAGCTTGTGTTGGCTTTGCAAACTCTACAAACGAAGGATTTACTATTGACTTGGGTGCGAAGTCGTCAAGAAAAAAACCCTGTGGGTTTTGGGCGAAAATCGGAACCGTAAAAAATAGTATCAACAATAATATGTATAATCGTTTCATAATTAGTTTTTAAAATTCATTCCCCTCAATCAATTATTCTTACAAGTCTAAAATCATTCGATTTTCATCTGCGCATGCGATAGGTGATTACTTGCTGATTGTTAATACTTGCCATCAGCATGTCGTTAATCATAATCAAGTGCCTGACATCACCCTTTAAGTTTAATCCGGATTGGGAAGGTTTCAATACATTAAACTTTCCCTTCCCGTCATTCAATGCCACTATGCCGCAGTTGCCCGTCAACTTTCCTGTACGTGCACGGGTTGCCGTCAAGTTTCCACCGGCAATGATATCCATATTCCCATCTCCGTTTACATCTTTAACTAACATAGAATAGACTGGTGCAAATTGAAACTCTATAGGTAGTGCCTCAGCAATAAATTTTCCTGTCTCATTTCTAAACAAACAAGTCTTGAAAGTATAAGCCTTAAGTATAGATGACTTCTTAATTTCTTCAGCGTTTAGCACAGCATCGATCTTTGCATTGGCATACGACTTATAGTTTACAAATCGCTTTTTAAAAGAAGGCAATTGTTCTGCCAGTTCATCACGGGTTGCGTACGGATAACTATTATTCATAATGAAATATTCTACAATGGGATCAATAGAACCGTTATTGTCATAATCGGCATAATGCATTTCAATGGGATGATCTCCGGATGGCTTCATCTGATTGTTCATGCCATAATTTCCAGCGACCAGATCAATATCACCGTCCTTATCAAAATCATTGGCAACGATCGTATTCCAAAATCCTTCCGTATAATCTGCAACAAACGCGAATGATAGATCAATCAATTGTCCATTTTTATTAATAAAAACTTTCACGTGCATCCATTCGCCTACCATCACGAGATCTTGAAAATTATCTTTATTCAAATCAACCCACAGCGCGTCAGTAACCATACCTACATTTCGGATTGGCTTGGAAATTAAAGTGTCAGGCAAGAAGTTTCCTTTGCTGTCATTTATCAGAATATAGCTTTCTGGAATTTCCGGATATTTTCCAGGAACAAGTCTTCCCCCTACAAACAAATCAATATCTCCGTCCTGATCAATATCATTCGGTCTTACACACGATCCACTTGATCTCAATTGTGGTAAATTCTTAATTGCAAAATCTCCTCCTCCAACATTTTCGAAGAGGTGATCACTCAATACTTTATCGCTGGGTTGAAATTCGTAACCTCCGGTAACAACATAAAGATCTTCATCGCCATCCTTATCCATGTCAAAGAAAACAGCATCAACAACTTCTGCACCTGATAATACTTCAAACGCTTTCTGAAGTTTGAGGACAAATTGATTTTTTTTGTTTTGAATAAACAAACCCGAAAGGTGATCCTTTGCCGCTCCTATAAATACATCTGGCAATCCATCTTTATTTACATCAGCACTAGTCAATGCCGGACCAGCTGTTGAATACATTTGTGGCAGGAGTCGTTGAACATCAAAATCATTAAACTGATTTTCTTCGTGCTTAAAATCAAGCGCTTCAATTTCAGAAAACAATGGGGTTTGATTCTCAACACTATTAATCTTGATAGACTCACTCTCCTTTACGTTTAATATTTGGCTGATTGGAACTTCGTGAACTACCGCCATTCCTCCGGCTGGCCATTGAACCGTTACTGAATCTATTTTAGAAATTTTTCCTAGCCCGAAGTTTAAGGTATAATCTACCGAAGACTGAAATCCTCTTACGGGAAAAACTTCCTTTACCAATTTCTTTCCATTGGCAAAAACAGTTACCCGTGATCCAATCGCAAATCGATTTACTTTTCCGGCAAGTTTTACAGAAAGAAAATTATTCTTAAAGCGCTCTGAATTATTTCTGTAGACACCTGCTTCATCATTCATGTTGTTCGTTACAAGATCAAGATCACCATCATTGTCAAGGTCAGCATAGGCTACACCATTTGTAATGAAGGGTTCATCGAAACCCCACGCTTTGGTTGCATTTGAAAACGTGAGATCTCCATTACCTTTATAACTATAATTTGGAATTTTATTCTCATCAAACTTATCGATGACTTCCAGCGAGCTCATTTTTTTTCCGTCTTTCCGGGACGACTCAATCTGCTTTGCTGCTTCAAATTTCGCAAAGTCATTATTGGTAAGATCGCGTTTGAACCCATTCGAAATAAAAACATCTTGTATTCCATCGTTATCGTAATCCTGTATTAAGGCACTCCAGCTCCAATCTGTATTGGATATTCCTGCGATCTGTCCAATCTCACTGAATGTTCCGTTCCCATTATTAAGGTGAAGCATATTGCGCATATACTGAGAATGCAGACCGCTCTTCACCATTGAATTAAAAACATCATAACGATCAGAACCCATGAGCTGCTTCTGTCTGAAATTATCTTCCGGAAGCATGTCGAGTGTAATAATATCCATGTTCTGATCTCCATCGATATCAGCAATATCAGTACCCATGGTGAATTTTGAAATGTGACTTAGCTGTTCACTGGTTACGTCATTAAAGAATTTTCCATGATCATTGATCAAGAGTTTATCTCTGCCGGTATAATCACAGCCGGTATACATATCAATCCAACCATCGTTATTCACATCCGACAAGCTTATTCCCAATCCATAGTTAAAGGCTGAACCATAAACTCCTGTCGTGTCACTTATATCTGTAAAATGACCACTATCGTTTCGGTAAAGCCTGTTTCCAACATCCGGGAAACGCTTATCTGAATTTTTTACTGAAAGATTATAGACATTGGAAATTTCCAACAGTGAATGATTCAGTAACATCATATCCAGATCATCATCCTTATCGAAATCGAAAAAGGCAGATTGAGTAGAGTAGGATGCGTCATCAAGATTGTACTCTTTTGCTTTGTTGGTAAACGTGAGATCTCCATTGTTGATGAGAAGAATATTTCTTCTTCTTTCCTTATCAGGACTGGCGGATCGGCAAACATAAATATCCAGAAGGCCATCATTATTAATGTCCACCATGGTTACACCCGTCTTCCACCCAACCTCACAAGTTGTATGCGATTGCTGGGTAATATCTTTGAACTTGAAATTTCCTTCGTTCAGGTGTAATTTATTGCTGAAGATATTGGATGTGAAATAAATATCGACAAGACCGTCATTGTTAATATCACCTAATGCTACGCCACCACCGTTGTAGAAATATTCATAAGTAAGTATGTTGCTCAGCTCGGTTTCGTGGTTTTCATTTATAAAGTCAATCCCCGTATCTGTAGCATCTAATTTTGAAAACAGAGCTTCATGTCTATTACTATTCGTGCAGCTTGCAAGCGCTAAGATGCAAAAAGTAAATGCCTTGGAACAAAGACGGAGATGACTCATGCGCGATCTTGTGCGATTGGCAATAATGAATAACAAATAAGTATTTAATAGAAATCAAAAGCCTGGCATGTTGCCAGGCTTTTGAAAGTTTATCATTGAAACTTTATCGCAAACCAATATGATCTACATAAATAGTACCGGCCCATCCACGCGATTGGAAAATGAATTCCGTTATTGAAGCTGGATTACCAAAATCACTTAGCGGAATTTTAAACTCTGTCCATTCTCCCTCCACCATTGTTACAATCTTCTCTTCCGTTGATCCGCCTTTTGCGATAACATTTAGTTGCTGGCCATTTGTTCCCGGCCCGCCAAATATTGAAAACGCAAGTTCGGTGCGGCCACTTGTTGAAGAGTTACCTCCTCCTAATTGTAAAGGACCTCCCCAGTCTGCAGCAAAGACAACCTTAATTGAAGCCGTGCCATCTCGCACATTATCGGCATTCGCTATATCAGAAGAGCCTCCTCCCCAGCCACCCCATTTCTGCCAGCCATTTTGAAGCGCATCAACATAAAATGCAACGTTCAATGCAGCAAGCGGTGGAAGAGCACCTACGAGTGACAATGCATCAGGTGATTCAACTTGCAATTGTGAAAATGTCACCAAAGAGATTTTACCTTGGTTGGCTTCTTCTGGAACCACAACTTTAATCTCTGTTTCAGTAGCCGAAACAAATTCGGTTACAGGCACTGTTAAGCCTTTAAATAAAATACCCGAAACAAGATCAAGGTCAGTACCTGTGATGGTAAGCTCCGCTCCTCGTGCAACAGGGTTTGGAGCTAAAGCGGTAACGGTTGGGAGTGTAACAACTAACTCCTCTTCCGTCTCTATAAACAATGGCTCTGTACCTCCAGTAGAAAGTAAAACACTACCCGTTTGTGCTTCCATTGGAACTGTTACAACCAATTCATTTAATGATTGGCTAACAAATTCACTCACCACCAAACCCTCAGCAAAGGTTACTTCTGTTACCCAGTTCATAAAATCACCCGTAATGGTAATGGTTGAACCTGGCTTAGCCTCCGCTGTAATGGTTTCAATAGTAACCGGCACCTCAAAACTCAAAATAGTTTTGGATACGATGTTACCATTTCTTGATTTTAATGTAACAAATCCTTCTTCCGTCTCCATTGGAACGACAACTACAATAACTTCAGAGGTCTGTTCTACAAAAGCAGATTTAAGCAACGTAACGCCAGGCAATTCAATGGTATCAACCTGATCAAGATTGTTACCAATGAAACTGATTTCTTCGCCATGCTGCACACCGGATGGCCCAAAGCTTAACAATTCCACCTGGTCAGACTTTTCATCATTGCTTTCGCATGATGTTAAAAATCCAGCGGTTGCCATCAGGCATATCAGTGGGAACAGTTTTATATTCATTATTATTTTCATAATCAAAATTTTAAGTATTAAATAGTTAATCCTCCAATACCTTTGGTACGATACGGAAATTGTCAAATGAAATATCGGCATCAAGTTCTCCCGGGCCGTGCATTAATATGCGAGTCCAGTAACCATCAGGATTTACGGTTTCTATATTCAGTTTAGCGGCAACCTCTTCAAAAGGAATGACAACGGTTTGCCATACTCCCTTGGTATCGTAAGGAGGCAACCATTTGTATTCATCATTATTCTCTGAGGAGATTCCGAAATTAAACTTGATAACATTATTGTTGTATGGTAACAAAGTGTTGACTTCAAATTTAAAATTATAGTCAGCCGGATTAAGAATAGCATCATCAGGTATGTTCTTGCTTATTTCTCCCATAGCGGATGCTGGTCCACCTGCCACTTCAGTCCACGCCCAAGCACCAACTACTTTCTTTACGCGAATGTAATTTCCGTTAATCGATGGAGGATCATTTGCTCCGGGACTGGTGACTACATAAGCAGCATTCCACCACCCTGTAAACGGATCACTGCTAATGAAAATATTTCGATTATCTCTAAACCAAAAGTCTGATTCGGTCTCACCGAAATTAGTTGTAATGGTGATTGGTCCTGGTTGTGCACCTGCTGGAACCTCAACTTCTATGATTTGATCATCTACACTGATCAATTCTCCTGTTACACCGCCAGTAAATGTCACGGTAAGAGGCTCATAAAAAAAATTACCGCGTATTGTAGCTAGCTCGCCTTCAAGCACATATTCAGAATTCATACTGATAACTTCTGGCTCACTAATTTCAACTACAAAATCATGCTCCAAAGTTTTTCCATTGCTAAACACGATGGTAATCTTATTTGTAATAACCTCCGGAATATCAGCAGGCACAACGGTAAAGATTGTTGTGTTCGTTATAAAAGTGCTTACCAATTGTCCTGGCTGATCGTTAAACCAAATTTCAACTGCATCTTTCAAATTCTCACCAACAATAACAACCATATTGGCTTGAAATCCTGATACAAGAAGAGAATCAGAAGATGCCGGGTCAGGAACACGGATGTACTTAATCATTGGGTCTCCATTGTTCGGAAGGTCATCTTCCGAACAAGATGTATATACCGTAGCCAGCGCAATTGCGAAGACAAGCAGTACTATGGATTTAAATATTATTTTCATAGACGATACGTTTTTATAAAACATTTAAAATCTTAGTTGGCGAAATAATCCTTTGCTGGTTTTTTCAAGTTAGGTGCTTGGCTTACTTCTGCTGCAGGAATAGGCAATAAAAAGTTACCTGAATTCGCGTTGATGGTTCTATTTGTAGTTGACCATGGTGTAGCTATGATTGTCCAAGATGTAGGATCAGGAAATTGATCTGGTTCAGCAAAAAGTAATCCTCTATCTTGGCTGTTTAGAATGTCATAAGCTTTCTGAGGATTGTAATAATGTAAGCTTACAAAATCATACCAGCACATCCCTTCCATAGCAAACTCCACAATTCTCTCTCTGAAAATATCGTCAGCGGTAAGTGGATCTTCAAAAGCAGGAAGACCTGATCGCTCATGCACCTCGTTAAAATATGCAAGTGCCGTGGGATCGCTTGTCGAGCCATTATTGCCTAGAGCCGCCTCAGCATATATAAGATATACTTCAGCTAATCGCATCATATACGTATCATTGCCATAATGCTGAACTGACGATTGATTATCAACATCCTTCGCTTTACCAGTTATGTATTTCTTTATCGATACAAAATTCTGATCAGTGCCTGTGAAAGGAAAAACCAACTCTTGTTCATCTGTCTTACCATCGCCATCAACATCTGGAATGGTTTGCGTGATTTCAGGATAATGAAAACCAGGTAGCATGAAAGTGGCTTTTAATCGCTGATCAAGTGTTCTTCCATTTTCCATTAATCCATCATACTGCTCTAACATCCAAAGAGTAGCACCCTTATCACCTCCCCATCCATCTCCATTACAGATATCGTTGCTATAATGTAAATATGCTGGCATACTGTTCTGCGTTCCCCATGCATCTGGTCCAGAAAACACCCATTGTAAGGAGAAAAGAGACTCAGGATTATTATCATAAGGAAATAGAAACAACCTTGCATAAGCGTCAACATCAGATCCTGGTATTTTTTGAAGTAGTTCAGCACCGCTTAGGTCAATCACTCTCTTTGCATAATACTTAGCACTATCCAGAAAAACCTGATTTCGGGTAGTACCACTAGCCTCAACACCAGCGCGTGTTAAGTAAAATCTTGCAAGCATCGCTTCCGCTGACCACTTTGTAACTCTACCTGGACGAATTGGAGTTTCAGATAAATCATTTGCTACCGCCCGCATTTCATTGGTGATAAATTTCCAAACACTGGGTACTGTATTCTTATGTATAGTGGTATCCGATAATAAAGTAAGGTTGTTTTCAATAATCGGAACTTCACCCCAGTTCATTACCAAATAGCGATATGCTACAGCACGCATAAAGCGAGCTTCCGCAATAGCGTGCTTTTTCACATCTGGAGATACTTCAGCACCAGCATATCGGTTAATGTTCTGAATAGCGAGGTTAGACTGACCAACTACAATAAAAAACGCTCTCCACGATGAACCATTCTCTGGTGTATTTGCAGTGGTGTTAAATCTTACGTTATCCAGATCATTGTAAGCCGAGAACGCTGAGCCTCCACGGAAGTCACCTAAATTGTAGCAGGCTTTGTCATTGTAGTCGAACCATACCTTGCTGTATAGCAAAGAAGTTCCAGCCACTACCTGATCATCGGTTTTGTAAAAGCTTGCATCAACAATGGCATCTTTCGGAGGTCTTTCAAGAAACGAGTCAGAGCACGCTGATAGAATGATTACCGGAATCAAAAGAGTGATCCAATAATATGTATGTTTTGAATTTTTCATGTTCTGTAATATTTAAAAATCAACACCTAAACTGAATGTATAAACAAGAGTTGAAGGGTAACGACCGTTGTCTACTCCTATGGCCTGATTGCCAGAGCTTGCATCACGACCGATATACGCTCCCACCTCAGGATCATAGCCTGAATATTTTGTAAGGGTTGCTATATTTTGTGCACCAACTAAAAGTCGCACTGCCTTTACGACTTTTTGTTTAGACAGTAAGGATTGCGGTAAATTATAGGTTAGCGATACGTTCTTCAATCTCAGGTATGATCCATCCTCAACCCATTTTGTTGAATGACGCTCATAGTTATCATTCGGACCGTTCGAGATTCTTGGAACATCAGTGCCAGGATTTGACAATATCACATCACCCTCTTCATTGGTTGTTAACTTTGCATAATTCATTGCGCCAACCAATAAGTTTTGGCTTACATTAATATTGTTAGGATTGGAATTTGCACGTGCGGAATAATTGTAAATGTCGTTTCCATATGCGCCTGTAATCAACACACTTAGGCTAAAACCTTTGTATGAGAACGTGTTGGTAAATCCACCAAACAATTTTGGATAGGGATTACCAATATAGGTTTGATCGTTAACATCGATGATCCCGTCTGGAACTCCATTCGGTCCACTAACATCTCTGAATTTCACATCACCAACCCAAATATTCGCTTCGTTAATGGGTAACTCAACACCATTATTATCGACAGGAAGTGCACTGTTCTCAATCTCCTCTACAGTTTGAAATAATCCGTCTTCAATGTATCCAAGAAACATCCAGGGAGCTTGTCCAACAACAGATTGCTGAGTCCAATCATTCATCCACCATGAGGTGCGGTTTAGCTGGGAAGCATCTGTATTAAACCTTTTGATTTTTGTTTTGAAACTTGAGATATTAAAGTTGGATTCCCATTTAAAGTTGCCATTATCAATATTAGTTGTATTCAGCGTAAAGCCCCAGCCCTTGTTTTGCAATGCACCAATGTTCACCTGTGGTGGCCCAGCGCTGCCTATACCAACGGTTCCCATATACCATGGAAGCGCGTTTTCCATTAAAAGATTTTCTGTGTCTTTTATGTAGTAATCAAACTCAAACTGAACTTTATTTTCAAGCAAGGCTACGTTTATACCGATATTGTTTGTTTTAGTTTCTTCCCATTTCAAATCAGGGTTACTGTAGCGCGATGGAAGAAAGCCTGTGCCTGTTGGTGTGGCACCTGTTGACATTGGTGCATAGATGTATCCACCTCCACCTTGATTACCCGTGATTCCGGTTTCTAATCTTAACTTCAATTCATTAATAGCAGGAACATTAAAAAAATCTTCCTGTGAAATACGCCAACCTGCTGCAAGAGATGGAAAAACTCCCCATTTATTTTCAGGCCCGAAATTAACAGAGCCGTCCCAACGAATAGTACCTGTTAAAAGATATCGGTCTCCGAAATTATAATTGAGTCTGCCTAGAAAAGATTCCATAGCCCAATCACCATTACCTCCACCATTGGTTGCTGTCAAAGGATCGCCTGCTTCCAGATCCAACACATCATTCGTCAGAAACCCCGTTCTGGCACCACTTAAATTTTTCCACATTGAAGCTTGCGCTTCATGAAGCACCAGCACATCAATGTTATGCTTACCTAATTGCTTATTGTATTGTAAACTTTGATCCCACTTCCATCCGGCATTTGTACCAGACCACTCGTTCAACTTTGCTGTTGCATTTAATTGATATCCAAATTCATATTTAGGTACATAATAAGTAGAGTTCGAAAAAGAAAGATCCGTGGTGATTGATGTCCTGAATACCAGACCTTTCATTAAATCTAATCCAAGATTCAAACCGCCACGAAACTGTCGCTTCGTTTTTTCGTTTGTTGTCAAATTTGCAAGCGCAACAGGATTGACTGGTGCATATTGGTTGGCGCCATTCGCGGCAGTGCCACCTCCCCAGGATCCATCCAAATTCTTTACTGGAATTTGAGGCGTTAATCTCAATGCGTTTTGTATAACATTCTCCTGACTCGATGTGAGATTCTCATCTGTTTGATTGAAATTCAAATTAGCACCAATGGAAATCCATTTCTTTGGTTTGTTATCAAGATTTACTTGGAATGAATACCTTTTAAATCCAGAACCTAGCGCCACTCCATCCTGATTTAAATATTCTCCTGATAAATAGTATCGCGTTCTTTCTGTACCACCACTCATACTGAGTTGATGCTTACTCATGGGTGATGTTTTAAATAATTCATCTTGCCAATTTGTTCCCTCGCCCAAAAGAGAAGGATCTGAAAATTCTTGTGGAGTTTCTCCACCCGCCAAATCATGATATTCATTAACCATCTGAGCATACTGTCGCAGATTCATAACGTCAACTTCTTTCGGTGGCGTTTGCAAACTATATTGAAATCCGTACGAAATGTTGTTCTCGCCAGCTTTGCCACGTTTTGTCGTAATTAAAACAACTCCATTGGTACCTCTTGATCCATACATAGCGGTTGCAGAAGGTCCTTCCAAAAATTGTATGTCATCAATATCAGATGGATTTATTCCAGATAATGGGTTGGATGAACTTTGTGCACCAAACGAAACAGACTGACCTTGGATTTGAATTCCATCAATTACATACAGTGGTTCAGTGGATCCATTTATTGAACTTATCCCCCGGATCGCAACCGAAATACCACCGCCTGGTTGACCTGAGTTTTGTGTGACGTAAACACCGGCAGCTCTTCCTTGGAAGGCTTGCTCAAGTGTTGTGTTGACTGTCTTTTCAAGTGCTTTCGAATTAAGTGAAGTCTGCGCGCCAATCAAATCGGCACGTTTCATCTCACCATAGCCCACCACAACAACCTCTTCAAGAGTAGACACATCCTCGACTAGCGTCACGCTAATTTTGGTTTGATTCCCGACCTTTATTTCCTGTGATGAATACCCAATAAATGAGATGGCCAATACATCTTCAGTATCTGCCTCAATGGAGAACTTTCCATCGGAGTCAGTGGCCAGTCCCGTTGTGGTTCCTTTAATAATTACGCTCACGCCCGGTAGTGGGCTTCCTCCAGCATCCGTTATTGTTCCGGTAACTACTTTCTTCTGCGCATACGCAGCGAAAGTCATCATCAGCAACAAAAACACGGAAGCTGTTCGTAATAAGCTCCAGTAGTTTTTCTTCATAATCATAGATTTTAGTTTAATTATATTTGGTTAGTTTTTAGTTGGTTATTTTTATTTTCATTTCTTCCCCGGTATATCGGACAACCTGATCGGGATGAGTCTCGTGACCCAGCCCTACAGGTTTATCCTTTTTAACCCAAACAAAATGAAGTGTTCGCTGGTCGCTCATTCCGGAAAACGATCCGTGACGCGCGCCAATAGTGAGTGTTTGCAATTGCTCATTGTATGAAAAGGCAATGGTGCTAAATTGATTTTTTTCGTATTGATACGAAGTGTCGTCATCTTCATACAATTCGAATGATCCATCTTTACCTGTGAAAACGTAAAGCGTCAATGGATCAGCAGGCTTTTCTGAGGTGTATTGAATATCCGGTCCTGTAGGTATGATTGAACCTTCTTTAACAAAAACAGGAATTTGATTCAGTGGTGCATCCGCTGAAATTTTTTGCCCGCCTTCATAAAATTTACCTGTGTAGAAATCATACCAACCTGTTGAGGAAGGTAAATACACTTCACGCTTTCTGGCCTTATATTCTGTAACCGGATTGATCAACAACCCTGGACCAAACATATACTGATCATCAATATTTCGAACATTTATATCGGAAGGAAAATCCATTACTAAACCACGCGTTAATGTATAGTCATCTTTATTTGCCTTACCTGCTAAGGCGTAGATGTAAGGCATTAGCTTATAGCGAAGCTTATTATAAGAGAGCATAGAGTTGTATACATCGTGTCCCTTAGGAGATACATTATAAATTTCACGATATGGAAATTGACCATGTACCCGAAACAGCGGACAAAAAACTCCGAACTGAAACCAGCGAGCATTGAGTTCGCGCCATTCATCCTGGCTTTCTGTAGATAGATTATTGTACCTCCTTTCAGTAGAAAAACCTCCAATATCCATCGTCCAGAAAGGAATTCCGGAAAGTGAAAAATTGATGCCTCCTGAAATCTGATCCCTAAAGTCGCTCCAGCGCGATACGATATCGCCACTCCAGGTTACGGAGCCATACCGTTGCTGACCTGCGTATGCAGAACGTGTTAAAATAAATACGCGCTTCTCCGGATTGGATTGACGCTGACCTTCATAAACGCCTTTTGAATTCATGAGTGAATACGCATTGAAATACAATGCACCGGGTCCCATACCAGTCGGACTCATATTCAACTTCCGTTCTTCGATTGACAAGTTGGAATGCATATCAGGCTCTGTCGCATCCAGCCACCAGCCATCGATGTTTAGTTTATTTAAGCTTTTGTCAATTTGATTCCAGAATAATTTTCTTGCATTCGCTTTAAATGGATTATAGAATGTATTGCGATATCCGTGTGAAATCCAATCGATTCTTTTCTTCTCAAGGTTGTGAGCGAAGAGGAATCCTTCTTTGTTCATCTCGTTGAAATTCTCATTGCCCGGATAAAATTTTGGCCAAACCGAAATCATGATGTGTGTATTCAGTTCATCATGTAATTCCTTTACCATACCAGCTGGGTCTGGAAAACGTGAAGCATCAAAGCGATGCGATCCCCATTGGTCTTCATCCCAATAGTTCCAGTCTAATACTATGTTGTCAAGCGGAATTTTTTCTTTTCTGAATGTCTTTACAACATCCAGCAATTCTTTTTGCGTTTTGTAACGCTCACGACTTTGCCAAAAACCAAATGCCCATTTCGGAATGAGCGATGCCTTACCGGTGAGTTGACGATAGCCATGAATAACATCATCAGCGTTATCACCTTTTATAAAATAGTAATCAATTTGTCTTGCAGCTTCCGATGAAAGAGTAAGCCGGTTTTGATCTACTGCCTGTAGAGGATCTAAATGCTTTAATGAAATGTATGCTCCACCATCCGGAATCCATTCTATCTTAATAGCATGGCGCTCACCATTTTTAATATCAACATCAAATTTATTCGACCATGGATTCCATCCCTGACGCCATTTATCCATCACCAGATTTCCGTCAATCCAAAGTTTGAAGTATCCGGAAGCATAGAGTAAAAATTTATGACGTCCGGGAACTTCAGATGAGAATGAACCTTCCCAAACAACTTTTCCGTTCTGCGCTACCTTCTTTGGAAAATTTTCTACTGAAGGAGTTTCTAAAAATTCATATTCAATTTGATTTTGCAGCTGACTGCTCACAATTGAATCGCCAACAAAAAAATCAGTTGTCAATCCTGCTTCTGCATCTGTTTTTGAAAAAAGATGAAGTGAAGAGAGAGACTGAAAATCACGGGCATCACCAAATTTTGTGATGGAATAATTGTCCCAGAGCAATCCATAGTTCTTAGAGGAGTATAAAAAAGGAACAACGGCTACGATGTTGCTCTGTGCGAGTTCAACATCCTTACCCTTATAATTCATCTCACCATTTTGATGTTGGCCTAATCCATAAAATGCTTCATCATCAGGTGATTCAAAAACCTGGCGGATGCCATATAGTTTTTCATTCTCAATCAACTTGCTTGTAAACGACTTTCCACCACCATTCTTTTCCCGAAGCATAACCTGGCCTGTTGTATCGGTGAACACCACTTCGCCTGTTATGAGCGAAACAGACGCGTGAAGTTGTTTTGTTTTTAACGTAATGTGGTCCTTCGTCTCATCAATGTCCCATGACACTGGAGACCAGTCTTTCTCCTCCAACATCAAACTTTTCTGCGTTGAAAAAGAATCCGCTGGGGAAACGGATACATGAATGATCTTATCGGTAATTACCTCAAGTTTTATCTTTTGGGAAGATTGGTTCTCTCCGGCCACAGATATCAAAATGCCATTCTCCAGCTTTTCGTAGGTGCCAGCCGACTGGCAAGCACCCAGAAAAATGGATAATGCAATTAAAAGTGGAAACAAAGATTTCATTCCTGGGCTGTTCGTTTTTTAAAACTGCAATCGAGTATTAACTGGGTTAATCACAATCGTTTGCAATTTTGTAGTACAAATTTGAGCCTGAATGGCCGGTTTGAGGGTATCAAAATGTTACCGTATGCCCATGGAAGCGTTAACCATAGGGTATAAAATGTTTCAAATAGCAGATTGATTTGTTAACAGCTCCTAATTTTAATTGGCGAAGAAGGTTGATTGGAATACGAAATGGCTCTGAATTTAAAGAATGCCTAATCTTCAAATCATCCAAAAAATTACCCTAAAATGACCATTTGATTCCCTGAGTGGTAGAGGCATCTAATGTTGAGTAAGTCTTTTTGCAGGGTGTAAACGAATACCGTATTCATTGAAGTATGATGAATAGAATGTTTCTATTAGAACGATGGGTATCTACATTATAATAGCGTAAGCCAACGCAGCAGCAATCAAAAAATAAATGATAACCTCAACGATGAGCAAAACGCGTGTTGCTCTTTTCTTATCCTTAACCGGCATGAATCAGTTTTAATAAATGTATTTCCAAAACTACAACTGAATATTCGCGATGAAGGTGGTGAAATCGTTACAATAGGGTATTGAAATGTTTATTTTTTTATGAAGCATGCAAGCGCACTCATGTTTGGAATTTGTTTCTTCGTTCGGTGCGCAGTTAATCAGCGAGATCATCGTGTCTTTTGATCTCTTAGATCTGTGAAAGAATTCAAATACACTCTCCCGCAGATTGAGTACCCACAGATGACGCAGATCAGTTTGCATTTTGATTCGTGCATTCGTGGCAACAAAGCGGGTTACTTTGATGCTGTCCGTGCAGATACCGATCCAATCAATGAGCTAACGGGAGTCTTTCACTTTTTTGTAACCCTATTGTCTGTATTGGAATAATGATTAATTTCGAGGAACATCGAATTCAAATATGAAAAATATAGTACTGTTGGCTCTCATGCTTCTGGGTTTTGCAAGCGAAGCCCAAATTAAGCGTTACTCGTTTAGGGTAGCTGCGAATTATCCATTAATTAAAGACGTTACCACATCAGATGTTATGACCCTGACAACGCCCTGGTACATGGGGACTAGTGGGAGTAATCCCATCAACTACACTGCCGAGACTACGATACGTCAAAGTTTTAACGGGCGTATGGGTTTTGATGCCAGTGGAAATATTGACTATGCTGTTTCCAAAAAGTTTTTTCTAACAACCGGGTTAACGATATCCTACCTCCGGTTTAAACAAATTATTACCATAGAGGGCTTAGGCACAAGTCAATCACTAACCGAGATACCTGCTATAAGTGGTGGTATTATCGGAGATTTTTATGGAAGTATCACCTTTCGTAACACGGGAGGTAATATCGTTACGCAACCCGCCCAGCTCACACAAAGTGATAAGCTTGGAGAAACGACAACCCTGTATTTACAAACTCCTGTTCTTGTTGGAGTCTCCTTATTAAAAGACAAATTACTTATTCGTGGAGGGGTAACGTTTTCATTTTTACTAAACGCCACCCGCTATAAATCGCAATCTTCTTATAACGGAACAGCTTTCGTGTCATCAGATTACAAAGACAACACGAAAGAAGGTTATACAGATGTGATGGCATCTGGCACAGTTCAGGCAACGTATCTTATTACCAAGCGAATCGGTGTTGATTTTAGTTTTAATAAATACTTCACGTCTATTTATTCAAATACCGATCAATCAAAGAAGGCAAAGTATAATGTTCTATCGCTGGGTTTGAGCTATAATTTGAGTAAGTAATTTGTATTCACTATAAACTAGCCCACTGGCGGTAGTGTTGTGCGCTGGCCATGGCGCAGCTCACTTGTGCCTTATCTACCTAATTCGTTTCATCGTTTAGTGCGCATTTAATCAGCGAGATCAACGTGTCTTTAGATCTCTTAGATAGATCTGTGAAAGAATTCAAATGCACTTTCCCGCAGATTTCGCAGATTGAATACCCGCAGATGACGCAGATCAGTGTCCATTTTTGATCTGTGAGAAAGAATTCATCGCTTCATTTGTAATGAAGGAGCTTCAAAGTAACATAAGTACGTCATTGCGAGGAGGCTTTCATGCCTAAGCATGAAAACGCTGTCGAAGCAATCCGCTGACTACAATGTGCGCATTTCATAGCTTAGGGATTGCTTCGTCAGCAATTTCCTTCGAGACGAAGTAAAGCCTCCTCGCAATGACGTAACCTCTCTTACCACCATGTCAAATTCTTGAATTTCATGTACCGTTCTTTTTATGCTGCGCAATGTATGCCGAAGGCAACATTCCGAATTCTTCTTTAAAATATTTAGCAAAATACTTCGGATTGTTAAAACCAACCTGATACGCCACTTCAGCAACGGTAAGCTGACTTCCGGAAAGCAGTTGTGCAGCACGTTGAAGACGTAATGAACGGATAAACTCCAATGGGGACTTGCCGGTAAGTGCTAACAGCTTCTTGTATAAATGTACCCGGCTCATACCCAGTTCATGACTCAGGTCTTCAACGGAGAAATCAGCGTCAGCAATTTTTTCCTCGACATACTTTATTGCTTTCTGAATAAGCTTCTCATCCAACGATGTGATGACGATATCACTTCCTTTTATTTCAATCTGCTTACGGAAATCCTTCTGAAATAATTCGCGCTTTTGAATCAGGTTTTTAATACGCGATTGTAATATCTCAAAATTAAAAGGTTTGGTCACGTAGTCATCGGCACCACTTTCAAAGCCCTCTAGTTTTTGTTCTTCCGCTGTGCGCGCAGTTAATAAAATAACGGGTATGTGAGAAACTCTTTGATCGTGCTTCACTTTCTTACAAAGCTCAAGTCCATTTAAACGAGGCATCATTACATCGCTTACAATCAGATCAGGTAATGTTGAAAGAACTTTACTCCAACCCTCTTCTCCATCTTTCGCTTCAACGATGTGATATTGAAAACGAAGATTGTCTTTTAAGTAGAATCGGAAATCTTCGTTGTCTTCTACAAGTAACAAGGTTGCTGGTTTTGATTTATCGGTACTATCGGATTGGATATCGTCTGGAAATACATCAATGTTTACCGATGATTCCTCTACTGGTCTGCTCTCAATATTTAATATGTTTTTTATCGGCAATACAACTGTAAAGCAACTTCCCATTCCTAATTCACTCTTAACGGAAATTGTTCCTTCCTGAAGCCGAACAAATTCTTTCGTAATAGAAAGTCCGATACCGCTGCCCTGGTTGATAACGCTCGATGGTAAATCATTTTGAAAAAATCGTTCAAAAATTTTGTCTCGTTTATTATCGGGAATTCCGATACCGGTATCCTTTACCCGAATCTCCAGCGCTCGCGAATTCTCGGCTCCAAGTTCCCGAACCGAAACACTTACAGCCCCTTGCGCTGGAGTGAACTTAAAGGCGTTCGAAAGTAAGTTGAACATGATCTTCTCTACCTTGTCCTGATCAAAAGTAGTTTCCAACAGCTTAAGAGAAGAAGTAAATTCAAGCTTAATATTTTTCTTCTCACTCAAATCAGAAAACGAATAAACTGTTTCGCAAATGAATGCAATAATATCTCCCTCTGATACATTTAGCTTTATCTCTTGCACCTCTAATTTTCTAAAATCGAGCAATTGATTTACGAGATTAAGAAGTCTTCGTGCATTGCGATGGATCAGTTGTAATTGTCCGGGCTGCGGAGGTTCCGCATCACTCTTCATCATTTTCTCCAACGGAGTTAAAATTAATGTGAGCGGAGTTCTGAATTCATGACTCACATTGGTGAAGAAGCGCATCTTCATTACATCGAGCTCGTGCATGCGTTGTGCTTCTTGTCGTTCGTGGGCGATCTTGTATTTTAAGCGCTCGCGTGCTACCAATACCTTACGGGAAAGCAACAATGCACCAAGGATTAAGAAAATATAAAGTACGAAGGCAATTTTCGTTTTCCAGAAGGGTGGCAGTATCGTGATTTTCAAAGCCACTTCATCTTTGCTCCATACGCCATCACTATTCGATGACTTAACCCGAAAAGTGTATTCTCCCGGATCAAGATTAGTATAGGTAACCTTACGCGACTTGCCATCGGCAGCAGACCAATATGGATTAAAGTTTTCGAGCATGTAGAGATAGGTGCTCTTGTCGGGATGGAAGAAATTAAGTGATGCAAATTCAATTGATATTACATTTGCTGAATGCGAGAGCATTACCTCTTTCGTTTCAGTAATGGATTTACTTAGGATGGTTTTTCCATCGATCGCTTCACCAATGGCCACACTTTTATTGAACACTTGAAAATCGGATAGGATGGTCTGCGGAATATTTTTACTCGCGATGATTTTCTCCGGTCGAAAAATATTAAAACCATAAGCTCCGCCAAAAACCAATTCACCGCTCTTCGTTTTCAACGCTGCATTCTCATTGAACTGTCTGCCTTGTAAGCCATCTGACTCATCATAATTTTTAAACTGAAATGTGTAACCGCTGTCCGTTTCTTTTTTTGTAATGAGTAAATTGGATATTCCATTAGGGGTACTCATCCACAGGTTGCCATTGTTATCTTCGAGCAAGGTCAGAATGGTATTGTGAGGAAGTCCATCCTTTTCATAAAAACTGGTAAACGTTTTCTTTTCGGGATCAAATAAATTCAAACCCTCGAATGTACCTACCCACATCCGCCCGCGACTGTCTTGAAGAATACTCAGAATACTGTTGTTACTCAATCCATGCGGATCATTATTCTGATTGAGGTAGTAAACAAACTTGCCGCTTGATTTCTCCAGCAAATCAATACCATACCCCGTACCAATCCACATATTTCCTTTCGCGTCTTCCCTGATTTCGGATATGTAATTGGAGTGAACAGAGTTTGGTTTCCCAAACGGATAATGCTTGAACGTTTTTGTTTTTTTGTTCAAAACATCTACTCCATTATATAAGGTGCCAATCCATATCTGGCCTTGTGAGTCTTCAAAAATTTCCCAGATGTTGTCATCGGCTATGCTGGTTGAATCGGATGAATTGTGTTTGTATCGTGTGAATTTTTTTCCATCAAATGAATTTAAACCTCCGTAATAGGTTCCTACCCACAATATCTTTTCACGATCGATCCACAAACTCACAATAACATCATTGCTCAATGAATTTGGATCAGAGGGATTATAACGATACTCCTTATATGTATTATGCTGTCGATCAAAGTAAACAAGTCCGCCTCCGTTTGTTCCCAGCCAAAGATTTCCTTTATCGTCTTCAGCGAATTTGTTCATGTCATCAAAATGAAGACCATTGTTGCCTAAACCTTCTTCATGTCGGAAGAGTGGAAACCGCACAATATTTTCGTGATAATAACAAGCCCCT
This sequence comes from Chryseolinea sp., assembly GCA_031412655.1. Taxonomy (GTDB): domain Bacteria; phylum Bacteroidota; class Bacteroidia; order Cytophagales; family Cyclobacteriaceae; genus Chryseolinea. Next base: position 21,173 of record JANODK010000075.1, read on the forward strand.
TTCTTATAGGTACCTACCCAGATGATGCCTTCGTAATCTTTATACAGAGACGTGATGCTGTTCTGGCTTAAGCTTCGGTTATCCTCAAAGCGACTTAATATGTAGGTAACTGATTTATTCTTTTTATCGATAACGTTCACCCCACCATGATCGGTGCCTACCCACATCAGGCCTTGATTATCTTCCAAAATACCTCTTACAATATTTTTATTGAGTCGCCATCCTTCTGATTTCTCATGTATATGCTCCGTGGTATGATGCTTAATATCAAAATAAAAAATTCCGTAGTTGGTATTGGTTGGGCACACCCAAATATCACCATCACGATCAGTGGTTAGTTTGTGTTCCAATAACTCTCCTTTAAACCAGTTGTTCAGAAAATTATCCTGATAGGTAATTGCAAGGGTCTTTCCATCCAGTTTTTTCAGTGAACCATTTTTTTGAATGATCCAGAAATTCCCATCGCGGTCTTCAACAAGAGAAGCGACCTGACAAGAGGGTATAGAGGAACTATCAGCAGATATATAAGAAATTGGAATGCTTTTCTTTTCTTTAGTGTCATATCGAAAAATACCTTGCGTGCCATGGATAAACCAAAAGAACCCTTTTGAATCTTTTATAATGTTGTTTATGTTTCCATCTGGAATTCCATAATCCTGTAAAATAGTTTTTATGCCGTGCGCAAATGTTTCCGTTTCCGGATTGTAGACATTGGTGAAAATGCCACCATTTGTTGTACCTGCCCAGATGCGACCGTCCGGGTCTTCTATAAGTGAATTAACATGGCTGATGCTGATGCTGGATGTATCGCGCTGATCGTTGAGAAAGGTTTTAACAGAGTAGCCATCAAACCGATTCAGTCCGGAATTGGTACCTATCCAAATAAAACCTTTTCTATCCTTTAAAAAACAATTCGGTTGATTATGCGAAAGGCCTTTGTTAATATCTAATCGTAAAAACTTGTATTGCTCACTTTGAGCATGTGCCGGCCCGAGCACAAAACATATTAGTATCCACAAAAGGATTTTATAGGGCATAATCAAAGTAGATTGATCTACAAGGATAATCCTATGGCAACGAAAAGAAAAATTATTGTGTGCTTAAATTGTTTGTGAAATGACAATCCTTATAACTGGATTAGCAGAGTCATCTCTATCATTTTCAGTTTCCTATAATTTAACGCGTTCCATGCGTGGTACAAGGAAGTGCATGACTAACCATGCTATTAAATATGCCGAACCACAAATACCGAACATAATGTAGTAGGCTGTTTCAATTTGGCCAATGCTGCGGTAATGAACAAACATACTCTTTTGAACGATCAAGGAAAGAAAAATTCCACCAAGTCCACCAGCCATTCCACCCATACCTGTAACTGAGCCAATCGCTCTTTTCGGGAACATATCTGATACCGTTGTGAAAATATTCGCACTCCATGCCTGGTGAGCAGAGGTCGCTATTCCGATTATGATAACAGCAAGCCACATATTGATCCCTCCCAATATTTGAGCAAATACAATCGGCATAACAACAAAAGCATAAACGAGCATCGATGTTTTGCGTGCTCGAAAAACGGTCCAACCATTTGTAATTAACCGCATTGGAAGCCATCCGCCTCCAACGCTACCAAAAGTTGAAATCATATAGACCGCTGCTACAGGAAGTGAAACCGCTGTACCTTTTAATCCATACTCACTTTCAAGAAAATCGGGCAACCAAAATAAATAAAACCACCAGATCGGATCGGTGAAAAATTTACCCAATACAAATGCCCACGTCTGCTTAAAGTGAAGTAATCTAAACCAGGAAATTTTTTGTTCCGGCTGTGATGTATCCGCTGAACCATGACCAACATCACTGTGAATGTAATCAAACTCCGATTTCGAAAGTCGTTTATGGCGTGCTGGTATCTCATACACAATAAACCATAAGATAATCCAAATAAAACCAATCGAACCCGTACTGACAAAGGCCCACTTCCAACCCCACTCCGATGCAATAAATGGAACTGTTAATGGCGCAACGATCGCTCCTATGTTTGTTCCTGAATTAAAAATGCCAGTTGCAAATGCTCTTTCTTTTTGAGGAAACCATTCAGCAACAGTTTTGATAGCAGCAGGAAAATTACCTGCCTCTGTTAATCCGAGCGCAGAGCGTACCACTATAAAGCCCAATGTGTTTTGAACGAGTGCATGACTAATAGCCGCAAGACTCCATAGCAATGTTGCCATGAAATAGCCGATCTTCGTTCCCAACTTATCAACCAGTCTGCCGGCACCCAGCATTCCCAATGCATACGCTAACTTGAATGCAATTTCAATATTTGCATAATCGCCATCGTTCCAATGAAACTCTTTTGAAAGATCCGATTTTAACAGACTAATAACTGCACGGTCGAGGTAGTTTATGGTAGTGGCAAAAAAAACTAACGAGCAAATAGTCCATCGATACTTGCCAACAGATTGGTTTAGGTCTTGAAGGTTCTTCACGATTTTGGTTTAAATGGTTTTGATTTTTTTATGCAGCATACGTGTCTTCAAATACGATATGTGCTCTATTATAAAGGAGTAGGATTTCTTAGCTTTTTAATGATTTGAAGGGCTGATCCAATATTCGCTTCCAATAATGACCAATCTTTATTTTCTATTATTTCTTTCGTGAACAATTGAGAACCTAAGCCAACGCACATTGCTCCCGCATTAAACCATGATGAAAGACTTTTGTCATTCGGTTCAACACCCCCGGTGATCATCAATTTTAAATCGGGTACAACGGGCATAATGGACGAAACAAATCCAGGGCCTAATACTGAACCTGGAAATATTTTTATTACTCCCGCACCATGTTCTTTAGCCGTAACAATTTCAGTTAGCGTAGCACAGCCTGGAATCCAAAGTGTATCATGCGCATGACAAACTTCCGCCATCTCTAATTTTAAAATGGGTGATATAATAAAGTGTGCACCGGCATCAATAAATTTCTTTGTTGTGGCACCATCCATAATAGTTCCGATACCTAACATCAGATCAGGATATTTTTTTGTCACTTCTACTAATGCGGTAAAAACTTCAAATGAATTTTTTCTGCGATTGGTAAACTCAAATGCGCGAACACCACCGCGATACGCAGCTTCTAAAACTTGTGTGGCTGCAATTGGGTCGTCATGTGTGAACAGCGGTACAAGACCTGTACTCTTCATGGTATCAAGAATTTGTTCTTTTGTAAAAGTCATTTTATTTATCTCAAAAGTTTTCCAATATTTTCTCCTTTTACCAATGCCTCTACTTCGCTAACCGTGGCGAGGTTTACATCACCTTCCGTGCTATGCTTTAAAGCGCAAGCCGCAGTAGCAAATGCAAGTGTATCAACATCTTTTTTCTGATTTAACCAACCATAAATTAAACCCGCCATAAAAGCATCACCTGATCCTACACGATCAACAATATGCGTTAGATCGTATTCTACAGAATGCAAAAGTTCTTTTCCATTCCATAAAATTCCAGAAATTTTATTGTGTGATGAACTAATCGACTCCCGATGTGTTGAAACAATTGCCTTCACGTTTGGCAATGCCTTCATCACTTTCGTGCAGGCCAACTCATACGTATCACTTGTAATCCCTAAACAATTTTCAAAATCAGTTACTCCTCCTACTATTCTATCTGTAAGTTCAATAAGATCCGGCATAATATGGCGAGCCGATTTTCCATACTGCCACAAGTTTCTTCTATAATTAATGTCACCTGAAATAGTTACTCCTTGTTTTCGCGCTGCAATAATTGCTTCCATACATACATCAGCAGCGCCTTGTGAAATGGCGGGCGTGATCCCTGTCCAATGAAACCATGAAACACCTTTCATTACATTATCCCAATCAATCATGCCAGGTTTGATGTGAGCAAAGGCTGAATCAAAACGATCGTAAATTATTTTAGAGGCGCGTTGCATGGCGCCATTTTCCAAGAAATAAATTCCGATTCGTTCCTCTCCGAAAAGAACATGCGATGTATCCACACCATATCGTTGCAAACTTTGTGTGGCCGCTTTGCCGAGATCGCTATCCGGAAATCGGGTGACATGCATTGCTTTCAAACCAAAGTTGCTGAGGGACACGGCTACGTTTGCTTCGGATCCGGCATAGATGGCATTAAAATGGTCAGCCTCTACAAGCCTGGCAAAGCCCGATGTCGATAACCGCATCATAATTTCTCCAAACGTGACAATCTTTTTCATCCTTTCCTGATTATATATTTATAGACAATTTAATTCTTTCCATTTTTAAAGATAGAATATCGAAAGATACTTAACTTGAATCGTCAAAATTTCAGATTGTTTCAATCCGATTCTTTGACCAACTTGACAATATTATATCAAACTATTTTTTTCTATACGTTGACAATCGGTTGCTTAAGATAATGTATTTATAATTATGTCGAACAGGTTTTTAAAAATTCATGCCTCAGACAATGTATATGTAGCATTGACTGATCTGAAGGCGGGAGAGAATCTAACATTAAATGAAGGATCATCGGTCATATTGGTTGATGATGTTCCTGCTAAACACAAGTTTACGGAGCACGCAGTCCAATTAAATGATGAAGTTCGTATGTATGGCGTACTCGTTGGCAAAGCGACTCAACCCATTAAGGCGGGTGGAGCCATTGGCACACATAATCTTAAGCATCAATCCGAGCCGTATTCCGGAAAAACAAAATCCTATCAATGGACTCCTCCGGATGTTTCTAAATTCAAAGACAAAACGTTTTTAGGATATCATCGCAAAGATGGACAGGTCGGAACCGCTAACTATTGGCTCATTATTCCGTTGGTGTTTTGCGAAAACAGGAATGTAGAAGTAATAAGTCAGGCGTTTATAACTGAGCTCGGTTTTGGAAAACCCGATGCATATAAAAATTACGTGCATGATCTGGTGAAATTATACCACAGAGGTAAGACTGATCAGATTGAAACACTTTCTCTTCAACCTGACGTTTCAAAAAACAACACACGACTATTTAAAAATATTGATGGAATAAAATTTTTGACGCATCAAGGTGGTTGTGGTGGAACACGTCAGGATGCTGAAACATTGTGTGCATTGTTAGCGGGGTACATTCACAATCCTAATGTGGCAGGTGCTACTATTTTAAGTCTGGGTTGCCAACACGCTGAAACAAAAATCCTTCAGCAAAGACTAAATGAGCTTGATTCTACTCATTCGAAGCCCGTTATTATTTTGGATCAACAAGATGCAGGGACCGAACAAGTATTGCTTATAGAAGCCATTAACAAAACATTTCTCGCTTTAATTGAAGTGAATAAAGTTGAACGCAAGCCTGCACCATTAAGCAAACTTGTGGTTGGCTTAAAGTGTGGTGGATCAGATGGTTTCTCTGGAATCTCTGCGAATCCAGCGATCGGTCATACATCCGATCTTTTGGTAACACTGGGAGGAAGTACAATTCTTTCTGAGTTTCCCGAACTCTGCGGAGTTGAGCAAGAGATGATCAATCGCTGTGTTGATGATCAAGCCAGTGAACTTTTTATTAAGCTGATGCGAACCTATTCATCCGCAGCTGAAGCAGTAGGCTCCGGCTTTGATATGAACCCGTCACCCGGAAATATTAAAGATGGATTAATCACAGACGCAATTAAATCAGCAGGCGCAGCCAAGAAGGGAGGCACCGCTCCCGTTGCGGATGTATTACAATATGCTGAATACATTAAAAAACCAGGACTCAATTTATTATGTACACCGGGCAATGATGTAGAAAGTACAACCGGAACAACAGGTTCCGGAGCACAAATTATTTTATTCACAACGGGCCTGGGTACACCTACCGGTAATCCTGTATCGCAGGTTATTAAAATTGCAACCAACACAAAGCTTGCTAAGAAAATGCCAGATATTATTGACTATGACACTGGTTCTATTATTTCAGGAGAAAAAACCATCGAGCAAGAAGGAGAAGATATTCTTGATTTTGTTATTGAAATTGCCAGCGGCCGAATCATAGCAAAAGCAGTCAACTTGAATCAAGACGATTTTATCCCATGGAAGAGAGGCGTTTCATTGTAAGATATAGCCCCAGTTACTAGCGACTGGTAACTGTTAATTTGCTGAATCGCATATGATGTAGAATTAATCGAATATAACATTGCCTGGTTTTTATCTCGCATCCATCATGAACAAGACTTTTATTACTGACGATTTTTTGTTGACCAACTCCTTCGCCAAAACACTCTATCATCAATACGCGAAGGACTTACCGATCATTGATTACCATTGTCATCTTTCTCCCCAAGATATTTCAAGCAATAGACAATTTGAAAATCTTACCAAGATTTGGCTGGAAGGAGATCATTATAAATGGCGCGCCATGCGCACATTGGGAATCGATGAAAAATATATTACCGGTTCTGCCTCCGATGAAGATAAATTTACCAAATGGGCACAAACTGTTCCCTACACCGTGCGTAATCCTCTTTATCACTGGACACATCTCGAATTGAAACGTTATTTTAATATTGACGATGTTTTAACTCCTGAAACTGGATCTGAAATATATAAGACTTGTTCCGACAAGCTCAAAGACCCCTCCTATCACACCCGTGGGATACTTACCAAAATGAAAGTAGAAGTGGTATGCACAACGGATGATCCAATCGATTCACTGGAACATCACCAAAAAATTAAACACGAAAATTTCAATACTCAGATACTACCTACTTTCAGGCCTGACAAAGCGTACACGATAGAAAACGCTCAAACCTACATTACTTACTTAGAAAAACTTGCACAGGCTTCAGGTGTTGAAATCAATCGCTTTTCAGATTTAATTCTTGCCCTTGAAAAACGGATTGATTTTTTCCATGCTCATGGATGTAAACTTTCTGATCACGGATTGGAGCAACTGTATTTTCCCGAGAAAGAAATTTCGCTAACAATCGAACATCTGTTTTCAAAAATCAGAAAACATGAAAAGTTAAGCAAAGAAGAAATTCATTATTTCAAATATCACGTACTTATCGAACTGGGTAGGTTGTATCATAAGAAAGGATGGACTCAGCAATATCACATTGGCGCGCTGCGCAATACGAATGACAGGATGTTGAAAACACTAGGGCCTGATACGGGTTTTGATTCGATTGGCGATTTTTCACAAAGCAGAACGCTTGCTAAATTTCTGAATGCACTGGATAGTACCAACCAACTTGCCAAAACTATTTTATACAATCTCAATCCAGCTGATAATGAAGTGATGGCCACCATGATTGGAAATTTCAATGATGGTTCTATAAAAGGAAAAATCCAGTTTGGTTCCGCATGGTGGTTTCTCGATCAAAAAGATGGAATGGAAAAGCAAATCAATTCGCTATCCAATCTTGGTTTGTTGAGTTGCTTCATTGGTATGTTAACTGATTCACGAAGTTTTCTATCCTTTCCGCGTCACGAATATTTCAGAAGGATACTCTGCAATATAATTGGGCGTGATGTTGAAAATGGTGAATTACCTGCCGATGAAAAATGGCTCGGCAAAATTGTCTCCGATATTTGCTACCACAATGCGAAAGCGTACTTCAATTTTTAATTCCAAAGGTGAACTATTGAAATCAATCCACTGCGTAAATAATTCCACAACTTGCTCTGAGACGATCCAATGTTTCAATAAGAAGCAGGGAATCTGCATGACTCATGGTTGGACTTTCAATCAATCCCTTTTTTAAACACTCGCCAACGTGGCGCGCTTCAAATTGATAACCATAGCCTTCTTCACGATGAACTTCAATCTCGATGGGTGGTTGTTTATCTTTTATTAGTTCAACTTTAGAAGTAGCATTGTGAAAACGATTCGTCATGCGGATGTAACCTTCCGTTCCAACAATGGTTGCTTCTACCGGAGTATCTGCTGCAAAGCTTGCGTTTAATACGGCCAATGCTCCATTGTTAAATTTTAAAGTCATTGAAATTTGTTCATCCACACCAGTGTCATAAGGCGACATAAGTGCGTGAACATTCATTGGTTTGCCTAACAAAGAGATGGCAAGAAATACAGGATATAGACCAACATCTAAAAGTGCTCCACCACCAAGTGTTGGATCATACATACGTTGAGGTGCAGGATTACCTGCCTTGAATCCAAAATCAGCTTCAACCATTTTTATCTTTCCTATCTCACCTCTTTCAATCAACGAAATTATTTTTTGATATTGAGGCAAGAATTTTGTCCAGAAAGCTTCCATTAAAAATACTTTTTGCTTTCGTGACAACTCAATCATTTCTTTTACCTGCTTCAAATTAATTGCCAGGGGTTTTTCACATAACACAGCCTTCTTATGTTCAAGACAAAGTAATGTATGCTCATGATGAAATCCATGTGGTGTGGCGATGTAAATCACATCCACTTCACTACATGACACTAGTGCTTCATAGGTATTGAAATTCAGGTGTGCGTTAAATTGCTTTGCGAAAGTGGCGCCCTTCTGTACATCACGAGAGGCAACGGCCACCAATTCAGCATCTTCAATGAATTTAAGGTCTGCTGCAAACTTGTTTGCAATTTTTCCGCAGCCTAAAATTCCCCACCTGATTTTTGTATTCATCTGCTTGTTGTTTATGCTAAGATAGCATGTGGTTTTTTATTCACAACATACTCATAGTGAACCTTCCGCTCTTCTTTGCCACAGAGTCACTAAGGCACAAAGAGACACAAAAAAAGAGTAAAGCAATTATGTGTTGTTGTAAGCTTTCCGAAAAGCTTTTCTACCTTCTTCAATTATTTCGTTGGCGCGATAGAATTCAAATACACCACATGCTTCACGTGATATATCCACTACAATGTCAGGCTTGTGAACATCTATCATCAATTCGGTAAGACGATCCTGCGTCATATCAAATGATTTATTGAGTAGATCAAAGAAACCAAACTGCTCTATCTTCTCCTCTACCTTACTGTCATTGTTCAAAAACTGGGCACGAAACGCATTCATCATTTTTTGATACGCTGCCATTTCTTTATTTTCCTCAACCACAATATTATTGATGACAATCGGAACATTAGCATTGAGATTGACCGCTACGATTATGTCGCCTGGTTCGGGATGAATTACATTCAACGGCAACGGATTGAGCACTCCACCATCAACGAGTTGCGATCGCCCTTCTATCACAGGTGTAAAAACTGTGGGGATGGCTATCGATGCGCGTAAAGCTTTAAATAAACTTCCGGATGTATAACGAACTTCGCGCTTCTTAATCACATCGGCCGCAAGAGCGATGAATGGAATTTTTAGATTTTCAATCTGGTGATCACCAATTAACTTTTCTATTTCTTTAAAAACGCGTTCTCCCTTTACAAAACCTTGCGATGAAAATGTAAAATCGAGAAGACGGAATACATCTAATCTCGACAACCCAATAAGCCAGTGTTTATATTCCTGTAAATACCCTGCACTATAAATACCACCTACAACTGCGCCCATCGAGCATCCGACAACTTCCTTAATTGTAAAGCCTTCCTTCTCCAGTTCTTCAATAACACCTATATGCGCCATTCCTCGCGCACCTCCACTACCCAATACAAGTCGAACGTTTTTCATTTAACAACCAATTTGCACTAAAGATAGTGAACAGAATATTACAAACTTTCCATAGGCAATATTCTGCACAGCGAAGGGCTTAGAAGTTTGTTGAAAGTATTTCTCAAATAAAAAAAGGTGAGGTCGCTAAACCTCACCCTTGATAAAACAGTATTTGTTTAATAATTACTCCTTCACAAACTTCTGAACAACACGTTTGCCGTTAGCCTGCTGAATTTGAATTACATAAAATCCTGATTTTAGTCCGAGATTCACTGTGCTCAAAGTGTAATCGCGGAACGTATCAGATGTTCCTTCTTTTGTGTGAACCGTTTGTCCCTGAAGATTAATGATATTCAAAGATACGTTTCCTTCAAACTTGCCTTCGAGTTTAATATGAAGTTCGTCTTTTACAGGCACTGGATATACAGACCAAATAGGTTCAGAAGTTTCCTCTTTAACTATTTCTTCTTCCACTTCAAGGCTTGAATCTGCCGATCGTCCATTTGCTACTGTTGGTCCAACGCCATTCACAACTTGGAAATGAATTGTAAGCGGAGTTCCTGCAGGACCTTGCTTATGCAATTTCATGTATGGAATTGCAACTACCGTATAGTACCCTGGCTTTATTGACCAGGAAATGTTGGTTCCATCGGAACTTCCTTTCAATGCGAATGGTGCGGTATTGTCTGTGCGGATGGACTTTTCGTTAAGAAAAAACCGAACACTCTGAACAGTACTGATACTGGTATTGGCTACGATATTGATCTTACCAAAACCAGGTTGACTGATATCAACGATAGCTCCATTTTCAAGATCAACTAACTTATCACCATTTTCATTTACCAGATCAAAGTCAGTTATCGCAGCGGAGTTAATCATTCTAATGGCAGACTTTGTAACCTGTCCAGCCTCTCCATTGCCCTTGGATTTTGTGAAGGATTGTGCACCCAACGTGTAAACTCCAGTGTTAAGTCTGGTTAGCCAATACAAGTAAAATAAGTATGGATTATTACTATCGGTGTTTTTTTCATTTCCCTCCAGAAAAAATTTAACACTTCCTACCTTAGTTGGTTTGGTGTTGGCGCGAATGATATACTTGTCAATTTCCGGATCAGCAACATCGAGTGTAATAGAGTCTTTAAAATCCTTAATGTGTTTTCCGGTTTCGAAATAGATGAGACTAAAGTTCTGAACACCATACGCTTTTACTTCAAGATTGAAGACTGCAGTATCAATACCTCCTCGTGGATCAGCAGCGGTAACTGTAATTTCATAATTACCAGCATCACCAATCAACGGTTTTACAGCATAACGAGCCAAACCATTACTTGAATTGGTTAATGTTACAAAGGATGGCGCACCACTAATACTTAGAGCAACAAGCGAATCATCCGGATCTGTAGCTTTGAACGTAAGATTCAACGATCCTAATTCAAGCACACTCTTGTTACTTACAGGTGATAAAACAGGAGGAAGATTAGGAATAATAACAAGCGTAACCGGAACAGACACATTCGGTGTTGCAGGATCATTGCTTGAAATATTCAGCGTCTTCGTATAGGTTCCTGGCTCAACATCTGTTGCATCAAACAGTAGATTGACAATTGAAGAACCTCCAGGAGTTAGTACGCCTGATTTTGGTTCGACCGTTAACCATGGTGCTTGAGCAGGACCATCGAGAATAGAGAAGTTATCAATATCCAAATATTGTCCCGCATCTTCCATCAAAGAGAAAATAACAACTTGTTCAATCTCACCAGCAAAACCAGTTCCAGTGAAAATTGGTGCATCATCAATATAGACTGTAAACTCAAGCGTACTTGCTTTTATTTCAAGACGGAAATCAAAATATCCGCTTGGAAGTGTTCCCGGAATAGCTTGATAGAATACATTACCTACACTGTCTTGTACAAGTGCACTTAAACTTCCATCAGGAGAAATTTGAAAACGTGTATTAACAAGTGAAGCCGTTGGCGATTGAGGAATGATCTGCCAGGTAACACCAAGGTCAAGATCAAGCTTCATGCTTATTGTTGAAACGTCATCACCTCCAACCGGTGCTAACGGTGAGAACGCAAGTGATTGACCCATTCCATCAGCTAAACCACTAAAGTGTTGTGATCCGGCAGATGGATTAAAACTTTCGATCGTCCAGTTTGAAAACTGACCTTCCCAATTTTCCTGACCATCAATATCTCCAGGAGCAAACTCTTCAAAGCCTGTGCTGTAAAGTTCTGATCCGGCATGTTTAATTACGGATGATTGTATGGCTTTAATATCCAGCATACCAATGGTCTGAACAGAAGGCGTAGTTCGTTTTTGCAAAGACTCCCTTCTTGCCTGAACAACTCCCGTTGCTGTTGGAATTGGTGCATCTGTGATGGAGTATTGAAGTGCACTTTCTCCAGAGTTGGTAATTGTTAAGGTTCTTTGAGTAGTTAATGCATCTGGCAACTCTACATAAACTGAATCCGGATTAACTGAAATTACTGCAGGCTCGCGCACGGCTAACGAAGCAACGACACCCACTAACGGATCTTCAACAGCATTGCTACTTACCAGAATACCCGCTACATAAAGTCCAGGATCAAGATCTGACGCATTAAATTTTACCGCGACATCAACACCTTCCCCAACAGGAACTATTCCAGAGGATGGCTCTACTGTTAACCATGCTCGTGCATCTCCCAAAATTACCACATCATCAACTTGCGCATACCAATCCCAATCGCCTGCATTTGGATCATAATAATGCCAGCGTAAACGGAATGATGACGCACCTGTTAAATATGAATCAAGTGATGCCGATACAAATTCTCCTGGTGTACCACGGAAAGTACCGTGATCTTCATTCCAGCTTAATACATTCGTCCACGCACCTCCGTCAACCTGAATATCAAGGTCAAGAAAATCAAGGTTAGCATAGTTCGCATAGTTTACATTGTATTGTACAGCAATATTCTTTACTCCGGCTGTACTCACAGAAGGTGAAATTAACTCAGCATCAAATTCAGCCAGACCAAAAACATCACTGCTAATCGTTGCCGCTTCGCCAACACCGGAATAATTTCCTTCACCAACATCCTCCGCAAATCCCCAAGCTAAACCTTCGCCTGCATTATCTGTTGTGCTCCATCCAGTAGGTGGGAAAGTTCCTCCATCAAAGTTTTCTTCAAGGAGCGAACTTCCGGCAAGCACTTCAACGCGTGCTGATTTTGCAACATCTAATTTTGATGAATTGTCATCCTTCGCTTTTTTATCGACAATGCGTTTATCCGTTGACCAATTTGCGAATTTATTCACCGGGTTCGTTGGCAATTTGGCCATGTCTGTACTTGCACCGATCACTTGAATTCCATAGCTGAGAGGCCTGCCTCCTGTATTGGCAATATGAATAAACTGAGTGGTGTCACCTTTGAAGTCAACTGTTGTTTGAAGAACGGTTGGATTAACATCGATGGCTTCATCGCCCGCTACTCGCAACGCTGCAGGCACTGTTAATTTAGATCCATCGATATCAATATTAATATTAGTCGTATACAATCCGAACGTAAGATCATCCGCTGCAAAATTTACGGTAATCTCTGCAGTAGCACCTGCAGGCAGATTTCCTGAAAGTGGTGAAATGGTTAGGAACGTTGGTGCTGCTTCTTTTGGACCATCGATGAGCTGGAAGTCATCAATATCCAATATCGGACCTGCTTCTTCCATCCAGGAAAGAATGGCCACTTCTTCAATGTTTCCGGCAAAGCCTTGACCACTAAAAATCTTAACATCATCGATGAACACATCAAAGGTTGCCGAATCCCTACTGGCGGATATTGTTAAATCAAAATACCCAGCAGGAATAGTAGATGCAATCGTTTCAAAGAAACCTCCTCCTGCACCATCACTCACCAATGCGGTCATGCTACCATCGGCTTCGAAGCCAATTCGGGTAACAACTAATCCTGCTGAAGGTGATTGAGGAGCAATCTGCCAAGTTACATTTGAACCTTGAAGATTTACTTTCATTGATACAGTAGAGATCGCATCTGTTCCAATAGGTACTGACGGAGAAATAGAAGCTGAGAACCCAAATCCATCTGCTAAACCTCGGTAATGTTGAGAACCTCCGTATGGATTTTCTGCTTCTACCGTCCAGTTGCCCCACTGACCAAACCATCCATCTTGTCCATTGATATCCCCCACTGCAAGACTTTCGAAATCAGTAGTATACAATCCTACTGAACTTTGCGCAACGGCTGCCACACGTGCAGCACTTCTTCCAGACTCAGAGGAATTGGCAATTGCATGAATGTCAGCGCGATCGTTTTTCTTACGAGCTGACTTTTGTTGCTTTTGCTTAGCAGGATATGCTGATGCGATTCTTGCAGCAGCAGCTGGTTTTGTGATTTTTACGGATGACGTTGAGAACCCTGAACCCTGAACTGCAGCAGTGAACGAATGATCATCCGAACCATTATTGCTTATTACTATTTTACGGGTAGAAGTTTGTTGATTTTCCAATTCTTCATACAATGAAGTTGGATTAACTGTAAATTCAGGACCTAGCACAGTCAACAATGCAGGGATTGAAATTAATTGTTTGTGAGGAGCATTGTTTACAATGTCGACTGAAGCTGCGTACGCTCCTGCCTCTAATCCGGAGGCATCAAATGTTACTTCGAGGTTGACAGTCTCTCCAGGTGCTACAACACCTTCGTCAGGAGAAACACTTACGAATGATCCGCCACCAGCAAGGTAATGTACAGCATTTTGGAAAATAGTAGGAAGATCGCCAGACCATTGCAATGGATCACCATTACCCAAACTTGGCAACATGTTCAATGCAACTACATTACTGTTGGCCGCAAGGAATAACTCGCCATCACTCCACTCAGCAATAGGTGTTGCTCCAGGAGCAAGTGCCACATTTTGAACATAGCCGCTATAGAGTAATGAACTTACTCCATCTAAAATTGGATGACCTGGAGAAAGAATAGTTCCCAGTTCCACATCTACAACTCCATCAGTAGTGGATGGTACAAATGGACCATATCCATCATCAATAAAGCGTCCGGCCATTTGCCATGCATCGTATGAGTAGGCAAATTGGTTTACAATTACTTTACCTCCACCGTCAATATAATCGGCAAGTAAATCTCCAATGGTTTCAGGATCAATTCCTCCGGATGCCAACCATTGGGTATTGTTGGTAGTCAGTACAAAGTCATACTGCTGTAGTATACTCAATGAAAGAAGAGGTAAGGAATCTCCTGAAAGAATTGTTGCCTGGATATCATCAAAACTATTGAGAATAAAAGCAAGGTCAGACACGTCATCATCAGGAGAAACGATCAGAAGCTCTGCTGCTGCTGAAGATTTACCAACGGATTTTAATTTTATCTGATTGGAATATTTTCCTGCTGAGGATGCTGTTTGCTTTTGTCCGCTTGACGAAGCTCCGGCCTTAGAAGGAACTGAAACCGTTTGAACCGAAGCCACACTTGGTGCAGCGGCTGATGTAACGGCTACAGAAAATGCAAGATCACTTCCACCGGTATTTTGAATGGTGAGTGATTGAGTAGAAGTTTTATCGGTATTAAGCGATGCTATCAATGAATCCGGAGACACTTCGATATCTGGTGCAATTACTCCTGTTCCCCAGACCGAAACTGTAAACGATGGGTTCGCGGCATCATTGGTGGAGATTGTAATATTCCCAGATGACAGACCCAGTGAAGATGCTGTGTACGTTACTTTTACAATCGAAGTATTAAATGATCCTACCGGTATAGTATCGGATAAGTAAGGAACAAAGTCAGGATTATCGGAAGTGATACTTGTAATCCCAAGTGGCTCTGAACCAGCATTGTGAACATATATCGGCCAGCTCGTAGAATCAGTTTGAAATACATTACCAAAATTAATTGTGTCGGGTGTTACAGAAGCGATTGGAGAACCATTGTTTGTAACATTCAAAGTCAAACTTACAAACAAACTATCCTGCAAAGGATCGTTGCTAAATACAACGAAGCCCGAATGGTAAGAACCACCCAGCAAACTATTGGCGTCAAATATTATGGGAACATCAAGACTTGCGCCAGCATCAACTGTACCTGACACAATTGAAGAAGAAGCAAAGCCACTCAAGCCGGCAAACGTAAAGTTTAAAACACCTTGGCCTGTATTGCCAATAGTGAGCGTCTGCGAACCCGTCTCTGCTGTTTGTAAGTTTTGCGTTAACGTTGTAGAGGACAACGTTATGACCGGTGCAAAATTTGTAGCCTGCTGAAGAATGTTTGATACGCTTGAAAAATTCCCGAAGAAATCAGCTGACTTAATTGCAAAATAATAGACTGTTCCTGGCAACAATCCGGATATATTAAGTGTCTCCCTTTCTCCTGCAGCTTTTGGTACGGGAGGATTAAGGTAAGATGTTGCATCACCAAAATTTTCCTCTGTGATTGGTGAAGTTGAATACCGAATGTCATATACAGAAGCAGAACCATTTCCTGAATCAAGAGGCGAAGTCCAGGTTAATGTTATATCTGTTATCGCTACTAATGAGTCTGACAAATCAGCAATCGCGTCTGGCGCATTTCCATCGTTTTCCTGAAGTGCTGAAAATGCATTTAATCTTCCTGAACCTAATAGTCCGGCAAATGCAGGATCAGTTGCATCAATATTATCTGTTAATTGAGTCAATCGTCCGCGTAACATTTCAGGAGTAAATCCTGGGCCACCAAATTTTGAAACAATCAATGCTGCTACACCTGATACGTGTGGAGTAGCCATTGAAGTTCCCTGGAAGAAAGCATATTGTCCTCCTGATACTGTGCTCAATACACCTTTAGGGTCATTGTTTACAAATGTCTCACCACCCGGGGCAGCAATGTCAACCCATGTTCCAAAATTTGAATACCATGCTTTTTTATCCTGATTATTCACCGCGCCTACCGCAAGTGTCGGCTCGTAGAATCCAGGATAATGCGGACCATCACTATCATCATTACCGGCAGCAAAAATTACAATACCACCTTTCATCGGACCAACTTGATTTCCAAATTCATCCTTACCTGCTTCAGCAATAAAATAATCGATGGCATCTAATACAGATTGATCAAACACGCCCGGACTTGTATAGCCCCAACTGTTTTGTGAAATCACAGCACCATTGTCTGCTCCGTATACATAAGTATCTTCAAATCCACCAACACCAACTGCTCCAAATGCAGCACACGACATTAGTCGCACACCGTCACCCGTACCAGATCCACCGGCAATGCCCGCTACACCAATACCATTATTGGTTGTTGCTCCAATGGTTCCACTTGTGTGCGAACCGTGATCGTCAGGAGCAATTTCTCCTGTGTTATCCCCGAAGCCATATCCATTTATATCGTCAACATATCCATTGTTATCATCATCTAATCCATTACCTGGAATTTCATCTTCATTCACCCACATGTTTGCCGCTAAATCGGGATGGTTAACTTGTGCACCACCATCCGTTACAGCAACAATTACATTGGTACTTCCAGTTGTAATTCCCCACGCTTGAAGGAGGCTAATGTCAGAACCGGGTGTACCACCTGCTTGTCCTGTATTATTATAATGCCATTGTTGAGAAAACATTGGGTCGTTTGGAGCTCCTAACAATATTGGTGCTTGACTGACATCTACTTTTCTAGGACCATAATCTAAACGATCAGAACCAATAATGGCCTTCTTATACAGAGGCTGAACAAGTTCAACTTGCTCTATGGACTTATACGCATCGAGCACAGTTAATAAAGGAGCAGCTTTGTCAAGTTGAATCTCGAACCAAAGATGCAATCCATACTTTCTGTGTTTCGCTTCAAATTTACCAGCAGAACGAAATACACGTTTGATTCCAGTTGCTTTGTACTGAAGACTTAACCTATCGATGGATTGAATGCCCGTAACAAGAATGTTATTAGGGCTTTTTGTTATTCGTGCATTTTCGAGTTGAAGAGCCAATGACTCTTTTACTTTAATGCGAACAACGCCACTTTCATAGCCCGTTTTTTGTTGGGCAAAGACCGGGTTGGAAGCGAGGGCTACCAACCACAACACGATCAGACAGAGCAAAGCTGATCGCTGTAAGGACACGTAGATGTACTTCATGCAGAGGGGGTATTTAGGTTAAACAAAATTTGACAAGCAGAGCTTCTGAATTTTTCTAACACGAGCCAATCACATCACACAAAACAAAATCAGAAGGGTGGGATTCGATATTTCCAGGTGGATTAAATCAAACGCAACAATCGAATCACAAAATGAAGTAAGTCAAAATTAATTTGATCTACTCCATATTGGGTTAAATAAATTTTAGAATTCCGACATTAGTTTTTGCAACTGGATTATTCGTGTTGCAACAAATTAACTTAAACCGTTTGAATGCAGGCTTTTGAAGGTATTGAACTTAATTGAAGTTCTTAGTCCGGTTATTACTGGATTTTGTATGGCGCCTCATCAAAGAATTAAAGGTGGGTGTCAAATGATGACTAGCTTCTAATTTTATTACTCCTCATTATAACCATGTTTTTTTGATTCAATCTCCACATATAAGGAGTTCGTGAAAATTCATAAGACCATTGTTAATTTCAGGATAGTTTTATGTTACCTTTAAACGTATGACTAAATTTTTTCTCACACTAACACTGAGTATTGTCTCTCTTGCACTTCATTCACAATCCAAAGTACTTTCCTCTGAAATTGGAATAGTAAACGATATTGAAAACGACAGTTTGCTTCATTCTTTCGGATATCGATGTATAGTAGAGTCTACCAACAAAATACTTTCTCCCCGAAATGTTTCAGAACAACAATTCACGGTTCAATTGCAAATCATAAAGAAATTACGTGTGCCTTTATTTGCCACCAATCTTTTTATACCGGGCGATCTTAAAGTAGTAGGACCAAATGTAAATGAACAAGCTGTTTTGGCCTATGTAGAAATTGTTCTACAACGCGCGCAGGAAGCCGATCTTAAAATGATCATCTGGGGAAGCGGTGGATCGCGTGGCGTGCCTGAAGGATTTGATCGTGCAAAAGCGAAAGAACAATTTATTTCAATCGCTAAAAAAATTGCTGCCTTAGCAGAGAAACATAACATCACACTCGCGCTTGAAAATCTCAATCGCACGGAATGTAATTTCATTACCAGTGTAAGCGAGGCGCTTGAAATTGTGAAAGCAGTTGATCATACAAATCTTCGCTTATGTATTGACTTGTATCACATGGCGAAAGAGGGAGAATCACCCGAGGTAATTGCAACCACAAAAAAATATGTAGTGTACTGTGAGGTGGCCGAAAAAGAAAACCGAACTCCTCCTGGTGTTCATGGAGATGACTTCACTCCATACTTCGCAGCGTTGAAGAAAATTAACTATGCAGGAAAAATAGTGATTGAGTGTCGGTGGGAGGATATTGCTACGCAAGGTAATAGTGCTTACCAAGTTTTGCGCAAGCAATTGGATGAAGTGTATAAAAGCAGATAGTACATCACATTCCTGGTGGCATAGTCTTTCTATAAAACTTCTTCATTACTCGCGGTGCATTAAACCGATAACCTAATTCAAGCCCGGTATAGGCATTTACAATATTCATTTTTACACCATGAAGTGCTGCATCTCTTCTATCGGTTTCATATTTCAAACCAGCATAAAAACGTTTTGACTGATATCCTAAACTAACATAACCATCAAGCGCAAAAACAAAACTCTCCATTCGTGATGAAATTTCATCAGCACTGCTTATGTATCTGTAAAAGTAAACATCGAAGGAGGTGAACAATGCCATCGATAAACAAATGTGTTTATACAGAATCAAATTACCACCCAAACCCGGTGCAAGTTTTATGGAAAATGTCTGTACTCCTTTAGTATCTCCAAAGCTTTCATAGTATTGGTTTTTCTCTCGTTCGACTAAAGACGAATCACCACTTAGTTTTTTATAATACAATCCACCTTTCAAAAGAAAACCTGCCCGGCTTTTTACCTGGCGCTGCGAAAAAATTAAAGGAGCCAGATACGAATACCTTTTCCAATCGAAATTGTAAATACTTTCAAATTGATATTCTCTATTTACAATATCGGGGCGTTTAATAAGAGGCTGGCTACCCATTCCATTAATTTCAGTAAAGCCTTTCAATTTCAAATATTTAAACTGAAATGAATATGCAGGATTATTATACTTTATAGTAAGGGTGCGATACGCACTTGGGGCATAGTCAGCATGTTTTTGCAAACCCTGCTTAAGCAAGAGCGCAAATCCCACACTGACAAATCGATAATTTGCCGAGAATCCAATGATGTCAGCAACGCTGGTCTTAAATTTAACATCGGCTTCACTTCCGATTGATGATTTTTTTGGACTGATCGTAGAATACAAAGCGGGTGATAAAACGTGCACCCCTACTGTCAGGAAATTTGGATAACTCTTAATGTAGTTTGTATCGAGTAAGACACGCTTTACTTTAAGATTAGGAAAATACTTTTTATAGAATTTATCCGGGTGCAGAAATACTTTTAGATTTTCCTGACCATACAATGGAGTATAGAAGGCTGGTAGACTTATTAGTATTAAAAAGATAAATTTTCGGGTACAGGTCAGGTAAGACATCAACACAGTCGGTTTATCCGTAGTGTTAAGCTTCGTCTTTCGTAGTGCGTACAAGACTAACCCCTGATACAAAAAATATCAGACCGAGTATACCGAACGTAACCAATACCTTAACATTATAGGGGCCAGCGGAGGTATTAACAAACATAACGGCAGCATACAACAAGGCACCAATTCCTAGAACAGTAAGTACTGCACCGAAGATTCTTTTAATGTTCATAAGATTAATATTTAATTTGGATAAGGACGTGTGAATACTACCTGTGTAAAACTTGTGCCAGCCTTGGTTATAAAGTAAAGACATCATCGATCTCTGCAATGGCACTATTCAGTGCATTAGAATTTCGGTTTGAGCAATCATTACCCGATAATGAGGCAATATCTCTACACAAAACGGAAGGAGGCATACATTAAAAATTCTAGTGGGACTGAAACCATCCCACTTATAATCCGTTTTGAATTGAAGATACCAATCGGTATCTTTGATCATGCGCAATCCGGAGCTCACTAAAGAAAAGATATTAAAAAAATCAGGACTCCTGTTTAATACACAAGGATATAAGGCTACCTCCATCAGTCACATTACAACAGCCACTGGTTTTACCAAAGGCGCCATCTATAAACATTTTAAGAATAAAGGGGAGTTGGAAAAGGAAACACTTTTTCATCTTTCCTCTCAGCTCTTTGAAAATCTTCGCATCAGAATAAAAGAAAAGAAAACGGCCAGTGAAAAACTGCGCACCATCTTTCAGTATTTCGAATCCTACATATCGAATCCCCCTTTAAAAGGTGGATGCCCGTTAATGAATGCCGCCATCGAATCCGATGACGGAAATCCCATTCTGCGAAAGGGTGCAGTAAAAATATTAAACATGTTGCACGGAGCGATTGTCACGCTCATGGAAAATGGAATCAAATACAAACAGATAAAGGCGGGCATCGATAAAGAATATTTTGCAACACTCATCATCGCTTCATTGGAAGGTGCCATTATGATGAGCAAGTTGAGAGGTAATGATGAAGACATTAAGCGAGTGATCATACATTTGGATGCTCAACTGAAGGAAATAGAACTGTAATTTTTTTTAAACTAGTAGATACCAATTGGTATCTACACAAAAAGAAAAACCATGGCAAAACAAATCCTCTCTAAACTGATCGGTTGGTATTTAAATATACTGGCCTATGTCTTTCCGAAAATAGCGGCCCGCAAGGGCTTTCAACTATTTTGTCACCCCTTTCGTACGCCACTTAAAAAATATCAACATCAATTTTTGAATTCGGCAGACTTGTTTTCGTTTGATCACGATGGTGTCGCCATTCAAGGTTATCGCTGGGGAAATGGTGAGAAGAAAATTCTTTTCCTACATGGATGGCAGAGTCATACCTTTCGTTGGAAAGCACATATTGAGGCATTTTCAACGGAGGAATATTCCATTTATGCCATTGATGCTCCGGGCCACGGACTTTCAGGCGGACAATATCTTTCTGTTCCATATTACAGTGCCGTGATTCAACAACTAGTCGGAAGCATTGGAAATGTTCATGCTATTGTTGCGCATTCAGTCGGAAGCTTTGCTTCGCTTCATGCATTTCATCAGAATCCGGATTTACCTATACATAAATTAGTACTCCTCGCTCCTCCTGGTGAAGCAAGTGATTTTATTGAATTCTATCAGCAGAGTCTAAATTTATCATCGAGAACAATTGCTCTGGTGCTCGGTCAGTTCGAAAAAGTATTTAAAAATCCGATTACCTATTTCTCGACTCAAAAGTTTGCAGCAGATGTTCCGGTTCACGGTCTTATTATACACGATGAAGAAGATCTAGAAACTCCCTATCATTATGCTGTTAAGATCAATGAACGCTGGAATACATCCACACTCGTCACCACAAAAGGACTTGGGCATAATCTAAAATCAAAAGAAGTACTGAAGATAATTGTTGATTTTATTTCGACTCCGATACATCAACCCGTGATGATGGTGAACAAACACCTCGTACTCGAATAAACATGAACGTATTATTCCGGGTGAGGAAATCTGTTTCTGAAATCAAAGACAAGAGGTGAAGCTCCATTCTTTTGGAGGTAGTCTAACTTTTCAACAGCTTCTTCAACGGTCGGAAATTGTCCTTGGCGGATCCACCACATGGCCGTGTGTACTTTTCCATAGGTATGAAACCATTCGCCTCTGCGTTTTAGAAAATCCGAATGGAATGTTTTGTAAACGTAATGTTCCAATGATTCAAATCTCGCGCGGAGTTTATTCCCGTACGCGCTCTAAAACTCAACAAGATCAGTAAACTCCAAATGGAAGTTACTTCCATAAACAACTCTCAATCCAGATTTTCTTGTGAAAGAGAGTTAATGGTTAATAGTTAATCGTAAAGAGTACCCGGCCTGAAGATTCTACCTGCCCCCTATTAACTATTAACCAGGAAGTTTAAGGCTCTATTATGTTTTGGAATGAATGAGGTTCTAAACAAACTCATCGGTTATATGGGTATTCGCTAATCCAATGAAATCCTCTGTTTACTAAAAGAAAATCATTTTTTCTCATCGTGACAAAAATGGAGTCGCCATAGGCTTTACCCCTCAGCTTATACACATCACCTTCGTTCACATAGTTAAACTCGTATACTTTGCTTGAGTCTGTGTACAAGAGTTCAATAGTATGCTTTAAGGTATCGGCTGAAAACATGTAATGAATTTTAGCGTTGTCCATATATTCCAGAGATGCATATCCTGCCTGGTTTACAATCACTTTATTCAAACACCGCGTGCTATTTCTTAATGGTGGTATGGTATCGTGATTGACGACATGTAAATCAACATCGTACATTCCATACAATGGCGGTTTGAGTAAAGCATCTTCCAATTGCTTCTGAACAGAACTTATATTAAGAAACTGAAATCCCAATGCTAAAATAATCAGAATGGTTTTCACAACTCTAAGTGCAATATTCCATTTGCGCTCTTTAAAAATCGGTTTGAGTTCTTCAGGCACAGTGGGCTTATTCAGTATTAGAAAATTCAAAAGTCTTGCTGCATCGGGTGCTAACAGAAATAGAGACAAAAAGAGTAAATGCAGGGATAATAATTTTACCGGCACATCATAGGTAAAATTCAGCAACACAATATTACTCATTACACCAATCGTAATTAATGCACCCAACATTTTGGTGCGTCTGAAAAACATCAGGAAACCACCCAAGGCTTCACAAAATCCGGTGAAGAAATTATAGGCTGCTGAAAATCCCATGAATGTCCAGAGCAACCCCATGGGTGATGAATTACCATAAGGCTGAGTCAATCGCTCCAGAAATGGAAACGGAAATTGTGTTTTGAAAATTTTGACAAATCCATAGCCAATCAGAACCACCGCCAGATAATATCGAACGATCACCGTTAACCAATAGAATATTTTGCTATAGTTCGGTCTTTTCCAATCCAGTATCGACCAGACCATCATGCCAATTGTTGAGAGTAATGCAATAACTAAAACCTGAACATAATTCCATGTAGTATCACCACTACCGTTAGGCAACACCGTTATGCTTTCGCTTAAATTGAGAATATGCTTGCCTGTCCACTCGATTAATGGTGTCCATAACGTATCAATAGGAAGCATCTCCAATCCAAACGGAAACATGTAAAGGATGAAGTAGATAAAAAGAAAACGAAAAATAATTTTCGTTCCAATGTTCCAGTGTTGTGTTAACGTATTATCCATTTCAAAAAGGTTTTGTGAAGGTAGTTAAAAGTTAATCGTTAATGGTCTTAAGTCTAATAAGGTTATCAAACACTCCTTTTAACTATTAGCCATTAACTTTTAACAAGTCCCCAATCAAAACTTCAACTCACTCAACTTTATTGTTCGGCTAATTCGCTCCTTGCCGGAGACATCGTGAATCTGCATCGTGATTTCAGGATCGGGTAAACTCCAGTCGATCTTTAGAAGCCCAAAATGATTTTCCATTACTGCACCATCAATGCGATTATCATTGGGTGCTGCAAAATCCCACGTAGAGGTAATACCACTGGCAGTTACATCATACAACGGATAGAGACCCGGCTCAACTAACTTTGATATTTCTGCATAATGTACATCGCCTGAAATAAAAAGTACACCTTCCGCTCTTGTTTTCTTAATCAATTCCATCATACGCTTTTGCTCATGCGGGAAATTAGCCCACGCTTCATAACCATTATGCGTAATGCTAAACTGTGTGCTCGAAGCCATGATGCGTAAATCAGCAGGTACTTTTAATTGCTCCTCCATCCAACGCCATTGTTCATCTCCCATCATCGTAGAATCGGCAGTAGTGTACGGAGAATAATCCATTGCATAATTGAAACGTGCATCGCCTTTGCGATTTCCGTTGTATGGAAGAAGCTTATCGCGGAAGGTTCGAAGATCAGGAAAAATAATTTGAATTTTCTTTCCTGCCTTGTTCAGATACACAGTATGATAAATTCCTTCATGCTGACGAATCGTGGAGTCGTCTTGATCACCAAAAAAGTCCAGAAAAACTTCTTTTGACTCTTTCTTAAAGGGATAATGTCTGCCGGAATCATTCCAGCCAAAATCATGATCATCCCAAATGGCATATATCTTAGTCGCTGCTTTTAGTTTTTGAAATTCAGGTTTCGCACCCAGCATGTCATAATCCCTCTTTAGAGTATCCATACTATAGGTATCAGCATAAATGTTATCACCGAGAAACAGAAAAACATCAGGCTTCTTTTCTGCCACACGCTCCAACACCGGTTGTGGATTTCGCTGATCGCCACACGAGCCAAAAGCGATGGTCGTTATGGAAGAAGTTGAATTATCTGAATTGTCTTCTTTCTTTTTTGAGCATGCCTGGAAAAGCAATACCGCTGTTGCGATGATCAGTAATTTTTTCATTGGATTGTCTGGTGAAGAATAACAGCCAATATCGTTCGTTACCGTTTTAAATTTTGATATTGGCTGTCAAACAAAAGTTAAGATTAAAATTTTATTTCATTTTTCCCATGACAGAGCCATAAACCTTCTATCTTGAAATTTGAATCTATACGAATTTGATAACGTCACCTCATTCTGAATCAAAAATAACAACCTGGTTAAGGCAAGCTAACGGATTTTGGTTTACGCTTTACGCTACCGTGGCTGCATTCTGTTTATATACCTGCGTTTTTTCATTTCGCAAAACATTTGCTGTGGCAACATTTGACGATTTGTTTTTCTTAGGTAAGAGTTATAAAGTCTGGTTAGTAATAGCTCAAGTGATTGGATATGGATTATCAAAGTTCATCGGCATTAAATTTATAGCAGAACTGAAAGCACACTCAAGAGCAACCGGAATTTTATTGATGGTGAGCATTGCCGGATTTTCGTGGTTGCTGTTTGCTATTACACCTGCACCTTACAACATTATCTTTCTTTTCACCAACGGTCTTCCGCTTGGCATGGTGTGGGGAATGGTATTCGGTTACTTAGAAGGGAGAAGAATGACCGAAGTATTAGGTGCCGGACTTTCAGTAAGTTTTATTTTCTCTGCCGGTCTCGGTAAATCCGTTGGCGGTTTCATTATACGCGATTGGGGAACATCCGAATATTGGATGCCTTTTGTTGCCTGTTGTTTATTTGCTATTCCTTTACTTTTCTTTTTATGGTTACTGAATAAACTCCCTCCTCCGTCTGCACTTGACATACAACTACGCACCAAGCGTGAACCGATGAATGGTGCAGAACGTAAAAAATTTGTGCTGATGTTCTGGCCGGGTATAATACTATTTGTTCTTACCTATGTATTGCTTACCACCTTCCGCGAGTTCCGCGATAACTTCTCTGCTGAAGTGTGGAAAACATTGGGGTACGGAAACTCACCTGAAATATTCACGGCAACGGAAGTTCCGGTAACCATAACGGTATTAATTGTGATGAGCAGCTTGATGCTGATTAAAAACAATAAGCTTGCGCTGATGATCAATCACATTATCATAGCATTCGGAATGATTCTCATTGGTGTCAGCACTTTCCTTTTCGAAAGTCAATTGATCAATGCACCCGCATGGATGATTTTAATTGGCCTCGGACTTTATCTCGGCTATGTTCCGTTCAATAGTATTTTCTTCGACCGATTAATTGCTGCATTTCAATATGTAGGCACAGTCGGTTTCATTATGTACATCGCAGATTCCTTTGGATACCTTGGCAGTGTAAGTGCATTATTGTTTAAAGAGTTTGGTCAGGCTCAGATTAGTTGGTTGAACTTTTTCATTTCAACAGGTTATCTTGTTTCCGTTGCCGGCACATTGCTGATTATCGGATCGATGATTTATTTCCATCTGCGACATAAGCAATGGCAATCCAATCGCGATACTTAATCATAACCATCCATTAAAGAGCTGAGTCTTTATTAACTCAACGAATGATTATGTATTTCTTTTGCTGTTATTCAAATCCGCAAATACTTCATCAAAGCGCTTCACAAAATTCTCTTCAACTTTCCGCAACGAGTTGCGGTCGGTAAGATTTTCTAATCGATGACGTTCTACGTCCTTAAATTTCAGTATAGCAACCCAAATTATCTTGTCTTATTCAAGAATTATGAACTCTGAAAATGTTTCTATCAATTCAGTTCAGATTGAGGCTGAGATTTATTAAATTAACCTATCCCCCGAAGTGAACTTTTAATCAAACTATAAACTCAGATTTATGAAAACGATTAAAACAATGCTTTTTATTTTCTTAAGCTCTGTCACATTAACCTTGCAGGCTCAAAAAATCGGATTAGTACTGGATAGTTATGTCTCTGACCGATGGTATCTGGATAAAAAACTAATAGCTGAAAAAATTAAATCGCTGGGCGGTGAATGTATTGTGGAAGTAGCCAACGGTGATGCCGCAGAACAAGTCAATATTAGTAAAAAACTAATTAAGCAAGGTGTTAAAGTATTGATCGTGGTGGCGGTTGATGCTGTTAAGTCTGCTGAAATAGTTACCATCGCAAAGGAAGCGCATGTGCCCGTAATTTCTTACGATAGATTGATTATGAGCAATGATATAGCTCTGTATATCTCGTATAACAATACGAAAGTAGGTGAACTACAAGCACAGTATATGCTCGATCGATTTCCAACAGGAAAATATGTTTTACTCAATGGACCCGTTAGTGATAACAATGCAGTCCAAATCAGAAACGGTCACTTAAAAGTACTACAACCTTCTATTAGCAATGGTAAAATTAAACTTTTAGCCGATTTCGTTCTTAGTGAGTGGGGCGAAATTGAAGCACTAATGAAAATGGATGAATTCTTTTCTTCCTCCGAAGAAAAACCAGAGGTAGTGATTGCAGCCAACGATGCCCTGGCCGATGGTACTATTCAGGCTTTACCACCGGAACTGGATCGAAAAATCGCGATGACCGGACAAGATGCTGATTTGAGTGCCGTTCGATACATCATTTCCGGGAAGCAAACCATGACGATTTATAAACCAATTAAACCACTTGCGTATATGGCTGCTGAGTTGGCTTTAAAACTTGCAAAAGGCGGAGATGCTGGTGGTAAAACAAAATTTCAAAGTGGAGGCATTTCAGTAGATGCTATATTTCTCGATCCTATAGTTGTGAATAAAGCGAATTACAATGAAACAGTAGTAAAGGATGGTCACGTCAAAGCATCGGAATTAATTCTGCGTCAGAATTAAGATACTTTGATAATCGACTAAATGAAAAGCGGTCTATTTTCTTTCGAAAATAGACCGCTTTATGATTTCTGGTGATTCTTTACTTAACTCAACTGACGATTATGCATTTCTTCCGATGCAATTCAAATCGGTGAATCCTTCTTCCAAACGTTTCACAAAATTCTCTTCACCTTTGCGCATCCAGTTACGGTTGTCATAGAATTTTTTGTTCGGCTTGTCTTTCCCTTCCGGATTACCCAGCTGTGATTGCAAAAATGCTTCATTCTTTTTGTAGAATCCAAGAACACCTTCCCAGAATGCCCATTGCATATCTGTATCAATATTCATTTTGATAACACCATAATTTAGTGTTTCAGTAATTTGTGATTTTGCTGAACCACTTCCTCCATGAAATACAAAATATACGGGCTTCTTGTCACCACCCAAACCAAGTTTATCCGCAATGTACGTCTGACTGTTTCTTAAAATTTCAGGACGCAACTCTACGTTACCGGGACTGTACACACCGTGAACATTACCGAAAGATGCCGCAACAGTAAACAATGAACCTACTTTACTCAAGGCCTGGAAAGATTGATAAACATCATCCGGCTGAGTATATAACTTTTCGTTTTCTACGCCTGAATTGTCAACACCATCTTCTTCACCACCGGTGATACCCAATTCAATTTCAAGACTCATACCCAACTTGGAAATGCGCTTAAAGTATTCAACTGATATTTCGATATTCTCGTGCAAAGGTTCTTCGCTGAGATCAAGCATGTGTGAACTAAAAAGCGGCACACCATTCTTTGCTTTATATTCTTCACCTGCTGTTACCAATCCATCAATCCATGGCAACCATTTTTTTGCAGCATGATCGGTATGCAATACTACGGGCACTCCATAATGCTTGGCAACCGTGTGAACATGCAAAGCACCACTGATAGCACCCGAGATATTGGCCTGAAGGTTTTCATTCGGCATACCTTTACCGGCATAAAACTGAGCTCCTCCGTTACTGAATTGAATAATAACAGGAGAATTTACTTTGCGTGCTGTTTCCAACACGGCATTAATTGAACTTGTACCTGAAACATTTACGGCAGGCAATGCGAATTTATTTTCTTTCGCATCGTCATAGAGGTTCTTTAATTCCTCGCCAAATAATACTCCGGCTCTGTATTTCGTCATGATGGTAAATTTAATTCGGGTGCAATAATAACATTCTTAGTTCTAAAGACCGCGCCCAATTTTCTATTAGTTTAATAGAGTTGGCCAATCTTTTCTTTGTTCGAAAGGGCAATTTAAAGGTAAAACTTCATTTCAAGACCATTCACACGTTTGAAGAAGAAGACTAAAGCTAAATCAAACTATTGTTCAATTTAAACACTCTATAGGAAGATTAGGAAATAAAAAAGGTAGCCACTCGTTGTAGCTACCTGATTATGTAGTGAGCCTGCAGGGATTCAAACCCCGAGTCTTCTGATCCGTAGTCAGATGCTTTATTCAATTAAGCTACAGGCCCAAAAAGGTAAAGAATGATGTATTCCTTGTGTTTTGGACTGCAAATGTAGAGAATAAATTTAGTCGGCAAAACACTTAGGTTTTGCCCTGACAACAAAAAGGGTAATTTTGGGACTTTATTAAATAATCGATTGAACCTCAGCGCATGATCAGGAAAATAATTTTACTCATAGTATTTATTGGATTACTCTCCCCTGCTTTCAGTCAGGAAAAAACCACAAAGAAAACATCAGCCAGGCCCGATATCCCAGGAACTTTCGTAATTGAGTTTGGATTCAATCAGGCTATCAAGCCATCCACTAATTTTAAGCTCAACTTTTTTGGATCAACTGCATTCAATCTCTATTATCAATATGAATTCAGGATTGCAAAGTCACACTTCAGTGTAGTGCCCGGTATTGGCTTTAGCTTCGAACGATACAAATTTCAAAATGGGTATGTCCTTACAAATTATCCAGGCACTGATTCAGTTAAGATGGTAACCCGAACATTGGGTGGAATAGCGGGAGGATTTACCTCTTTAAAAAAATCGAAACTCATTACTAACTATTTCGAAGTTCCTGTCGAAATCAGGTATAACCTCAATCCGGAAGATCCTGCACGAAGCTTTAAAGTTTCTTTCGGGGGAAGGATTGGATATATGTTTGACTCCTATACTAAAGTGAAATACTATGAAGATGGTGAGAACAAAAAATTAAAAGACAAGCAGAATTTTAATCTTTCACAATTGCGCTATGGCTTAACCGGAAGAATAGGTTTTGGAAGCTTCAGCATATTCGGGTACTATAACCTCAATCCTTTGTTTGAGAAAAACAAAGGACCGGTAACGAATGGTGTGAGAACCGATTTCAATACCTATACGGTTGGACTTTCCCTGGCTAGTTTCTAAAGGAAAGTGTTTTTAATTAAAGAAGAGTGATCAGTAATTGGATCACTCTTGATTTAAAACAAAGTTGCCGCCATTACTATTTCCTTCGTGACATGATAAAATTCTTTGTGCATATTAAACGGTGGCTCACCATTTAATTCTTTAACAACATACGCTCCATCCTCTTTCATCACCCAGGAGTTTACATTATCCTTTAGATTATAACGCAGGTTGTTGATGGCTTGCTTTTTCAGAATGTCATCGTCTAATAAGAATAACGATTCAATTCTTCGGTCAAAACTGCGCACCATTGCATCAGCACTGCCCGTGTATACTTTGGGATTGCCTGAGTTGTGGAAATAATAAATTCTTGAATGCTCCAGGTATTCTCCAACAATAGAAATCACTTGAATATTTTCACTCAAGCCCTTTCTTCCCGGACGCAAGCAGCACATGCCGCGCACAATCAATTTAATCGGAACACCCGCCTGTGATGCAGCATAGAGTTCATCAATCAATTCTTTATCCTGAAACGAATTTAATTTAATAACGATCCCTGAAGCCAACCCAAGCTTTGCATTTTCCGCTTCCTTCTTTACTAAATTGCAAAGCTGAATCCGCATGTCCCGAGGTGATGTAATCAGGTTGCGATAGGTTGTGGGCTGTGAGTGGCCTGTAATTACATTAAAGAATTCCGATACATCGTTCGCGTAAATTTCTTTTGTCGTAAGTAAACTGATATCCACATATAAGCGAGATGTTGCTTCGTTATAGTTTCCACTCGAAAGATGTACGTAACGATACACGCGATCATCTTCTTCTTTGCGAACGATCAATAAAAGTTTGGTATGTGTCTTTAGGCTGTTCACACCATAAATTACAAAGCAACCCGCCTTTTGCAAGCGCTGTGCTTCACGCAAATTGTTTTCTTCATCGAAGCGTGCTTTCACTTCAAACAAAACGGCTACGTGCTTACCATTCTCGGCTGCTTTTAACAAAGCAGCCGTTACACGTGATTCTTTCGCAACGCGATAGATGGTAATCTTTATTGAAAGTACATGAGGATCATCTGCAGCCTTCTCCAATAATTCCAACACAGGTTCCATGGAATTGTACGGATGATGAAGAAGGATATCACGCTCTTTTAAAACTTCAAACAAGTCTCGTGTTCCGAGTTCAGGAAAATTAAGTGGTTTCACCGGATCACTAACTTGTGCACGCTTGCTTTTAAATTCTTTGTGCCCGATAATCTGCATCAATCCAGAAAATTCCATTAGACTTCCGTCTGGAACTCTGAAAATATTATAATCGTCCAGATCCCATTGAATTTTCAACAGGCGCATCATCCAAGGGTCTGCATGCTCTTCTACTTCCAAACGAACTACGCGACCCGATCTGCGCGTTTTGATTTTTCGTTTGAGATCTTCTAAAAAGTTAGATTCAATATCTTCACTTTCTTCCAATGTAAAATCTCCATTGCGATTGATGCGGAATAAGTTGGCGCTGGTAATTTCTACATTTCTAAAAAGCGTATAGATATTATTTCGAATAATTTCCTCGATCGGAACAAAGTGTATCACATCACCTTCTGTGGCTTGATAGAAGCGAGGCAGGTTTTGTGGAATTTGAACAAACGAAACTTTTTGCTGGCTCTGTCCTTCAATTGGATTTTTGGTTACCACACCAAAAAGCAACCTGTTATACATTAGAATGGGGAAGGTGTGATAATTATCAAACACCATGGGTGTCAGCATCGGGAAGATGGTATTATTAAAATAAGCATCCACCTTTTGTGTATTCTCTATGGAGAGAAGTTTGTAATCCGAAATCACAAAACCATTCGTTTCGAACAATGGTTTTAGTTTGTTAACGTAACAATCGTTTTGGTCTTTGTAAAATTTTTGAGTTTCGGTTAGCAGTAATTTTCGAAAAGGTTCTTCACGCAATCCGCTATAGTCGAAGCGTTCCTTTCCATAATCAAGGTAATTGTATAAGCTGCCCAAACGAATTGTGCAGAATTCATCCAGGTTGGAAGCTGTGATGGAGAAAAACTTGAGTCGATCAAAAATATTGCGCTCAATATGTTGTGCCTGATCGAGCACACGATAGTTAAAACGCAGCCAGCTTAAGTCGCGGCTTATGTAATTACTTTGCTCAACCTGTTGGTTGATTTTCTCTGTTGTCATTATCAACTCTTCCATACCGAGGGCTCAATAAGAATAATTAAACATCAATGCGGGCATACTTCGCATTCTTCTCAATGAACTCTCTGCGTGGTGCCACCTCATCACCCATCAACATGGAGAACAGGTGATCCGCCTCCGCAGCGGATTCAATATTCACTTGCTTAAGTGAGCGCTTGGAAGGATCCATTGTAGTCGTCCACAATTGCTCTGGGTTCATTTCACCAAGACCTTTGTATCGTTGAATACCTACTGACTCCTCTTTACCCTGACCCAATTCTTTTACATAGGCTGCACGCTCTTCTTCCGTCCAGCAATAACGTTCTTCTCTTCCTTTCTTCACTAGGTACAAAGGAGGTAAAGCAATGTATACATACCCACTTTCAATCAAGTCTTTCATGTAGCGAAAGAAGAACGTCAGAATAAGCGTACGAATGTGACTTCCATCAATATCTGCATCCGTCATAATGATGACTTTGTGGTAGCGAAGTTTATTCATGTTCAACGCTTTCTCGTCCTCAGGTGTTCCAAAGGTTACACCCAAAGCGGTAATCATGTTCTTGATTTCTTCGTTGTCGTAAATTCTATGCTCTTGCGCTTTTTCAACATTTAAGATTTTTCCACGCAATGGAAGGATGGCTTGAAAATTCCGGTCTCTGCCTTGCTTCGCTGATCCTCCCGCTGAATCCCCCTCCACCAAATACAATTCACAAATGGCCGGATCTGCACTGGAACAATCCGCCAGTTTACCTGGAAGCCCTGTACCCGACAAAACGTTTTTACGTTGCACCATTTCGCGTGCTTTGCGAGCTGCGATACGCGCTTGTGCTGCCAGAATAACTTTGCTTACAATCAGTTTTGCTTCGCGGGGATTTTCCTCTAAAAAGTTTTGAAGCATTTCACCCACACTTTGATCCACCACACCCATCGCTTCGGAGTTACCAAGCTTGGTTTTGGTTTGTCCTTCAAACTGAGGTTCTGCCACCTTTATCGAAATAACAGCCGTTAATCCTTCACGAAAGTCATCACCACTGATTTCTACTTTTGCTTTTTCTAACAAACCTGATTTCTCAGCATAACTTTTTAATGTTCTGGTCAGTGCTCTGCGAAAACCAGCAACATGAGTTCCTCCTTCGTGTGTGTTGATGTTGTTTACATACGAAACCAGGTTCTCTGTGTATGATGTGTTATAACCCATCGCAACCTGAACCGGAATTTCACTTTTCGTATTTTCAATGTAAATAACGGCTGGAATTAATTTCTCTCGGGTTGAATCCAAGTATTCCACAAACTCGCGAAGACCACCTTCAGAATAAAACACGGACGACTTGGGCTTGCCGTTCTCATCTTTGTCGCGTAAGTCTTGCAGATTAATCGTGATGCGCGGATTTAAGAAGGACAATTCACGCAAGCGATTGGAAATCGTTTCGTAATTGTATTCAGTAGATAAGGTAAATATTTCTGTATCGGGCTTAAAGCGAACCGTTGTTCCACTGCGATCTGAATCGCCAATAACACGAACGGGATATTTCGGACCGCCACGCTCATATTCCTGCTCGAAGATTTTTCCTTCACGGTAAACCGTTACGTGCAGCATTTCAGATAAGGCATTAACACACGAAACACCAACACCGTGAAGTCCACCAGAAACTTTATAGGTATTCTTATCAAACTTACCACCGGCATGAAGTACCGTCATTACTACTTCCAGAGCGGAACGCTTTTCTTTCTCGTGCATTCCAGTTGGTATACCCCGGCCATTATCTTCAACGGTTACTGAGTTATCTTCATTAACGGTTACATGAATCGTATCGCAATAGCCACCCAATGCCTCATCGATGGAGTTATCGACAACTTCCCAAACCAGGTGATGAAGTCCTTTAACACCGATATCGCCAATGTACATGGCGGGTCTTTTTCTAACGGCTTCCAGGCCCTCTAAAACCTGAATATTATTGGCTGAATAATTAGCTTCGTTCCTCGACTTCTCTTCGCTCATAATGGTTGTTTATAACCTTCAAAAATAAGGTTTTTGCAGCTATAAAAAGTGTATACAGAAGACTTTTATTGCAAGAAATTTTATCGAATCAAACCGTATTAGTGATTTTAAAACAGCAAGCGATTTCGGTTGGAAATGACGATTTATTTTGCCTTCTTTTTTACCTTCTTCACAGACTGATCATCTTCATTTACCAACTGCAATCTTGCCTTTTGTAATTCCGCCTTTTGTGCATCACTTACCACCGGGTAACTCAAGCTGAGTTTACTGAATTCCTTGTGAATGACTGTGGCGATGGCCAAACGTGCGTAGCCCTTATCATCCGCTGGAATTATGTACCAGGGCGCAGATTCTTTGGACGTTTTAGATATCGCTTCTTCGTATGCGCTTTGGTAGTCATCCCAAAAACCACGCTCCGTCAAATCACCCAAAGCGAACTTCCAGTTTTTGGAAGGGTCATCAATGCGCTCTAAAAATCTTTTCTTCTGTTCTGCTTTCGAAACATGAAGAAAAAATTTCAGGATGATGGTTCCGTTTTGGGTGAGGTTCTTTTCAAACCGTATTATTTGCCTATAACGATCTTCCCAAAAATCTTTATCAATATTCTTCACCGAATCAATTCCCGGAATTCGTTCTCCTAAAATATATTCCGGATGGACCTTGGTGATCAATACATTTTCGTAATGCGAACGATTATGAATGGCAATCTCTCCACGGGCAGGCAGAGCTAAATAATGCCTCCAAAAAAAATCATGATCTAATTCATGATGGGTAGGTGCTTTAAAACTGGCTACCTTAACACCTAGCGGATTAAAACCCGACATAATATGTTTCACTGCACCATCTTTACCGGCAGCATCCATCGCCTGAAAAATAATCAGCACACTGTATTTATTGTGGGCATAGAGTTCATCCTGAATCTTAGCCAATTTTTTTCGACTTTCATCCAGAAGTGATTCGCTCTCTGCCTTGGAAAACTTTTTATCAGGTGAGGTTTGCACTTTCGTAAGGTATACTTTGCTATCGGGTTTAACCTTGAATTTTTTAGTGGAAATAAGAGTGTCTTGATTTGCCATTTTTACCAGGGTTTGTTTTTGAAAAGTTACTTGTTTTTTTTGTTCGTTGTTCGTTGCTGGTTGAGAGTTTTTGGGAAATTTTCAATTGAACAACCCCCAACAAGCAACTTCAAAATTGGCCGGTACGCAGTAATACTAACGTGCAAGCTTCTAATGCTTCAATACCTTGTTCTTCGGCAAGCTGCTCAAATGTATTGTTCTCTGTGCCCGGATTAAAGATGATGCGTTTGGGTTTTAAACTGAAGATGTAGTTATACCATTCGGGCTGATGCTGCGGGCCTATGTATAAGGTCACTGTATCCACATTTTCAATTGCCGGTTTTTCTCTGATGCTGAGAATTTTGTTTCCAAAAACTTCTCCCGTTTTTATTCCAACCGGAACAATTTCATGATCATACTCCGTCAGCATTTCTGCCGCTAGGTATGCGTATCGGGAGGTATTGGGTGTTGCTCCTATTATGACGGTCTTCTTACTCATTATTTCATTTTTGTCATTACAAATTCTTTCGCCACGAAGACACAAGGGCACTAAGTCGCACTAAGGTTTTTGTCTTATCTGAATCTCGAACTCTAAAAGGCAAATAAGAGTTCAGCTATTTTTTTACCCTATTAACTGCAGCTTCAGCACAGCGTTCACCATCCATGGCTGCAGAAACAATTCCTCCGGCATAACCTGCTCCTTCTCCACAGGGAAATAATCCTTTTATCTGTGGATGCTCTAACGTTTCCTTATCACGCGGAATTTTTACAGGTGATGACGTTCGGCTCTCTACACCAACAAGCTGCGCATCGTTACTGAGATAACCTTTCATCTTACCTCCAAAGTTCCTGAACCCTTGCTGAAGTGCACGATTTATAAAGGATGGCAAAACTTCCTTCATATTAACCGATGTTAAACCGGGTTGGTAAGAAGTTTCAAGTAAAGAATTCGAAATTTTTCCCTCTACAAAATCAAGCAAGCGTTGAGCTGGTGCGCGCTGAGTACCTCCCGCTATTTCACAGGCTATCTTCTCAATAGATTCCTGAAAAAATAATCCGGCTAGCGGACCGTGTTGTTTAAAGTCTTTGAAATCATCTCCTTCAACCGCCACTACAATTCCGGAGTTTGCAAACTTCGAATCTCTGCGCGAAGGACTCATGCCATTTACAACTACTTCCCCTGATGCAGTGGCTGATGGAACTATAAATCCACCCGGACACATGCAGAATGAAAACACACCACGATCTTTACCATCAATCTGCGACTGATGTACTAAAGCATACGAAGACGCTGGTAAATATTCACCACGATCGACAGCACAGTGGTATTGAATCTGATCAATCAAACTTTGTGAATGTTCAACCCGAACACCAAGCGCAAACGATTTGGCTTCAATTAAAATATTCTTCTTATGTAGAAGATGAAAAATATCACGGGCAGAATGTCCTGTTGCAAGAATCACTGCATCAGTCTTAATGGTATCACCCTGATAAGTGACCACACCTTTCATTTGATTTCCTTCAATAAGAAAATCTTCTACCTTGGTATTGAAATGAATTTCGCCTCCGGCATTTACTATACTCTGACGAATTTGTTCAATCAGCTTAGGTAACTTGTTCGTTCCAATGTGCGGATGGGCATCAAATAAAATTTCTTCTTTCGCTCCATGTGCAACTAAAATTTCTAACACTCTACGGATATCACCACGCTTTTTCGAACGTGTATACAACTTTCCATCGGAG
This sequence comes from Chryseolinea sp., assembly GCA_031412655.1. GTDB lineage: Bacteria > Bacteroidota > Bacteroidia > Cytophagales > Cyclobacteriaceae > Chryseolinea. The sequence goes on from JANODK010000075.1 coordinate 58,441, forward strand.
TATGTACCGGCACCACCTTCACCAAAGCAATAATTCGATTCCGGATTGACAATATGATCTTTGTTGATCGCAGCAATGTCGCGTCTTCGGGCTTGAACATCTTTTCCACGCTCCAGTACAATCGGCTTAATACCAAGTTCAATTAACCGCAACGCGGCAAACAAACCAGCCGGTCCGCTTCCAATAATAATAACAGAACGACTGATACCTACACTCGGTAAGTCTCTGGAATAGGTTATAGTTGTTTTTCTTTCTGATCGTGAAAAGATTTCACATTGCAATCGCACAATTACATTTCGGGAGCGTGCGTCAATTGAACGTTTGACGGGTTGAACCATTTGATCGCCATCCATCTTCACGCCTACCTTTTGATAAAGAGTGGATTCAAAATGAGCCTCATCAAAAGCTTCTTCAGGTGTTAAAATAATTTCAAGTGTTCGCATAGGGAAGGTATTTATCCTTCAGGTTAGACTTTAGAAATAAGACACTAGATACTAGACTTTACATTTTAAATTAAACATTTAACTTTTAGATTTTATCCATTAACGCATAACTAATAGGAAAATACATTCCCGAAATTCAAGCCGAAATGAAAAGTAGTTGAGAGTTTACTTTGATTGATGTCGGCAAAGTAAGTAGCGTAATCACTATCGACATTAAAACCCCTGTAGCCAATGTTTCCGGCAATAAAGGTATCGATGGTAAATCCTTTAGCATCGTTCTTCCGCATAATGCGATACCCTAACAAAACGCCCCATTCAATTCGTTGCTCAACAGCATTAACTGTAAACACTTCCGTGGAATTGGGGAAAATAGGTTGGTTCACAAAGTGACCCATGTTCGTAAATCGAATCTCTTGTCCGAAGTACCACATGCCGACCTTGGCCTTATTGTAAAATTTTTGCTTGATGCTGATGGCATAGCCACGCTCAAAAAGTTTGTTCGGAGCAATTTCACTATCCGATTTAAAGAATGGATCGCGAATGCCCACAAATTCAAATTCGTGACCGATGCGTTCTTCTAAATAAAATTCAACACCCAATGGCAATCTTCCGGCTGCCATGAAAATGGGATTCGTTGCAACAATAACACCATGAAATTCATTAGATCGCTCATTGAAATAATTGAAGGATTTCGATTTCTTCATCGATTTTTTTGCTGCTGTCTTATTGGCCATACTTGTAATTTCTTTTCCAAGATTGTGATCATCATAAAAAGGTTTGTAATAACCGGAGAGCTTTCCATCGTTCTCATAAATTTCCCATGTGCCGGTTTTCAAATCATCTTCTAGTGGTCCTTTCGTTTGCAGATTTCCATTCGGATAATATCCATGATACATTCCCTTGCCTTGATCGAATGTACAATCACCTTCCAATTTTCCATCCTCTCTAAAAAATTCCCACTTACCTTGCTTCTTTCCGTTAACAATGTTGCCTTTCGATTTTAATTTTCCGGATGCATAGTATTCACGGTACTCACCTGAACCTTTATCATAGGTGATTTCATTCGTTGTGTTGCGCTCTACACCTACACTTTTCCAATGTCCATTTTTTTGTCCATCTAAATACTGACCAGATGATTGTAATACTCCGTCTTCAAAAAAGTATTCCCAGTTTCCTGATTCATCATCGTTTACATAATTTCCCTTTGAAGAAATTTTGCCTGACGGAAAATAATTTGTCCAACTTCCGTTTTTCTTTCCATTTGAAAATTCGCCCTCGCTTTGTAGTGTTCCATCTTCCGCGAAAAATCTCCAATGCCCTGCATTCTTATTTCCTGATCGAGGACCTTCTGCCAACACTTTTCCGGAATGATAATATTCCGTATATCGACCAAAGTCTTCATTGTATTCGATCTCCCCTTTCTTCGTTCCATCTTCAAAATAATTTTTCCAAAGACCGCTTCGCTTATTGTTGACGTAATCCCCAACTTCCTTTACCTGTCCATTTTCATAGTAACTCTTCCACTCCCCTTCGCGCAACTTTCCATTGATGGAACCTTCCATACTTTTCTGTCCACTCTCATAGAAATATTCCCATAAGCCATAGTTTGCATTCTGTCTAAGAATACCACGCATTTTTAAATTTCCAGTCTCATAAAAAAACTCCCAGACACCCGTTGTTTCGTTATTGGTAAACTGACCTTTTGATTCAATGTTGCCGTTAAGGTAATAGGATACATATCGTCCATGCAAAATATTGCGCAGTGTATCTTTTACCTGATAGACTTCTTTGAGATTTTCTTTGTTTTGATCGTGATACGTTTGTCGCGTAAAGCCCTGACCTAGCACTTCGATGGCGCTACTTATTAAAAGTATAGAATATAGTATTAACCGCTTCACTAAATGTAAAGATAATCGTTAATGGTCAACAGTCCACTGTCGACAGTCGACAGTGGACTGTTGACCATTAATTAACAAAAGCCGCTTTCCCCCACTCCGCTTTCTCCTGCTCATTCCACAATTCGGGGAAGAACATAATTTTTTGAAAGCGCGGAGGTAAATATTTTT
>JANODK010000076.1:0-10515 GCA_031412655.1 Chryseolinea sp.
CCATACCTCCTCTATCATTTATTGATTGAAATTTTCATGGACGGGCAAAGTCCGGGGAAACGTCTGCGCAAAATTAAAGTGGTGCGCCTGGATGGAGCTTCACCTTCCATTGGAAATTACCTTTTACGCTGGTTATTCAGATTGATTGAAGTAACGCACTTGCAAGGAGCCCTCGCTATGGTGACCATTGCTTCCAGCAACAAAGGTCAGCGTCTTGGTGATGTGGTTGCCGGAACAACGGTTGTGAAACTCGCGAAACAAGAAGAAGTAACCGCTGAGATGGTCTTTACATTAGTGGATGACACATACACACCTACTTTTGCGAGTGTTGTTAACCTGAGTGATCGCGATATTGAAATGATTCAACAAGCCTTACAGGTAAATCGCGAGCGAGGTCATATAAAACCGGTCATGATGCTGATAGACAAACTTAAAACGATGTATGGCATCGAATCAGAGATGCAACCGGTGACCCTTTTACAAACCGTGGTAAAAGACTTTACAATGCTGACAGCCGGAAAGTGAGCACCACCGAACTTCCCCTTTATTCAAAAGCACAACTTGCGTTGCGCAACGGTCAGGACAAACCTCAGATTTGGGTAGCACTTCACGGACGAATTTACGAAGTGACCGCTTCCCGGCTGTGGCGAGATGGAAAACATTATGAACATTGGGCCGGCCAGGATTTAACAGACGAGCTAAAAGATGCCCCGCACACTGAAAAGGTTTTCGAAAAATTTAAAGTAATTGGAAAACTCATAAATTGATACTCCGATTAGAGGCAGGCACATTATTCTCTACTATCTTTCGGGGTTTACAAAACTCAACCATGATTATCATTGCCGACAGCGGGGGCTCTAAGACAGACTGGAGACTCATTCAAAAAGATTCCACTATTCTACAGGCCAATGGCCCAGGCTTTAACCCGTATTATCAGCCAATCGAAAATCTCTCGAAAGGTATTCAGGAAATGGTGAAGCCTTTAGTGACTGAACCGGTCTCAAAAGTTTTCTTTTACGGTGCCGGTGTGTCTTCTGAAAAAAATCAACAAACCATAAAAGCAACATTCAATTCTTTTTTTCCAAACGCGGATATTGAGATTGGATGGGATTTACTTGCAGCCGCCCGCGCGTTGTGTGGTGATGAGCCTGGCATTGCTTGTATTATGGGAACCGGTTCAAACTCTTGCTTGTATGATGGTTCAAAAATTACAACTAATGTAGCCAACCTCGGTTGGATCTTAGCCGATGAAGGATCTGGAACCGATATTGGCAAAAAGTTTTTGTTCGATTACCTACGGAACAAAATGCCACAAAGCCTGGCGAAGCAATTTCATGAACGTTTCCCAATGACGCGTGAAGAATTTCTTGAACGGATTTATCAACAAGAAAAACCAAGTGCTTTCCTTGCCAGCTTCACCCGATTTATTTTCCAACATCTGAAAGAAGAGTATTGTTATTCATTGATCTATAAAAGCTTCGCGGCATTTTATGAGAATAATGTAATGGAGTATCCGAACTATCAGAATCTGAAAGTTCACTTTACAGGATCTGTTTCGTTTTACTTCAGCAATATTTTACGTCAAGTGGCAAACGATAAAGGTATCAGCGTAAAAAATATTCTGGAAGGTCCCATTGCCGGACTTACTCTATATCATCAGAAAGATTTGAATTAATGTCGACCACGGAATCTTCCTCGCATTATAACAACCTTGAAAAAATGGAGGTGCTGGAGTTGTTGAAGAACATCAACAACGAAGACAAGAAAGTACCAATTGCCATTGAAAAAGTTCTTCCACAAATTGAAGCATTGGTAAATGCTGTGGTTGAAAAAATGCAAATAGGCGGAAGACTCTTTTACATTGGTGCCGGAACCAGCGGAAGATTAGGCGTTGTCGATGCTTCTGAAATACCACCCACCTTTGGAGTATCTCAAGGAAAAGTAATTGGAATCATTGCCGGTGGCGATAAAGCCATTCGGAAAGCTGTTGAGAACGCAGAAGATGATGCAGCCCAAGCCTGGAAAGATTTAGAAGAATACTCCATCAACCAACAAGATGTATTGATTGGCATTGCTGCTTCAGGTCGCACACCTTATGTTATCGGTGGAATGAAAGAAGCGCGTTCAAATGGTATTGTTACAGGATGCATTGTGTGTAATGAAAACACAGAGATGGCCCGGCATGCCGATTTTCCTGTTGAAGTTGTAGCCGGTCCGGAGTTTGTCACTGGCAGCACACGCATGAAATCCGGAACGGCACAAAAGCTGGTACTCAACATGATTTCAACTGCCGTCATGATTAAGCTGGGGCACGTTGTCGGAAATAAAATGGTGGATATGCAACTGACAAACAACAAACTGGTTGATCGCGGTGAGAAAATGATTATGGATGAACTTGGAGTAAATCAGCAACAAGCCGGTGCGTTACTCCAGCAATTTGGATCAGTCAGAGCCGCTATTCAAAACTTTAAGAAATAGATAAAGAATCTAAAGCATACTGAGTTGAACGTCTGTCACCAAGGCATCCGCTGGCACCAAATAATCTCGTTTCGATTTTAGCTCTTTACACAAAACACGCGTTCTGCGAAGCTTACCTTTTTTAAAATACCGATCGCTCAGTTTGAAAATACTTCCTTCTGGAACGTCCAATAGAGAGATCTGCTGGTGTTGGTTTAAGTCAAACTTCCTAAAGGCCTGAGTTAGCGCAGTATCGGCAAACGAACTAGCCTTCGGATTGATCATGTGTCTTCGAAGCTCATGTAAGATTTCTTCCGGAAAAACACTTTCCCAGAGAATGGGCAGCATCAAATCAGTAAAGGTTGTCTTCCATTCTTCACCATGAGGATCTAATCGGGCACCGTGTTTCAGATAAACCCGCAGGTGGGCTAGCTCATGAACATACGTTACAAGGAAGAGATAGGGATTAAGATCGTTGTTGAGGGTGATTCGGGGATGGTTTCTGGTTCTCCGGCTGGTAAAATCACCTACTTTGGTTTGGCGGCTTTTAGTAATCTTTAACTCAAACGGGCTAGCCTGCCAAAGTTCAAAACAATATTCTACAGAGGAGGCAGGAACATGCGATTGCAATATGTTTAAAACCTCGCTGGACTTCATAGAAATGAAAAAAGGCTTTAGTTTACTAAAGCCTTCCCGGGAATGTTGCTTTGTTGATTAGTGAGCAGCAACTGTATCAACTGCAACAGCAGCTGTATCAGTAGTAGCAACTGAGTCAACAACGACTTCAGTAACAACAGCAGAAGAATCAACAGCAGTTTCAGCTGTATCAGCCTTCTTGCCACAAGCAACAAGAGCGATAGCGAAGCCACAAACAGCTAACAATGCGATAACTTTTTTCATAGTTTACAGGTTTTTAAATTCACCGCAAATATAATAGGATTTATATCCCTGATAACAAGCGCGTAATAAAATTATTTCTTTCTGAAGATTAACCGTAGCGGTACTCCTTCAAAATCGAAGTGCTCACGCATCTTATTCTCCAAATATCGCTCATAAGAAGGTTGAATATATTGAGGATGATTGCAGAAGAATGCAAACGATGGAAACCTGGCCTGAATCTGCGTTACATACTTTATTTGGATGTGCTTCCCTTTTATGGAAGGGGGTGGATTTCGCGCTATTTCAAGCAGCATCAGATCATTTAGTTTAGAAGTAGGGATTCTTTTGGTCTTATTATCGAAAACTTCAACCGATTTTTCCATGACCTGAAAAATGCGTTGTTTCTCTAAAACCGATGCAAAAATGATTGGGATATACGTGATCGGAGCAATTTTTTCTAAAATGTCTTGCTTGTATTTGTCAGAAGTCTTCGAATCCTTTTCAATCAGGTCCCACTTGTTCACCATGATCACCATACCTTTGCCCTGGCGTTGCGCCAAAGCGATCAGGTTCACATCCTGAGATTCAAGACCACGATCAGCATCGATCACAATGATACACACATCACATTCTTCTAACGCATTAAGCGATCGAAGCACAGAATAAAATTCAATGTCTTCATGCACCTTACCTCGCTTTCGTACTCCGGCTGTATCAATCAAAATGAAATTCTTACCAAACATTTTATAATAGGAATGTATGGCATCACGCGTGGTTCCGGCTTCGGGCGTTACGATGCTGCGATCAACACCTAACAACGCATTCAGGAAAGATGACTTTCCAACATTCGGTCGCCCAACAATGGTAATCTTTGGAATGCCTGCATCCGGATCTTCAACTCCTTCGGTTTGAAATATTTTTATAACCTCATCTAAAAGTTCTCCACTACCTCCGCCATTCTCAGCTGAAATCGGATACACTTCTCCTAAGCTCAATTCATAAAACTCACCTGCCATTGCAGCTTTATCAGGCGTATCTGCTTTGTTAGCCGCAACGAAGATTGGCTTCTTAGAGGTGCGCAAAATATTTGCAAAATCTTTATCGAAGCCTGTAATACCATCACGACAATCCACCACGAAGATGATGGCAGAAGCTTCATCAATGGCTAGTTTTACTTGCTTGCGTATTTCGGATTCAAACTTATCGTGTGATCCATTTACATATCCACCCGTATCGATCACAGTGAAAAAAGTACCGCACCATTCCGCATAACCATAATGACGATCGCGTGTAACACCCGACATGTTATCCATAATGGCCTGACGTTTTTCCACCAACCGATTAAAGAAGGTTGACTTACCTACGTTGGGCCTGCCTACTATTGCTACTATGTTTGACATGTTTGATTTACGATTTTAGATTTATGATTTGAGATTTACCGGCATGTTGCAGGTTCATCAATGTGCATTTAATTATTACTCCACGTATCCGAACGTCCGAAGCTTCAATTTTTCTTTCCGCCAGTTCTTCGAAACTTTCACATGGGTTTCCAGGAAAACTTTCTTTCCTAAAAATGATTCCATGTCTTTGCGTGCTTCTGTTCCTACTTTCTTCAACAAACTTCCACCCTTTCCAATTACAATCCCTTTCTGCGAATCGCGCTCTACATATATAATAGCACTGATGCGCACAATATTCGGTTCGTCTTTAAAAGCAGAAATAACAACTTCTGTACTGTATGGAATCTCCTGATCGTAGTTCAAAAATATTTTTTCGCGAATGATCTCTGAAGCAAAAAAGCGTTCCGATCGATCCGTAAACTCATCCTGAGGGAAGAAAGGTGGGTGTTCTGGAATTTGCTCCAACAACTTCGGAAGCAAAGTTTCCACATTCTGACCGGTTTTGGCTGAAACGGCAACAACCTCCTTAATTGTAGGAATGTTTTGTTTCCAATAATCACTCTTATCTTTTATCTGCGATCCTTTTGCCAGATCGATTTTGTTCAACACCAATAAAATAGGTGTTTGTATTTTCAGAAAGCGATCAAACAGCTCAGGTTCGTACTTGTCTTCCAACGAAACCACTAATAAAATCATGTCTGCGTCTTCTAAAGAGACCTTCACATAATTCATCATTGCTTCGTGTAAAGAATATTTTGGTTCGAGAATACCGGGAGTGTCAGAATAAACTATTTGAAACTGATCACTATTCAAAATTCCCATGATGCGATGGCGCGTTGTCTGTGCTTTCGCAGTAACAATAGAAAGGTTCTCACCAATGAGTTTATTGATGAGGGAAGACTTGCCCACATTGGGTTTGCCCACAATACTTACGAAACCGGCCTTGAATGTTGAGATCATAGAATCAATTTGCAAAGGTAGCTTGTTTTTTAATTGTGAGCGTCCTACTTTTGCAAACGTTTTTGAGAAAGGTCAACCGGATCAAAAATGCAATGATCGCGGGGTGGAGCAGTTGGTAGCTCGTTGGGCTCATAACCCAAAGGTCACAGGTTCGAGTCCTGTCCCCGCTACAAAATGAAGGCAATCTTAACGGATTGCCTTTTTTATTTTAATTCATTTCGCTGGCTCAGATCCGCCAGCTGCCGGACACAGGTTCGAACTTTTTCCTACTTCACACCGAGTGGATCGGTTATGAATAGAGATATGGTTCTTGATTGTAGGCCATTGTCCTTATATTTTCTAATACTCTTTTCATGTAGATCCTCCAAAACGTTTTTGCAAAGAGCCAATTTAAAGGATAGAGCAAAACAATATCTGAATGCAATGTGTAGGTATAGTCTATTGAAATTTTGTTCGGCTCGAGTTCGGTTGTTCGCCATTCTCCCACAAATTTTGAAAATCCTAACATCCACTACTTAAAATCACTGACCTCAATTTTCCAGTATTCATTTTCCACCCGTTCAACTACTTTGTCAACCGAAGCCCAACCTCCCTTTTGTGAAAGTGATTTGGCAACAAACACCTTTTTGCTATAACCGGGCTTTCCCCATTGTTCATCATCTGTACAATGAGTAACCCTGGGCATAATTCCATAGCCAGTGTGAACTTTAGAAACGTCACAAAGCATGGGTGTCTTAAAGGCTCTTTCCAATGAGCAATGGTATAGGGTTGTTAATTTGATTCTTGATTTCACCTGTTCATTAGTTTTCGCCTGGGTTATACGGTCCACCTGTTTCTCCCCAACCCCATTTGGGCATGGGCTCGTTTTGTGCCATTGGATTTTCTTTAAGTTGAGAGTTAATAACGGCAAGCCTGGTGCCCCACTCTATATATCCAACAAATGCAGAACGAAATTCGGGATCACTTTTTAAACCCACTTCATCGGCAGTTTGTAACAAAAAACATACCCACCGTTGTCGTTTCTCTTTGGTTAGCATTTTGCCTATATGTTTGCCAATCATTAGGGAGTGGCTGCCTTTGTCTTCGGTGGAGTAGAGTTTATCTCCACCAAAAACTTCCGCCACAAAATGAGAAACCTGTTGAACATGTTCGGGTGACATATTCTTAAAAACCTCACCCAATAAATCGTCTTTCAAAACTTTGTCATAAAACTTCGCAAATAAAGTTTCAAAGGTTTTCATATGCCCTGCCCATTCGTAAAGTGTTGGTATGTTCTTCATGCCTTATTTAATCACTTGATTTCAAAAGTTATTAAATTATTTCGATTAATTTAATTTGGTATGATGAACACTCAGTAAAACCTCTGTTCGTAGTAATGCGAGCAGAGGTTTCTATTTTAAAAGAATGAAATCCAGTTTCTGTCCACACGCATAATAGAAACCATAGCTTCTGATAAGAATTTTTCCTTGCACCTAAAGGAATTACACAACTGGGCAAAAGCATCTCTATTGAAAACCACTCGTGCAGAAAGTTTTATCATTGCTGCATTCTTCCTACTTTCGAATCCAAATTCTGAGATGGCATTTTACCATTCAGAATGAATAGAACATGACGAAGGCCAGTGCATTGAAGTTATCATTACCCATCTTTGTTCTTTTTGGAGCACTGCTGCTGTGGTATATCATCTCCTATCTCAATCTTTTTCCTGCGTATGCATTTCCATCACCGGGAGCTGTGTTTAATAGTTTCCAGGAAGAGTTACTGGCCGGCCGGTTGATCAACGACATCATTGCTTCACTGTGGCGCGTGGCCATTGGTTTTGTTGTCGCGGCTGTACTCGGCATCCCCATTGGTTTGTGGATGGGACAAAGTCTTATCACGAGACAAGCCTTCGTGCCCATGCTTAATTTTTTTCGTTTCCTTTCGCCTCTGGCATGGATTCCGTTTGCCATACTCTGGTTTCACATTGGAGACAAACCCGCCATCTTTCTGATTTTTATGGCTACCTTTTTTCCGCTGGTGCTGGCTACCATGGTAGCCGTTGCTTCTATACCTAGCATTTATTTTCGTGTAGCACAAGACTATAATTATAAAGGCATTGAACTTTTGACCAAAGTAACTTTCCCTGCTGTGTTACCACAGGTAATTACAGCGCTTCGCGTTAGTTATGGTATCGCCTGGGTAGTGATTGTTGCTGCAGAGATGGTGGGTTGCCAGGATGGTTTGGGCTATGGTATTTGGGAAGCACGCAATGGTCTGCGATTGGATTCTGCTGTTTGCTATATGATTGTTATTGGTTTACTCGGCATGGGCATCGATCGCCTTCTTTCTCAATTGACAAAACTATCAGGCGTACGCTGGGGCTATGAAAGATAAAAGTTCTGTAAGCCGCCTTGTAGTCGAAAAAGTTTCGCACAGTTACGGCAATGTGTCGGTGTTGAATAATCTTAGCCTCTCTGTTATTCCCGGTGAGGTCGTGGTGTTGGTTGGACCATCAGGTTGTGGCAAGACGACCATTTTAAATTTGTTGTCGGGTCATATCGAACCTGTTTCAGGATTTATTCAACGCGAAGGAATTATCCGAACGGTTTATCAACATGATGGACTCTTCCCTTGGCTCACTGTTTCTGAAAACATTTCTATGGGACTGCGCTCAATGACTGACATGGCGCAGAAAGAACAAGAACTCCGTGAACTGCTTGAGTTAATTCACATGGAAGATTTCGCTAATCATTATCCACATCAATTATCTGGTGGAATGCGTCAGCGTACTGAACTTGCTCGTGTACTTGCTGGTGATTCTGACATACTACTAATGGACGAACCCTTCTCTGCACTGGATTATCAGGCACGACATCGAATGAGAAGAGAGTTGGTTCGCATATTAGAAAAGAGACCGCGCACAGTTGTCTTTGTTACGCATGATATTGAAGAAGCTGCGCAATTGGCGGATCGTGTATTAGTATTATCAAAAAGACCGGCAACGATCTGTCGCGAATTACATATCAAAGCACAACGCCCAAGAGGATTAACCGATCCAGCCGTTATTGAAGCCATGACCGAAATTCTAAAAGAATTGGGATTGAATAATCCTGATTAAATAGTGCTACATAAATCATTTTATTTGATCTGATTTTCTTGTGACCCTTAGTGACCTTGTGTCTTGGTGGCAAGTAATTCGCATCTTTTTTGTCACAAAGCCCCTAAGACACAAGGTAGTCACAAAGTATGTTTAGGCTTCATCAATTCTATTTGCCTCAACTCATTTACCATCGCTTCATTTATGCAATGCAATCTGAATTGAATTATCTTTGAGTATAATCAACGCTATGAAATCATCCTTTGGTCGAATTGTTCTGAGTGTTGTCCTCACAATCACCGTTCTGGGTTTGCTTCGCTATCGTCCATGGAGTCGTGGTGGATCGATCAATGTGCGTGATGTCATTCATGAAGGATCAAATAGAAAAGCATCGCGCGAACTTACAGTAGGATTTCTTCCTGTTACTTGTCACCTCACATGCCCGGTAACTGATTTCGCATCAAAGACAACACAAACGAATACTAATTTTAATTCACGGGTATTCTCTGATTTTCCAACGGTAGTAAGTGCATTGGAAGCAAAACAAGTACAGGCAACATTTATGATTGTACCACTGGCAATGAAACTTCGTGAACAAGGTGTGCCCGTTAAAATTTGTTACCTCGGCCATCGCGATGGTTCTCAAATTATAGTAGGCAAGTTTAGTAAGATCAGAAGCCTGGTAGATTTGAAAGGAAAGAAAGTCGCGATCCCAAGTCCATTCAGCAATCAAAGTTTTGTGATGCATAAACTCATGACGGATTATGGCATGAATCAAGATGATATCACATTCGTTGTACTACCTCCACCGGATATGCCCACCTCCTTAGCATCAGGCGCGATTGATGGGTATTTTGTTGGAGAACCCTTTTGTGCAAAAGCAGAGCTCGATGGCATTGGACGTGTACTATATTATGCAAGAGATATTTGGCCTAACTTCATTTCGTGTGCGTTAGTAGTGCACGAGGATTTAATCAAAAGCAATCCGGAGATCGTTCAGGATTTAGTAAGAGGCATTGCAGAGTCTGGCGCGTGGGCAGAAACGCATCGTGAAGAAGCTGCGAAATTAGTAGCTCCATATTATCGTCAGGATGAAAAAGTATTACACTATGTACTAACTGCTGATCCCCATCGTGTAAGCTATGTCAATCTAACACCCAGTGATGATGATCTTCAGATGATTCAGGACATGGGATTTCAAATGGGTCTTCTCACAAAACACATTCCAATGAATGAACTCATCGATCGTACCTTTGTTCCAGAAGTCATTACTCCAGCTGCGATTGATCTTGCAAATATGCCCGCTATTAAAAAGTAGATCGTGTAACAAATTGGCAACATCGCCTTATCAAACCTTTCGTAGTGGGCAGAAGTTGAGTATCCTCTTGAAATTGTCTACATTTGAATCTTATAAAAAGATCAACCTTTAAACAAAAACAAAAATGGCAGCAGATAAAATTGTAGTGAGCAATCAGGAAACGATTAAGAAAAATCAAGGCGTGATTAAAACCAATCAAGGTGTCATTGTAAGCAATCAGAAAGCGCTGAAAGAAAATCAAAAGTCTATTCTTGGTAATCAAAAGGCTATTATTACCAATCAAAAAGCGATTCTAAAGAATCAAAAGACATTGGATACAATTGTAAAGAACCAGGAAGCAATTTTGAAATTGTTGAAAAAGTAGTCTTCAATTGGGTTATGATCTATCCAACAATAGACCGTCAGAATGAAATTCATTTTTC
>JANODK010000077.1:0-2928 GCA_031412655.1 Chryseolinea sp.
CTGAAATGCAACAATTGCTTCTAAGTGATTGGGAACAGACGATTTTAAAAGTCGCCCATCAGGAAATGTACCATCTGGCAAATGTTTGTAATCTTTTATCAGCAATAGGCTGCGCACCGCAATTCTCCCGACCCAATTTTCCTCAGTCTTTGAAAAAGTACTATCCTTTTGATTTCGAACTTGAGCGATTTGGAGATAACGCTCTCTATAGATTTATTGTCTTTGAACTTCCGGAGGGAGAACCGCCGCCAGAGCCACCAATTCAAGAGACTGGTGGATTTAAATTAATGTCCATGAATTTTGCCGGCGCGCCTGATCCGATTATCTATAACCATATAGGCGAACTTTATCGACAAATCGCGGAGGGCTTTAAGACAATAGATGAGCAAGAGCTTTTTATAGGTCCAAAACTTAATCAAGATACGGAAGACTGGTCCTTGCGCCTTAAACTATTCTTGGTTAAAGATCGAGAGACAGCTCTCGCCGCAATTGATGAAATTGTTGTTGAAGGTGAGGGATCACCTGGGAACAGGATCGATTCTCATTATGATAAATTTCTACAACTTAGACAATCCTATAAAAATGAACTTTTAAAGGATCCATTATTTGACCCTTCACGTCCGGTAGTTCCAAATCCGCAAACGCGTATTCATAGAGGTACGATTGGAGAAACAAATGTCGTTACCAATGCTGTGTCGTTAAAGGTTGCCGAACTTTTTAATTCAGTTTATTCGACAATGTTAATGATGATGACACAGTATTACAGCTATTCTGGCGAACCTTTGCCGGTCAGGGAAATGCTTCGAGATTCGTCACGACGCATGATGAGCGCTATCGTAAGACCCCTTGCGGAAATGTTAACTGAAATGCCTTTTTCAGATGATCCTGCCCGTGGCAATGCTGGTCCTGGATTTGAAATTTATGGACCATTGAACCTTGCTAGTACATTTGAAAACAAGTGTAAAATTTTGTTTGAGCGCATTGCCCAGCACATCAATGATTCAGAAGATATTATAAAGCACGAAGATCAATATTTAGTATTGAATCGAATGGCAAGAATCAAAGAGTCATTAGAAGGCACTTATTTGAATCTTCAAACCCAATTAACAACTATATGATCATTGCGAAATTTTGTGGCTGGTTTCATAGTCGATTAGCCACGGATCCTGATCCGTCCGATGAGAAACGAGGTATAAGCGGCATGATCAAAGTTTATCCTGGAGAGCCTGATTTGGATCGCCTCATTCGTTTCCAGGCTCCACCATTTGATTTGAGAAGCTATGCGCCAAAAGTGGGTGTGACCATAACTAGAGTATTTGTTGATTCTAAAGAGATGTCGAATCATCCATTGACTGGCGGCGCGGTAAACTTGCTTGGCTCACCGATGTTTAAAGGAGAGAATGGAATAGTGGCCGAGGATGGATTAGAACCGATCGTTCCTTTCATTTTTGAAATAAAGACGCCAAAAATACATCTTATACGTACCGTCGAAGACTCACCCGCCTTCGTCATGCACCCATATAAAAAGCTTCAGGCCGGGGCAATAGTTGACAACTACGGTGCGATGGCTGAGTCAACTAAAATTTACGACGCTCGGAATTACTTTCTGCAAAGAGCACAACAAATAGAGCACGATATAAAAGCGGAAAAGGATGAATTGAAAAAGGAAATTGGAGCGCGTAGAGTTAAATTCTTAAAATCTCGTGGCGCGACACAATTTTTTTCGGCTTATATGGCGTGGTCAATTCCTCTTGAAGGAAAAGGAGAAGTCACCATCAAAGAGCCATCTTTAAAGGAAACAATAACCCTTAAACATAGGTGGTCAGTAAACCTGCAACTCGGAGGCTGGGATCCGGATGTTATGTGCGGATTTGCTGAAGGATATTTGGTAATATCAACTTAGCGTTTTTATCATCTAAGAAATGGGGAGAATACTTTTAATTCCTGGGTTTGAGATATTGGTTATTGAAAAGTTAAATTCAACTAACTCGCTTAGAGTTTACGCTCGTAGTTAGTGGCCTCGATTTTCAACAGTTTAACTATATAGCGAGCCCATCGTTCGCCCTGCGTTGTGAAAATTAACGTGGGGCTTTTTTATCTAACATATGACTAAGCCTATTAAATCGTTCTGGAACTTTGAGGCTATGTAAACGTTCTGAAATATTTTTTTGAATTGTAATATGAAGAAAAAACCTTCCAATTTTTTAACTCCACAAAAAGAAGAAATTGACATCGTTGACGTTGTCCGTAAAATAAGAAATAACCTTATTTTTGATCTACTTGACGAAGGTAAACTGATTTCATATCTATCTGATTATTCCGGGAAGTGTGACCTAGTGATTCCGCTAACTGTTGACCCCCCTGTTTTGTAAAAGAATTTGATGTGATAAAGGTATTAGTTTTTTCTTGAGTTAGCAGTTGATTTTTTACGTAGCGATTCACCCTTCAATTCGAAGCGGTTTGCGTTGGTTAAAAGACGATCCATGATGGCATCAGCCAGTGTTGGTTCGGCAATGTATTCGTGCCACTTTCCGATGGGCAGTTGTGAGGCAATGATGACTGATTTTTTTGCGTATCGGTCTTCCAGTATTTGAAGTAAAGCAAGTCGGGTATTCTGATCCATCGGTGCCAACCCGAAGTCATCCAGGATAAGCAAGCTGACTCTTTCCAATTGATTGAGTAACTTGACGAACGATCCATCCAGCTTGGCCATCATGATTTTTTCAGTAAACCGATTTAGGTTCAGGTAAAGAGATTTATATCCCATCACACAAGCTTGATGACCCAATGCACAAGCCAGAAAACTTTTACCCGAACCCGTAGCACCACTGATCAGGATATTTTCGGCACGATCCAGATAGGAACAATCCGAGAGTTGGAGGAGTTGTTCTTTGGATAAGTTGCGTTCCTTACCACAAGAGATTTCTT
>JANODK010000078.1:0-11781 GCA_031412655.1 Chryseolinea sp.
CAATGAACTTACTACGAAGAATCATAACTTAAAGGGATCAACTCAACCCTTAATCTTGCAGACCCCTTACATCTTCAGAGAAGAAAGTATAAAGATGATACGTAAAGGATACGGATTTACTACTTCAAGAACCTTGCAAGATCCTCATCACCCTCCAGATTAACCATCTGTCTCACAACCCAGGGATAGCGTTTGGTTATATAAGAAGAAGGCGGATTTACTCTATACACTTTTGGATTAGGCAAACACGCTGCAATCTTCGCAGCCTCTGATTGTGTTAATTTCTTCGCAGGCTTTTTAAAGTAAGCTCGCGATGCAGCCTCAATTCCAAAAATACCTTTGCCCATTTCCGCCACGTTGAGATAGACTTCCAGAATTCGTTCTTTCCCCCAGATCATTTCAATCATAAAGGTGAAGTAAGCTTCAAGTCCTTTGCGCACCCAGCTTCTGCCTTGCCACAGAAAAACATTTTTCGCTACCTGTTGACTGATGGTAGATGCACCCCGCACTTTACTTCTCTTTTTAGAATCGCTCGTCAGTGCTTTTTCAATACTCTTTATATCAAAGCCGTTATGATCAGGAAATAACTGATCTTCAGATGCAATAACAGCTAGTCGCGCATTGGGCGACATATCTTTCAATTTGATGTAATCGCGCTTTAAACCATAGCCACTAAAAAAGCTAACGAGTTGTGTTACCGTAATGGGAGGATCAACCCACTTCAAAGCAACAATGTAAACGAGCTGAGCAACGAATAGAATAATGAACAAAATTTTTACTCTTCTCCAAAGTCGCTGAAAAAATCCCTTTCCCTTCATGTAATATCAATAAACCTATCGATGTTGTTTTATGCTTTTACTTTTTCCAGCCAGCTGGGTCAACACGCCATGCTTTCAGCGAAGTGAGTTGTTCATCCGTAATGTATTTCTTATCAAGAGCAAACTTCAGTAATTGACTATAGTCACTGAGGCTTATTAACGATGTATTAGCGTCATAAAAATTCCGGGTGGCAATATCAAAACCATAATTGAATATGGACACCATACCCAACACCTCGAAACCTGCATCGCGCAAAGCCTGAACGGACTTAAGCGAGCTGCCTCCGGTAGATACTAAATCCTCAACGACAACTACCTTTTGCCCTTTTGTAATCTTACCTTCAATTAAGTTCTCCATGCCATGATCTTTCGGCTTGGGGCGAACGTATAGAAAAGGAAGATTCAATGCATCGGCAACCAAAGCACCTTGGGCAATACCTGCTGTAGCCACACCGGCAATGGACTCTACTGTGAAGAAATTTTCACGAATCGCCTGTACTAATCCCTCACAGATAATTCTACGTATTTCAGGATAGGAAAGGGAAAGCCTGTTATCACAATAGATGGGCGATTTCCACCCCGAACTCCACGTGAATGGTTTTTCAGTATTTAACTTTATGGCTTGAATTTGCAACAGCATTTCGGCAACACTTGCGGCTGTTTCTTCTTGTACTTTGATGATAGGCATAGTGGGCGAAAGTTAAAACTAAAATCTTGCCCATTAAAAAAATGTGTGCTCATAAAAAAGAAAATCAACATCTGACTGTGAAAATCCTTAAATCCCCTTGCCTACTTCCAAATTATTTATTCTTTTGTAGATAAGGTCTTAATTCTACTCAAGCCAACATGATCCTTTTTATCAACGATATTCCTGTAAGACTCTTAAAAGCCGATGAAGTCGCTGATGCTGGCCGAGTAAACTTTACCATTGACGCTGCCAACGAACCACTAACACAGGCAAAGCTGATCCATCATGTTTGGGTGAAAAACGTTTCTACTGTCCATTTCGATGAATTGCTTGGCTTCCTGAATTCTAAAATCCCCACGAACCTGTTCTCGCTCCTTGTTACCGTGAAGGATTATGAGGCTATAAAAGAATATTTAAGGAGTAAGTTTAAGGTCGTCAAGGCAGCAGGTGGCCTCGTGCGAAAGAAAGATAAGTTTCTGATGATTTATCGCATGAAGAAGTGGGACCTGCCAAAAGGTAAACAAGAGAGAGGAGAGAAGTCGAAGCAGACTGCTGTGCGTGAGGTGGAGGAAGAATGCGATGTAAGTGTGAGGCTTGGAAAAAAGATATGCACCACCTGGCATACTTACACCATGAACAAAAGTGCCATGCTGAAAAAGACGCGTTGGTATGTAATGGATGTGATTGACGATTCAAGGATGAAACCAGAAATTGAAGAAGATATTGAAGAAGTTCGCTGGATGAATCAAAAGGAGGTTTACCATGCACTGGAACATTCTTACAAATCCATCAGCTATGTTTTGGAGCAGTACTATGAAATGAAAGACCTTAGTTCAAAATAGGATACTGCTTTCCTAATCCTCAAACATTTAACTAAAGAGTTTTCGGATCATATCCTGAAAAATCATTTCATTTTTTTCAGCATTCAAATCCTTTGCTGCTAACCCTGAATTACTTTTAAAACGCTTGATATCTTCTGTCGTTAGATTATTGAGTTTTTTAGCCAGACTTTCAGCAGTGAATTCATCTGATACTACACCATTTGCATAGTGGTTTACGATCTCGGCCATCTCCGGTGTTGGTCCAATAGCAACGCCAAGTCTGGCCTGAATAAAATCAAATAATTTATTGGGAAGTGTATTGGCATAATTGAAGTTAATGGGAGGAAGAAGAAACACACCCATATCATACTTCATAATATGATGCACCAACTCCTGACTTTTAACAGCCGGAAGAATTCTAATACGTGCATTTTTTGAAGCACGTTCTTTTAAATTTTCGATGAACGACTTGGTTTGAGACGATGCAAAGTCAGATGTTATTAAGATCATATCAAGAGTGAAACGTTCATCTAATGAGTCCATCATATCAATCATGAGATCCAGTCTTCGCGATGGATTGGCGATGCCGTGATGGATAAGTCGAATCTTATTTTGCTCTACTGCTGATGGTTCTATGTTGTGGTATCGCGTAGCGTTTGTGATCACCACTGGCTTTCTACCAAAGTTCTTTTCGTATTCGTACGCAAGCCCCTTTCCAACGGTTAGCATGCCATCGATTTGAGGAATGTATTTTTTGCACAAGTAAATGTAAAAGGGCTGAAAGAATGTTCGCCACACTCGGTTGTTTTCAAAATGTCGCGGTGCGTATTCATGCGCATCAAACACAATTTTGGTTTTCTTCTTTAGGCGGAAAGCAAGGGGGAGTGCATCGATATCATTTGCAATGATCAGATCGAAGTTGGTGGAAGAAAGTTTATCAACCAGGTACCCATAATCGTGAAAAAGTTTATAGGCTAAAGCATATTGTTTTGTGAGCAGACTCAGGCCAAGCATCATCTTTCGAAAGGGTGTTAATTCGGTTTGCTTAATTTTAATGATGGAAATGTCGCTGGCGTCCTCAGCGTCAAAGCAAACAACAGTCACACGGTTCTCTTTCTTAAGGAAGTTAATTTGTCGCGTTACACGCGCATCGTGCTTCAGGTTGCTGAAAACGAGGATCAGTATTTCTTTCATTCCCTTTAATAATAGGTATTTACGATGATCAGGGCGTTACTTCATTTGTTTCCGAATAGAAGATGGGCCATGCCGAGTTCGCAAAAATATTATAATTTTGAACGCAGATTTTTATTTGCCCGGAAATAACCAAAGAATGATTGGATTGCTGAGCCAGCCCAAACGGGATTATGTACTATTTCACCTGGGTCATCATGTAGAGATCACCACGGCATTAAAAGAAAGGTTTTTCTTTATCTCTCATCCGGAAGAGCTAAGGGGAGTTTCCAATTGCATAATATTTCTAAGTTCAGCGCAGGGATTGGATCTGGATAAAGTCAAATACATTAACGATTTGCCAATCCTATTCCCAGCTTCTGAGCGGAACGATTTCTTCTATTTGGATGAAGCCAACAATATTATTTTCAGCCATGATATATTAAAGTCAGCCTTCTACCTGCTTTCGGGTTATCAGGAGTATAAAAATATAGACTCCAAAGACGCGTTAAATCGATTCGCTTTTGAAGATTCAATTCAACACAAGTTGGGCTTTGTTCAAAAGCCATTGGTCAATTATTATTATCAAAGTATCATTGATGGGATTCAACTTTTCTGTTCGAAGCAAAATTTACCTTTAGTAAAACGAAAGGTTTTTAAAAATTTCGGTTTTATGCTTTCGCACGATATCGACTTTGTAGATACATACACCTCAAACTATTTTCTGTATAAGATAAAAGAGGTTCTGCAAATCAAAAAGAGCAAGTTGCCTCTCTTTACTAATTTGACTTTAGGTCTAAAGGGAATGCTGAAGTATTTCCATATTCTTAAAAAGGATAATCCATATTGGAATTTTGATTTTCTCCGATCGCTGGAGCGGAGTCATAACTTCAGAAGTATCTTTTTCTTTTTGGATAAAGGCGTGCTGCACAGTGACGCCTATTATTCGTTTGATGAAAAAAGAATGATTGATTTGTTTAATCAATTGCAAAAGGAGGGATGTGAAATTGGTTTGCACGGCACAGTTCAGTCGATTAGCAATGCTGATAAAATGACCAGCAGTCTGAACAAGCTGAGAGGTTGTAGTAAAGCACCAGTTGTTGGAATCCGACAACACCGCTTATTATGGAATCATCCTGATACCGCCATCATTCAGAAATCAGTAGGCCTTGAGTATGATACCACACTTGGTTTTGCCGCTCATGAAGGATTTCGTAATTCCTATTGCGGGCCTCTCAAGCTCTACGACTTCGCAAATGATACAATGATTGATCTTTGGGAGTTTCCATTGAATGTAATGGACGTTACCTTGTTTGGCTATCGATATTATTCACCGAAAGCGGCTATGGAGAAATGCATTCAGATAATGGAAGAGGTGCGTAAATTTAATGGTGTATTTACCTTACTTTGGCACAACAGTTTTTTTGATGAGGATACGTATCCGGGTGTTACTGATTTTTATAAAAATTTGTTAGACACAATAGCAAAACAACAACCTGAAAATGTATTGGGTACTGAATTGGCAGTTCGGTTGAACGAAATGAACAATGTATAAATGGATAAAAGTGAAATAGCAGCATACGCCAAGAAGGCAAGGCGTATCGATAAGGATCAGATGATTGAAAAGATATGCACCGGGAAAACGGTGCTGGATGTTGGTTGTATTGGACAAGACCGGAATTTTAGTGCTGACAATTGGCTGCATAATAAAGTGAGGAAAATGGCTTCAAAAGCTGACGGTGTTGATATTCTCTTGCCTGAAATTGAGTTGCTGAAACAAAAAGGATACTCCATGTATTCGGTGGACGAACTGCAAAAGATGAATACCAAATACAATGTGGTTTTAATGGCGGATGTAATTGAACATGTAAATGATCCGGTGGCATTTTTAAATTTCTATGCACCCTTTTTGGAGAACGATGGTGTGATGTTAATCACAACTCCCAATTCAAACCGATCGAATAATTTCATCAATATTCTTTTTAACAATACATATTCAGTTAATCCGGAGCATACATTTTGGTTTTGTCCTAAAACTTTAGGTGAGGTTATCGATCGTGCGAAACTAACGTTGCATGATTTTTTTTGGGCGCCACATTACTATACCGCTAAAGATGTTAAAGGTATTTATCAGAAGATTAAATACTTTTTAGGCGATGTATTGATTTCATGGCGCAGTAATTTTAGTCCCAACATGATTTTTATTGTAAAAAAGAAGTAATGCAAATGGATGCTGAAGGACTTCGTTCGACCTACAATACATATTTCTCTTCCGAAAAGAATATTTGGACCTCCAATGATTTAACGAAGACACGCAAGGTTGTCGGACGCACCTTGTATTGGTTGAGAAATCTTGGATATAAAAAAACAAACTTTACCGTATTGGATGTAGGTTGTGCTACAGGTTATTATACTGAGTCTTTTCGTTTGTTTGGCTACAAATCTACCGGACTGGATTATTCGGAAGTTGCCGTTGAGCAGGCAAAGAAGAATTTTCCAATATGCACGTTTATACAAATGAATGGTTTCGAACCTGCATTCAAACAAAAATTCGATGTGATTTTTTGCCGTGGATTTAGCGGTGCCAATACACACGATTTGAATTTTATTGCAACATGGATCAACAAATACATGGCCTTGTTATCTGATGAAGGTTTTTTTGTATTTGCCTATTCAAGTGATTTTTCAGGAAAGGAAAAGGAAGGTGAGATTGTAAATTTATCAAAGCCGGAGTTGCAGAGCCTTATTACATTAATTAAAGGTAAGCACAGAGCCACTCGCTTCTTTTATTATTTCGGATTGATTTCAAAACTTAAGCGTTTAGCGGATCGATATGTCTTTCGAAAAACGGTGAAAGATTACTTCTACGTTTTTATTCAAAAGAATTAGCGTTCAGTGGATAAGTAGGGCCTCATGATGATTTCTATCTGAGCTTCAAAAAGACTGGAGGCATAATGTTGATGATAGTAAGCCTTACTTGTTTTGGTTAACGCTTCTTTGACTTTGAGATCACTCAGCTTTTCAGCAAGCTGATTGTCATCTACAAATAATCCACAGCCTGCTTCTATCTTTTCTTTTGTGGGAAGACGATGGTTTCCAATCAATGGAATTCCCAGTGCAAGGTAATCGATATCTTTATTGGCTTCCTGAACTTCATAACTA
The DNA here is from genome assembly GCA_031412655.1 of Chryseolinea sp. Taxonomy (GTDB): domain Bacteria; phylum Bacteroidota; class Bacteroidia; order Cytophagales; family Cyclobacteriaceae; genus Chryseolinea. Next base: position 6,660 of record JANODK010000078.1, read on the forward strand.
TAGTGCGCTGGTTTTATCAGACTGAATCCAACCAAATAATAATCCGAAAGTAATTTTTTAAGGGCTTGTTCCAAATCACTTACTGAAAGTCTGCGCGTGTGACTTATTTGTTTGAGATCTTTAATCTCATGCAACAATACAGGCTCACTTACATCGCCATAAATAAAAAGAGGAAGATTGAGTTTCTTTTGAAGCGAGATTATTTCACGAGCCCCTTTCTCCGGACTGAATATTCCAAGGTAGAGAAGCGCCACTGGCTTGGACGGTGTATTTACTTCTTCCATTTTTTCAAAAGGCGAGCTGTAAAAAAGAACATGAGCCTTATTATCGAAATAATGTTGAAGGGAAGTAGAGTTCACCAGAATCTCATCGCAATAGCGGAATGCAAAATTCCGCTCCATTCTTTTGAAAATGGAAACGATGAGACTCTTAAATAACCGAACGATTTTTATTTTTTGCTCTAACTGGTAAAACCTAAGATATACGTTGTGATCGATGGTGTCATACAAAACAACCTTGTTTAAACTCCTGGCATACTTTGCGAGCGGTAAATACTTCAGGTCATTAATAAAAATAATATCGAAATCCTTTACTCGTGGTTTGCATTGCCGGATGGCATAGAGATCAAAAAACCAAAGATAAATCCAACTGATGCGTGACATCAGATTGGGCGCATAATTCGAAGCATTAATAAATTCGACCTCGATACCTTTCCTTTTGAAATAGTTCTCAAAACTGACCAACCGCGGGTGAAGCGGACGAATACTTCGGGGCGTAAAGAAACCGACCTTCATATACCAATATTTGACTTTTTATAGACATATGGAATGACATGCTCAATAATATGATCTACAATAAACTTTAGGGAGAGCCATTTCATGAATGTGCAAACGGAAAGAAATCTTGTGCTACTTTTACAGACTGATTAGCGTAAACATACGTAAATAGCGCTGAATAACGTATTCGATTGCATGTTTAAGATCCTGAAGTCTTCCGTTCGCGACACTGCCATTTATAGTATCGGAACGTTTTCCTCCAAGCTTGCCGGATTTATCCTGGTGCCGTTATACACCAACAGCCTGTATTTGTCCGAAATAGACTATGGTGTTCTCAACTTGGTTGAAGCAAATCTTCAGTTCATGATTTCTGTTTTTGGACTTGGTTTGTGCTATGCATTCGAGCGCTGGTATTATGACAAAGAATTTATAGAAAAAAGAGAAACTACTTTCTTTACCATTCTGGTCTCTACTCTTGTTCTTTCACTTGTGCTGGTATTGACTTTGTTTCCATTTGCCGGATCGTTGTCGCGGATTTTATTTGAAAGCGCATCGTATGGAAATATTTTTCAGTTGATGCTCATCAACGCTGGTTTTGAAATTGTGGCACAAACACCAAACTCACTCGTGAGAATGAAAGAGAAACCGTCACTCTTTACGCTGGCCAATATGTGTAAACTAGGGACAAGCGTTCTCCTCACAGTGGTTTTTGTAGTGTATTTTAAATTAGGTCTTGAGGGTGTTTACTATGCACAGATTCTTGGCGTCCTGGTTTACTTTATTATCCTCTCCCGGTTTTTATATAGTCAGAGCAAGATTGGTTTCGAGTGGGCAGTCTTGAAGGATATGATTCGCTTTCGTTTTCCATTTTTGTTACCCATCATCGCGCTCAATGTGTTTAATTTTAATGACCGGTTTGTATTGTCCAATGTATCGGGTGTGATTGATGCAGGTATTTATTCGTTGGGTGCAAAACTTGCCAATACTATAAAAGTCTTTTTGATCACTGCTATCTGGTTGGCACTTACGCCTACTATTTATCGAATGATGAACGATCCGCTTAACAAGCGTTTCTATTCGAAGGTAATGACCTATATGGGTTTTGCTGTAATCATTTTTGTAATGGTGTTTTCGTTTTTCGGAAAAGAACTGGTGATGCTGTTGGCAAAAGATAAAACCTATTGGGATGCTTATCTGGTTATCCCGATTGTTTCATTGGGAATATTCTTTGGTTTGTTAAAAGATGTTTCACTGATAGGATTGAATATCACCAAGAAAACAAAGTCCATAGCTACCGTTACGATTGGCATTACAATTGCCAATCTGGGATTAAACATTCTGTTGGTGCCCTATATGGGCATGTTGGGTGCCGCCTTCTCCGGACTTATCGCTCAATTTTTATTCTTCATCATTATTTATGCAGTAGCACAAAAGCATTATAAAATACCATATGAGTTGAATAAGGTAGGCTTAATGGTTTTGCTGGCCATTGCTCTCTACGGAATTTCGACTACTACAAATTCACTTGCCTTGTGGATGCGCCTTCCAATTAAATTTGTGTTGATTGCTTCATTTCCATTTCTACTTTATCTCTTCGGCTTCTATGAGCGAGTAGAGCTTGAGCGGCTAAGTGGCTTCTGGCAGAAATGGAAAAATCCGATGAAGTGGAAAGAGAATTTGGATACATTGGAATTTTAATTCTATTAAGGTTTTGCAATTCTCATTTGACTTTTGATGGATTGTCTTTTACAAAAGCCTCCCATGATTTTGCTTTCGACTTGGTTTCGCTTTTTTGAAAATGATGACAAAGCGCCACCGCCAAAGCATCAGTTGCATCAAGAAGTTTAGGTAGTTCTTTAATACTGAATAACATCATCAGCATTTTAGCAACTTGTTCTTTTGAAGCATTTCCATTTCCGGTAACGGCTTGCTTGATTTTTTTAGGAGCGTACTCAACGATGGGTATTTCGCGCGAAAGCGCTGCGGCCATGGCCACTCCTTGTGCCCGACCTAGTTTCAGCATCGACTGAACGTTCTTTCCAAAGAAGGGTGCCTCTAAGGCTACTTCATCCGGATGGAATTCATCAATGAGGCTGATGATGCGCTCAAAAATCTTTTTAAGCTTTAATTCGTGCCCTTCGTATTTGCTCAGGTGAATTACCCCAAACTGTAATAACTCAATCTTCGGTTTTTTGATGAGGATCAGGCCATAACCCATTACATTCGTTCCAGGATCGAGGCCAAGGATGATTTTTTCTTTTAGAATTTTTCCCACGGCCTCAAGATAGGTAGCGTTTATAAATTTCTGAAATTACAGCGTGATAAGTCTAGTCGTTAGTTTGATTTTTGCTGTCTATGCATCGCTGGTCGTGGTGCTTATTGTCGGTTGGCGATTGGCTATTCGAAAGCGGGAAATGATTAAGTGGTCTGATCAACCCTTGGTTTCCATCATCATCCCGACTCGCAATGAGGAAAATAATATCACTTCATTATTAAGCGACATCTCCGCTCAATCCTACCAACATCTTGAAGTGATTGTAGTAGACGACCATTCTCAAGACGCAACCATAGAGCGGGCTGAAAAAGAAACGAAATGCGACTCCCGTTTTATAGTATTAAAGAGCAATAGTGTTGGCAAGAAGCAAGCGCTTACAACGGCTATAAAATCCGCCAAGGGCTCCATCATAATTACTACAGATGCAGATTGCCGTGTCAACAAAAACTGGGTAAACTCAATCTTGCCTTATTTCTCAGAAAGTGAGACCAAGATGGTTTTTGGAGGAGTGAAAATTTCAGGTCATTCTTTTTTTGACGATGTTCAGGCTCTCGAGTTTGCCAGCTTGATTGGATCAGGAGCGGCCACATCGGCTTTGGGTTTTTCAACCATGTGTAATGGTGCAAACCTGGCGTTTCGCAAGGATGTATTTGATGAAGTGGATGGATATTCCGGAAATATGAATATTCCATCTGGCGATGATGAGTTTTTGATGCGCAAAATAAAAGCAAAATATCCGAAAGGTATTGTGTTTGCCGGAAGCTCAGAGACGGTTGTCAATACCTTACCCAGTAAGAACTTGAATGAATTTATTCAGCAGCGTATTCGATGGGCTGGTAAGTGGAAACATAATCAATCGTTGACTTCAGTATTGCTGGCTTTTTTTATCTTCTCATTTCAGCTATCGACCATTGCATTGCCAATCTTTATGATTTCGAATCAGATCGATTCACAAATAGGTGCTGTCCTGTTGATAGCCAAAATAGTGGTCGAATATATCTTCCTTCAGCAGGTAAGTCATTTTCTTTCGCTTCGATGGTCCTGGCCTGCATTTGTACTACTTCAGGTACTTTATCCGTTTTATGTGGTGGCAATCGGTTTGCTGTCGAATTTCCTGTCGTTTTCATGGAAGGGAAGGGCGCTCAAATCGCTCACTGTCAAGGATAAGGATGAAGTGTAAAGTCTCTTTCACCAGCACTATGCACAACAGACTTTTCAGATTAACTTTACCGATACTATGGTTGACCAATCCCTCAAAGCCAAATTTGAAATCAAAGAACTTGAGCTAAATGCGTTGCTCGAGATCACCCAGGCTATCAACAGTAATCTGTCAGAAGAATCACTCTATAAGATTTATAATTTCACGTTGCGTTCAAATCTTAACATTAAGAAGCTTGCCCTTTTTGTTTTGGATGCCGACTGGAATTGCAAAGTGCATTTCGGTACTACCCATCATTATGGCAAAGTAAAACTACTTCCCGAGTTTAAAACCATTCAAGACATTAAACACTTGCGTGATTTTGACGCGTGTGAATTTACTGAGTTTGATATCATCATTCCGGTTACACACAAAGACGATACACTCGCGTTGGCTTTTGTTGGTGGGTTGGATAAGTACGACAACAGTTATGCAAATGAAGACGGTATAAAGTTTATTCAGGCGCTCAGCAACATCATTATCGTTGCCATCGAGAATAAAAAGATGGCGCGTAAGCAATTGGAGCAGGAGTCGTTTCGGAAAGAGCTTGAAATTGCCAGCGATGTGCAGCAATTTCTTTTTCCGGATACATTGCCTAATACAGATGTTTTAAAAATTGAAGCGAGTTACTTGCCACACGACCTTGTCGGTGGTGATTACTACGATTACATACCCATCAACAAAAATCAATTTTTGATTTGCGTGGCCGATGTAAGTGGAAAAGGAATTCCAGCTGCCTTGATGATGTCTAATTTTCAGGCTTCGTTGAGAACCTTGCTGCGACAAACACCCAACCTTACCGAAATTATTGAAGCATTAAACTTTCAGGTGTTGGAAAACACGAAAGGAGAGAAGTTCATTACCTTCTTTGCG
>JANODK010000079.1:0-10576 GCA_031412655.1 Chryseolinea sp.
GCAGAGCAAATTAAGGATGAGTATGATTTTATAATAAGTCGCGCGGTGACGAGATTGAAAGAGTTTTATAATTGGATAAACAATAAGGCTAAAAAAGAATCTAGCCATTCACTATACAACGGCATTCTTTACCTTAAAGGAGGTGACCTTAATGAAGAACTCGCTGAACTTAAACGGCCCTACAGTTTATATAATTTATCCGATTATTTTCAGGATGACTTCTTCCAGACAAAAAAAATAGTCTATGTTCCGTTGTAGTTGCCTGAGGTTTTTTATGGGTGCTTACTTCTTGATAAAACGAATTGTTTTGTCGCCTGTTTTAAAGAGATAAAGTCCAATAGGAAAAGAATCAATTGGTATAGCAACAGACTCTTGCATCTCGCCTGACATAACCCGAATCCCTAAGCTACTTACAATCTGCCACTGCAGGCGTTTGGTATCGCGATATTCAATGAAGATTGTTTCATTTGCTAACGTTGGATATAACCAAATTGAAGCCACTGCATTTTCCTCTGAGGCTGTAATGAAATCGCTTGAGAGTTGTGATGTTGGAATAAGTTGTTTGGAGAGTTTACTGCTGCTCCAGTATAGCTTGGCTATTGCATCTCCACCGTTCTCATAATATTCAATTTTTACCGGATACTTTTCTCCTGCTTGAAGTTCTATTTCCCCACTCCATTCAAACGCTCCTTGATCAATCCATTTGTCAATGAGTTGATTATTGTTTATCCACAGCCTCACACCATCGTCACTTACCATATAGAATGTATAGTTGTCAGTCAGTTGTGGGAGTACTTCCCCAAGCCACCGAACGGTGAAATGGTCTGCAGTTAATTCAGGTGCAGGTGATTCTCCGCCCCAGTCGAAATTAACAGCGGGATCTACTCGAACCAAAGAAGGTGAACCTTCAAAGGTTTTATCTTGATCGCTAAAGTAGTACCCTGTTAATCCTGCTCCATCGCCAGTGGGTACTCCGGTAAAAAATGCAGTGAAAGTTTTATTGGTCTCCGGAGTTTCAAATTGAAATTCTTTTTCTGTTGAAGGCTCTGACCAGTGATCAAACAGGTATAGATTATTATTGGCTACTTGAGTGCTGGGCGCATCTAGAAATCGGCTAATGTTTACAACACTCGAAAAGGTGTGAGGTGTAGTTACGGTTTGTCCATCAAGAAAAACATTTAGTCCTGGTGGTTCAGTTAGTAACGTGATAGTTGATTTTAATGGAAAAATATCCTGATAAGTAGTTTTACTTAAAGAGGGGTTTCCTTCATCCTTAGCTGTAAGAGAAACTCTATACCAAACGTCTGAGCTGGTTTCTCCAACTGTGGGAATAATGTAGGAAATAGAAGATAAGCCAGTGGTAGCGCCAAGAGCCGGATGAAAATGGACATTATGATGGAAGTTTATTTTCCAGGTAAGTGCACCCGGAGGAAGAATTCCATCTTCAGCGTCTGAAGCTGAACCGCTAATGCTTATCACCTGACCTCCTTTATAACTTACCGCATTATCTGGAAGAGTTACTATTATTTGAGGCTCAGGTCTGGTGTTTGATGTTACCGTAAGGTTGGCGGCAACACTGGTAACGGTTCCGGGCACTTGATTAGACACAATGCATTGAAACAATTTGCCATTGTCAGTTAATTGTGCATTGGCAAAAATGTAATTCATTTGTGTTGCTCCAGGAATATTAACTCCATTAACTTGCCATTGATAAGAAAGCGGTTGGTTCCCCGAAGCCAGCACACTGAAGGTTGCATCTTCGCCTACAGACATGATTGCATCTTGCGGTGGAACTGAAATGGAGGGAACTCCTGAACCTGTGTAGGTAATCTTCCATAAAGTTCCGTCAGCAGAGCTTGTATTATCACCTTCAGATCCTCCTCCTAAGCCAGCTCGCGCTAAATAATACATAGATCCATCGGGTGCAACGATCATAGCCAATGGCCTGTCAATGTTTTCTGCAAAGATTTGTATATCGTTTTCATTTTCAGGGTTCATTGATTTGATATAACCGTTGCAGTAATCTGCAAAGAAGAACCTTCCATTATAAAAAGGAGGGAAGAGATGGGTGGAGGGATTGTAAAACACAGCTCCAATAATAGAGCAGCCTTCGTTTATCGCTCCTCCGTGCGCATACGCATAGAGTGGATCCTGATAGACGCCAACGACAGGGAGTGCTTCACCTGTTCGTTTACCTTCAATACCAGGCCAGCCATAATTTTTACCTGCTTGTACATGATTTACTTCCTCCCACGCTCCACCGCCAACATCACTGATAAAAATTCTTCCCGTAACTGGCTGAATGTCCATTGAGAAAGGGTTACGGAAGCCCAGAGCATAGATTAGCTTGTATTGCCCCACAAATGTAGCATCAGCAAAAAAAGGATTATCAGTAGGTATCTTATCATTCATCGTAGCTCCATTTGGATTGATCCTCAACACTTTTCCAAGTAAACTTGATTTTGATTGGGCTTTGTTTCCGTCAGCACCATCACCAACAGAAATATATAATTTTCCATCTTCACCAAAATCCATGTCGCCAGCATTATGGATTGTTCCGGCCATTACATCAAGTTCCAAAATGATTAACTCGCTGCCTGGATCACTGAAGTTTCCAATTGCTGTAAACCGGCTTACCCGATTATGGTTTTCTCCTTTAACGGTATAGTATAAATAATAATAACCATTGTTATCAAAATCCGGGTCTAGCACAATATGACCAAGACCACGCTCATTATAGTTGTCTACTATGCCTTCAATGTTTAATAATGGGCTAGCGCGAAGAACTCCATCTTCAACAATAAGGACTTTGCCGCTCTTAACGGTAATCAAAATTCTGTTGTCCGAAGTGAGTACCATATCGGTTGGGTCAAGATTTTGGGCCACTAACGATTCGGTAAAGCCTGGAGGTAAAGAAGCACCCAAAGTAATTACGGGTGTAGTTAAAACAGTAAGGAGGAGTAAGAAATTATTTTTCCAGTTCATCTGTTAAATGTAAAATATTGAAATTAAAAACTATGAGAATTGATAATAACTAATCTTTAAGTTTTAGGATTACCAATTTCCGGCAATAAAAATTCTTTTCATTTTCAACAATAATTCACTATTTATGTATGATATTTAGTCGGTTGATGAGAAAGTTTACATCCATATTGCTCCTTTTTCTCCTGCTTTTTAATGCGCTGGGGTTCCTTGGCTTGTTTATGGGTTTGCGCTACAAAACCAGCCAGGATTTAGTGCAGCGACTCGATAATCGTGAATATTCTGATGATGAAACGGTGACGCTAAAAGTGCCCATGGCCATTCCCTATCACATCGATTCAGAAGAGTTTGAGCGTGTCGATGGGGAGATAGAGCATCAGGGAGAGTTTTATCGTTTAGTGAAACAGAAATTGGTGAAGGATACACTTTACATTGTGTGTATTAAAGACATGGCGAGTAAACGTCTCAAGCAAGCCCTTGCGGATTATGTAAAGACCTTTACCGATAAGCCTTCTAATTCAGATCACCACGGCATCAACATTACCTCTACTTTTATTAAAGACTATATTCAGCAGCCTTTTAAGGTTGAGTTCTTATCCGCAGGGTGGACTCAGGAAGTTACCGTTAGTAGCAAACCCGTTGTGTTGTTAAGTTCATTTTCAGCATCCATCGTTCACCCCCCGGAACGAGGTTAATTCTTTTCGTCAGATGAATCCCGCCACGCGGGAAGCATTTTGGTCTGACTGTATTTATACAGCTCCGGGCTCAATCAAACTCAATTCACTTTCAAAAAATCCAACAGGTAATTTTTACCTGCTACGCGCAAGCTCACTACTTGTGTAACGCTAGCAAGAAACATTGAACTTTTTATATAACCCTAAATTAAACCTATGAAGAAAATCTACTTCTTTTTTTTGGTGGGACTAATTCCAGTTCTCACCTCTGCGCAAACTACCACAGACGGATTGATGATGTCGAAGGGAAGTTTTTGTACAGGCTTTATGTACTCGCATGACCAATGGAAAAACTATTGGGAAGGAGATTTGAAACGTGACAATGGCAACCTCGGTAAAATAACCACACAAAGCCTGATGTGGTTTGGTAATTATGGTATCACGAACAAGATCAATGTAATTGTGATGTTACCATATATGAAGATGGATGCAAGTCAGGGAACCTTGCACGGCATGCAAGGCCTTCAGGATTTGTCGATGGGTGTTAAATATAATTTCTTCAAAAAAGAATTTGCGAAGAGTACTTTCAAAGCTTTTGGTGTATTGAATTTCTCAACCCCAATGAGCAATTATACACCCGATTATTTCCCTCTTTCTCTGGGAACACATACCACTAACATTGCATATAGACTTACGGCAAATTATAAGCTTAAGTCGGGATGGTTTATTAATGCTTCAGGTGCATATACATGGCGAAGTAACACCAAACTTGATCGCATTGCATACGATGATGGAAATGATTTCTATTTGAGTGATGAAGTTAAAATGCCAAATGTATTTGATGTGTTTGTTAGTGTCGGCTATCTCAAAGGTCCGCTTCAGGCTGAATTAGAGTTCATTCAGCAGAACACGCTAGGAGGTTATGACCTTTACAGACAAGGTATGCCTTTTGTTTCCAATAAAATGAATTTTAGTAAGGTAGCAGCCCTCGTTATGTATTATCCTCCACAAGTTAAAAACCTTGCCTTGCGGGCATCAGTTGGCTATACCGTGAATGGCCGCAACATGGGGCAATCCACAACCCTTATGGGCGGAGTGCTGTACACCTTTAAATTTATCAAAAACCAATAATTTGAACCATATGAAATCCTTTAGATTTTTAGGAATAATACTTCTCAGCTTCACCTTAATTTTGATGCTACCTGTAAGCTGTAATAAGGACATTGAACTTTTTGAGCAACTTACTCCATTGGAACCAACCAACCTGGATGCCGATGCCGAAACCTGGCTTTCAGTAAACAACGATGCTACTGATGTAACGCTTGCTAAAATAACAACCGCTGCAGAGACTTCAACACCAAAGGTTTTCGACCCAGCTAATGATGCCGCCTCTGTTGGCAATATAAATTCTGATGCTTATAAAGCTGAGCTTGCATCTATTAAGGATTTGCAAAGCAAATTGACTAATGATCAGAAGAAAATTATTGAATACTGGAGTGGTGGAGGTGTTCTTCGCTGGAATCAGATTATTCGTGGTCTTGTGGCACGTTACAATCTTCCGCCAGCACCAAAAGCGGATGGCACTTATCCAATACCAGATGCTGAGAACCCATTTGCCGATCCAAACTTTCCATTTGCAAATCCTCCGTATGCATCACGTGCGTATAGTTATGTGAGTGCCGCTCAGTATGAAGCGTTAAAGGCTGCGTGGCACTACATGTATTTATACGACAGAGAATCGCCTTATAAAAATGATAGCGGAGTTCAATCTCTTATGCCAAAAACAGATTTACCATCGTATCCTTCACACGATGCAGTATTGTCAGGTGTAACAGCAGAGATGTTAAAATTACTTTTCCCTGCAGCAGTTGAAGAAATTACACTCAAAGCAGCAGAGCAACGCAACGCAGCATTGTGGTCTGGTCGCGCATCATCCAGTGATATTGCGAAAGGATTGGCTTTAGGTAAATCAGTTGCTGCTTTATTTACTAACCGCGCCAGAAATGATAGAATGGGTAATGCTATTGGAACGAAGGCACAATGGCAAGCTCTTGCCGATACAGCAATTGCACATGGAGAAAAACCTTGGATAAGTCTTGAAACTCCAAATCGCCCTCCGATGCTTCCGTTTTTTGGTTTAAGAAAAACAGGAGTATCTACCGGTGTAAAAGCGTGGATATTGAAAGACGCTGATATCATTGCTAACCGACCTGTTGCTCCTCCTCTTACTAGCTCTGGTGAAATGAAATCGGAGACAGATGAGGTAAAATATTATGCCACCCACCTAACCCGGGAGCGATTAGCCATTGTACATAAATGGGCTGATGGTGCTGGAACGTACACTCCTCCCGGACATTGGAATGATATTGCTGCTGAATATATTCGGGATGCAAATTACAGTGAAGTGCGTGCAGCAAGAGCTTTTGCGTTGTTGAATATTGCATTGCATGATGCTGCGATTGCATGTTGGGATACGAAGTACTTTTATTTCAACCCGAGACCTTGCCAACTTGATCAATCTATTAAAACCGGAACAGGTGTGCCAAACTTCCCTGCGTTTACTTCCGGGCACTCAACGTTTTCAGGCTCGGCCGCGACAGTTTTGTCATTCTTGTTTCCAGGTGATACCGAATACTTCATGGCACAAGCCAAAGAGGCATCGGACTCTCGTTTGTTTGGTGCGATTCACTATCGGGCCGACATTGAGATGGGTCTTGCCCATGGAAAAGTGGTTGGTGGCTTTACGGTAAACTTTGCATTAACGGATGGAGCCGATGATAATTAATAGTACAAATACAGAATTATGATTTTAAGCAATCAGTGAACGCAATATCAACAGCGTTCACTGATTCATTATTAATTTTTTTGATGAGAATAGTCTTTACTTTTTTACTTTTTGTTTCCGCTACATATGTAAGTGTAGCGCAAGTTGATTCAATTAAAACGAAACAACTGAAAGAAGTTGTTGTCAACGAGAGGCGTTTGCTTGATATTGATTATTTACCAGCTTCACAAGGAACCTATTTGTTGGGCGGCAAAAAGAATGAAGTGATTAACGTTCAAAGTATGAACGTAAACATTGCTGAAAAAACACCTCGCCAGATTTTTTCAAAAGTGCCGGGTGTTTTTGTTTATGACATGGACGGATCTGGAAATCAAACCAACATATCAACACGCGGGCTTGATCCGCATCGTGGTTGGGAATTTAATATTCGCAAGAATGGTATTATCACCAACTCGGATATGTATGGATATCCGGCCAGTCATTATAGCATGCCGATGGAAGCTGTTGAACGAATTGAATTAGTTCGCGGAACTGGATCACTACAGTTTGGTGCTCAGTTTGGCGGAATGTTAAACTATGTTTCCAAATCACCCGATACCCTTCGTGCTATTACATTCGAAAGTGTTAATACAATTGGGTCTTTCAATATGCTTAGCACATACAATGCAGTAAGCGGAACGATCGGGAAATTTCAATACTATGCCTACTTTAACAAACGCGTATCAGATGCTTACCGCAACAATAGCCACACTGACTTTGATGCGCAATCGGTGACATTAATTTACAATGCAACAAAAAATGTTCGACTCAAAGCGGAATTGTCCAGATCAAATTATGTCTATCAAATACCAGGACCACTTACCGACAGTATGTTTCATGCTGATCCTAAGCAATCAACACGGTCAAGAAATTATTTTAATCCGGAGATATATGTTCCATCGCTTTCATTGGATTGGAAACTTGGAGACCGAACTACTTTATCATGGTTAGTGTCTGCAGTTCTCGGGGCACGCAATAGTGTTCAGTTTGATAAGCTTGCCACAGTACCCGATGTCATTAATCCTACAACCTTAACGTATGCACCGCGTCAGGTTGATATCGATCATTTCAATAGTTATACCTCTGAGCTTCGATTGCTTTATCAATATTCGCTTGGAAATGTAAGAGGCATTCTTGTTGGTGGAGTTCAGTTATTTAACAATGATCTTCATCGCCAACAATTAGGTAAGGGAACAACCGGAACTGATTTTGATTTAACATTAACCGATCCAACCTGGGGGCGCGATTTACATTTAAAAACGAAGAACATCGCATTCTTCGCGGAAAACAGTTTTCAGTTAACAGAAGGCCTTATGCTAACACCAGGTATGCGTATGGAAATTGGGCAGTCGGATATGACCGGTGTTATTAGAGCGTATGATCCTGGAAATCTACCGAATTCAATCAAGCATAATTTTCCGCTCTTCGGTTTGAATGCAAACTATGAAATGAAAAACGGTCAACGTTTTTATGCAGGATGGTCACAAGCCTATCGCCCTGTAATTTTTAAAGACATTATTCCTACCTCTGTTTACGAAGTGGTAGACAAAAATCTGAAGGATGCCTTCGGATATAATCTGGAGTTAGGATACAGAGGATCATATCAAGGTCTTCGTTGGGATGTTGGCGTATTCCGCTTGCGATATAATAACCGTCTGGGAAGTTTAGAAGAAACAAATCCGGATAATGGATCGACTTATATTATTCGAACAAACATCGGTAATTCCATAACCAACGGTGCTGAGATATTTGTTGAGTACAATTTTAAAATCAATAATAGAATTGGTATTAGTTTCTTTACCTCAACGGCTTTATTTGATGGACACTATACTGATGCTGAAGTTAAATCAGGTAAGAATCCAGGCGGAAGTTCTCAATCTGAAAACATTGATATATCCGGTAACAAACTGGAGTCTGTTCCAAATTTGATTACTCGCAATGGAGTTACATTCCGCTTGCATCCGGTAAGCATATCTGCTTTGTACAGCTACACTGGAGAATCGTACGCAGATGCTTTGAATACGAAGACTCCTTCTAAGTCAGGTGCTGTAGGTCTGGTGCCTTCCTATTCTGTATTGGATGTGAATGCTTCAGTGCGAATTTCAAGTCAACTGATGTTTCGGGTGAACATCAACAATATTACGAATGAACAATATTTTACAAAGCGACCACAGTTTTATCCGGGCCCTGGAGTTTGGTCTTCAGACGGAAGATCAATTAACTGTTCAGTGGCTTTAAAAATTTAGAAGATTTTGGGTTATACACACACATCACAGTCACACAAACACTCTCTCTATCTCCTATAACTGAAGGGTTAGTCAGTCTATAGGAATTGAATTTTTGGGTTAGTAAGTAATCATCCGGAGCAGGTTTGCTGTCATACAAACCTCTCCGGATTTACTTTTTAGGAGTATCTCTTTAGTCACTATTTGATTTTAGAGCTAGGATTCTAACAAGCCGTTTTTTGAATGTATCAATCTTAACTATTTCGTAGAATCATTTCCTTCATCACATCAAATGTTTTTTGTTTGAGTGCAGGCAGATCATTGCTGGTTAATCCTTGAATCGAAATTTCCTGACCTACATAAATTTTTATTACACCTGGTCTAAGATTAACTGTTCCGGGAGGCATCAACTTACCTGCACCAATTACTACCATGGGTAAGATAGGTTCTTGCGTATCAATAGCAAGACGGAAGGCTCCATCTTTGAAGGGTTGTAGAGTTTCCTTCGTCCGGTTTTGTGTTCCTTCTGCAAAAAGTAAAATAGAAATACCATGAAGCAAAACCTCTTTTAATTTATCAAGACTTTTCTTTTTGCTATCACCACTGGAGCGATCAACAATTACTGTAGCACCGCGTGCAATCCATCCGAACAATGGAATCTTTAAAAGTTCTTTCTTTGCCATGGGTCTGAATTCACCGGGGATTATCATCCGAATGCCGGGTAAATCCAGGAACGAGGTATGATTGCTTACATAGATGTAAGCCTTGCCTTTTTTGAAATTCTCCTGACCATAAAACTCATACCGAATAAAGGTAAGCTTGCTGAATATCCAGGACCAGATCCACAGAAAGGAATATCCGATCCAACTGAATCGCTTACCGAGCATAAAAGGTATAGTTAGTCCGGGCAGAAAGAGGATCATGAAAACCGTGAATACAAGAAAGACCCAGACGGTGTAAAGTTTTAAAAGAAGATGAGTAAGAAAAGCCAAAACGTTTTGGATTAAGGGTGCAGTACTTTTTTTATTTCAATTGACTTATTTAGATCAAAGTCAGAGGAATTAAGACTGTAAGTTCTGAAAGTTTTGGGAAGATACAAGCCAGGGTTTTGACAATGTAGTTTGCCAAATGTTGAAAAGGGTAATCGGTATTCGGTAATCGGTTTACTGATTACTGATTACCGAATACCAATTACCAAAGCATTGTGTATTAGTTGGATGTTAACACATCAGCATCAGTCTTATTGCGGAAGTATCGTTTTAAAATAGCGACCAACAACTTTGAGTCAAGCGGTTTTTGAAGATGTTCATTTATGCCGGCATCTTTTATCTCTAAACTATGAGCCAGTGAACCATAGCTTGTTAGTGCAAAGATGGGAATATCCCGATAAGGTTTATTTATGTCATCCCTAATCCAACGAGCCGTGTCTAGACCGTCCTGTTCAGGCATGTTGATGTCCATTAATAAAAAATCGTAGGTGGTATTCTTTAATCTCACTAAGGCTTCAAAACCATTATTGGCGATATCGGCTTCAATGCCCAATGCGTTGAGCACTTTCTTATTCAGAAACTGAACCAAATGATCGTCATCAACAATTAAAGCCTTAAGATTCATATTAAGCGATTTCCGAACAACAACCATTCGACACCTTACGCAAAATAACAAAAAGAAGCGAAAACAAGTTTAGCGATTATGGAATTGGAAATTAAATGTGAAAAGAACGCATTGTTAATTCAACAGGATCGAAATAAGGTA
This sequence comes from Chryseolinea sp., assembly GCA_031412655.1. Lineage (GTDB taxonomy): Bacteria > Bacteroidota > Bacteroidia > Cytophagales > Cyclobacteriaceae > Chryseolinea. The sequence goes on from JANODK010000079.1 coordinate 10,461, forward strand.
ACTCACATCTTACCTTCAATAATTTCAATTTCGGTTCTTCGATTGATGGCGCGACCCTCTTGTTCATCGTCATTGGAAACGATTGGGCGTTCTGAGCCAAAACCTTTTGCAGATAC
>JANODK010000080.1:0-5429 GCA_031412655.1 Chryseolinea sp.
ACCGTCCCGAATAACTTTACAATACTACCCAATACCTATGAAAAAAATTCTTAAGATTTTCCTCTGGATATTTATCTCCCTATTCCTACTCATCATTGCAGCAGCAAGTGTATTCATATACAAAGTAAAAAATGGATTCCCGATTTCATATGAAACAGAAGCTCCGACTATTGATTTCCCATCTGTCCAAACAACCGTGTTATTGTTTTCGAAATCCACAGGCTTCAGGCATGGAGAATCCATTGAGGCAGGAAAAAATGTTTTCACCGAACTGGCAAAGAAAAACAACTGGTTTCTTCATACCACTGAAGAAGGCGGAGTATTTAATCCAGCGCAGCTTTCAAAATTCGATGTCGTAATCTTTAATAACTCAACGGGTCGTGTTCTAAACGATGAACAACAGAAAGCACTTGAAGAATATGTGGAGCAAGGCGGAACGCTTGTTGGTATTCATGGCGCGGGCGATGATTCTCATCATTGGGATTGGTACGAAAAAAATCTTTTGGGCTCAACGTTTTCACACCATCCTATTGATCCTCAATTGCAAGAAACGGATGTCACTTTGGATACTGTGCCCGACAGTTTGCTCGTACAAGGTTTACCAACAACGTGGAAACACAGTGATGAGTGGTACGTGTTCTTCGAAAATCCAAAGTCTAAAGGTTTCAACATACTCCTTACTATAGATGGCGAAAAGATCAAACCAAGCGGAAATATGCTTTGGATGAAGGACAAAAATTTTGGTATGGGCAAGGATCATCCGGTGGCGTGGTACCGTTCAACAGGCAAAGGAAGAACCTTCTACACCTCAATAGGTCATAATGCTGAAGCCTGGAAACAAGAGGCATTTGTTCACATGCTGGAGAATGTAATACGTACTTCGGGAAACTAAATCAAAAAAAGAAGAATTGGTTGATGAAAGGTTTAGAACTACTGAAATAGAAGTGATAACTTTCCGGTTTTGAAACCTAGAAAATTTATGCAAAACCTAACCAGTACACACAAGTCAGATCGAGGGGGCGATACTTGTGTCAATCTTCTGAGTCGTCTCACCATTTTAGCAACACTTCTTTTTTCTCACGTTCTTGTTTATGGACAATCCATAAAAGGAAAAGTTACCTCTTTCAAAGATGAAGAACTATCCGGAGTTAATGTGCGTTTACTGAATACAAATTCAGGAACAACAACAGATGAACAGGGAAGTTTTGAATTGAAAAATGTAAATGCGGGATCGTATCACATTCAGGTTTCAATCATTGGGTTTGCAACGGTTGAACAGGATATAGAAGTAACACAAGACGGTGCTTCCTTAAATTTTCAACTGGCTGAAACCGCTACTCAATTAGAAGATTTAATTGTGACGGCACAAAAGACGGAAGAAGAAATTCAAAAAGTTTCGCTGAGTGTCAGTGCAATTTCATCATCAAAGATTCAGGAGTATCGGATTTGGAATACGAAAGACATTACCGCTATTGTTCCGAATTTATATTCTTCTAATCCGGGTGATGGTCGAAATGTAACTTCGATACGCGGCATTACCTCTACTTCTTATGATCCTTCAGTTGCCACTTATATTGATGGAGTGAATCAATTCAGTTTGGATACCTACATCGCTCCATTAACCGATGTAGAACGAATAGAAGTTTTGAGAGGGCCGCAAGGAACATTGTATGGAAGAAATGCCATGGGCGGAGTAATCAATATCATCACTAAACAACCCGACAATAGAATGGCAGGGTTTGGAGAAATCAATGTTGGAAATTTCGTACAGCAGCGATACAGTGCAGGCTTCCGCACACCATTAATAAAAGACAAACTGTTTCTCGGAATATCCGGAATGTATGATCGATCAAATGGATTTTATACGAATGAGATTGATACTTCTCATTTCGATAAACAGCACAGCATCGTAGGTAATTACTATTTGCGTTACCTCGCTGGTCCTTCGTGGTCGTTTACACTAAATGTGAAACATAATGAAAACCGGAATAACGGAACGTTTCCACTATCGTATGACGCCATCGACAATCCATTCAAAGTAAATCAGAATAGTGTAACAACCATGGTTGATAATGTATTCAATGGTTCTTTCTCAGCGAACTATTCCGGTAAAGCATTTAACTTTTCTTCGCAAACTACCTATCAATCCAACTACAGATATTATAAAACACCAATTGATGGAGATTTTTCTCCTATCGATGGCGTAACAGTTATCAACAATTATGGAAAAGACTGGAACAATGTAAAGGCCTGGACACAGGAATTTAAATTCACATCACCTGCTTCTGCTTCGAAATTAAAATGGACAGGAGGAGTTTATTTGTTCCATCAGGAAGGTCCGGTGAAGCAAGGTGTTCACTATGGTGAAGATGCAGGCTACATCGATCCTAAAGCTACTCCAGATTCAACAAGCATCAGCACGTCAACGAGCAAAACAACCGGCTATGCTTTCTTTGGCCAGGCAACATATACCTTTTTTGAAAAACTGGATCTGATCGCTGGTGTGCGATATGACTTTGAACATAAGATACAAAGTGTTATGGGTGAATCTCAGATTGGAACCAATCCACTTGAAACGACTTTTGCGAACACTAGTGCATCTGCAGACTTTAATGCCATATCACCAAAAATTGGTCTTGCTTTCCGCGCAAGCGAAAACACAAATCTTTATTTTAATTATTCAAGAGGGTTCAGAACAGGTGGGTTTACCCAACTTGCTTCTGATCCTTCTCAACCTCAACTGGATTCTTACAAACCGGAATACAGTAACAACCTTGAGATTGGTTTAAAGCAAACCTTTTTGGATAACAAAATCCGTTTTAACGTAGCGGCATTTTTTATACGCGCTACAGATGTACAAGTACCTACATTGGTTTTACCGCAGGCCATCACGGTTACAAGAAACGCTGGCGAATTAGAGAGTAAAGGAATAGAAGCAGAAATATCAGCAACTCCTTTTAAGAATTTTCAAGTCGATTATAGTTTTGGATATACCAACTCGAAATACACAACTTTAAAACTTCCAGAAGGCGAAGTAGAAGTTGACTATAAAGGCAATCGTCAATTGTTTACACCGGATATTACTTCGATGTTAGCCGTACAATACAACTGGAATCTTTCTTCATCGCAAAATATTAAATTGATCCTACGGGGTGAATGGATGTATTTGGGTGATCAGTATTTTGATTTGAAAAATACAGTCAAGCAGTCAGGTTACAGTTTGCTGAATGCAAGAGTTGGCGTAACGGCTAAAAGCTGGGAGTTATTTTTCTGGGGACGAAACCTGAGTAACGAGAAGTTCATTTCATACGCTTATGATTTTGGTGCTGCGCATTTGGGTGATCCAAGAAATTATGGAGTGACTTTGCGTAAGAATTTTTAAAGCTCCAATATTCAAATGCCGGAGGAAGCAGTAAAATGGCAACCGGAATATCAAAAAAGACGGCTATCCAGTTTGGATAGCCGTCTTTTTTAAAATCAATTCCTAAAACTATTTCGCAGCAAAACGTTTTGCCACTTCACTCCAGTTTACCACATTCCAAAATGCTGTAATGTAATCAGGTCTGCGGTTTTGGTAATTCAAATAGTAGGCATGTTCCCAAACATCTAAACCAAGAACAGGTGTTCCTTTTACTTCGGCAACATCCATTAAAGGATTGTCTTGATTAGGTGTTGATGTGATGGCCAACTTACCATCGGCTCCAACAATTAACCAAGCCCATCCTGAACCAAAGCGAGTTGTTCCAGCGGCTGCAAATTTTGTTTTAAATTCATCAAAACTTCCAAAAGCTGCAGTGATGGCATCTGCCAACGCACCTGTTGGTGCTCCGCCTGCATTCGGTCCAAGAACTGTCCAGAATAAACTGTGATTATAATGACCTCCACCGTTGTTGCGAACAGGAGCAGGATATTTTGAAATGTTCTTGCAAATTTCTTCAATGCTTAAACTTTCTTCGGGCTTACCGGCAACGGCTGCGTTCAGATTGGTTACGTAAGCATTATGATGTTTACCATGGTGTATCTCCATAGTACGTGCATCGATGTGTGGCTCCAATGCATTGAATGCATACGGAAGCGCGGGTAATGTAAAGGCCATTGTTGTTTTTTTATTTAGAGTTGAACAAACTTTTTATTGAAATCAAATATACAACCATCCTGGCGTCAGTAAAATTTCAATTTTCACGGGTATCTTCATTTTATTTTAACCCGCTATGCTCAAAACCTAAAATGGCAAATCGTCCGTTGCACTGTTATCCTGAGAGAATGGTTCTTCCATTGGAGGAGGCGGGCCGCCCTGACTACCACCATTACTACCACTGCTATCTTTCTCTAATTTCCATGCACGTGCTTCTGTGTACCAGCGACCATTGTATTCACGGCTCTCCAAATCAACCGATACATTTACCATGTCACCAATCGTTAAATTGTATTGATCTACCTTATCGCCCCAGGCAGAAAGACAAACCTTTTTAGGGTATTGTGCTTGCGTTTCAATGATGAACTCTTGTTTTTTCCAGGGGCCTTTTTTGCCTTGTCCTGTTGTGAGCGGCAATAGTTGAAGTACTCTTCCTTTTATTTCCATTTGTTAAGAATTTACATTGTTAATTTTAGAGCCTCAAGCTTCACGCTGCTAGCTTGTAGCCTGAAGCGTGAGGCTTGTGGCCAACTCTGCATTCTCCAAATAGAGAACGCATGCCATTTACTATCTTCGAATGCCTTTAAAAAATGTATCTACCATTTTTTTACATTCGTCTGCCTTCACTCCTGTTACCACTTCAGTCTTTGCATGCAGCAACGGACTGCTTATTAAACTATATCCACGCTGAACATCAGACGCTCCAAAAACCAATTTCTGAAGTTGCGACCAATGTAGTGCACCGGCACACATTACGCAAGGTTCGAGGGTAACATACAACGTACACTCACTAAGATATTTTGAGCCCAGGTAATTTGCTGCAGCCGTAACGGCTAGCATCTCGGCATGTGCCGTTGCGTCCGTGAGCTTTTCGGTTTGATTATGAGCACGGGCAATAATACGATTCTGGCAAACCACCACAGCACCCACGGGTACCTCTCCTATTTCAAGAGCCTTTGTTGCTTCCTTCAATGCCTCACGCATGAAATATTCGTCCGTGTATAAATCCATCCCTTTTTAAAGTTAATTGTTAATGGTTAAAAGTTAATGGTACTAATGCATTCCCATTAACTTTTAACCATTAACCGACAACTATTTAATCTTGATTGCCTTCATCATCAACCTCGCTGTCTCCTGCCATTCTGCTTTGTCGCGATTCGGGCAATTGAAGGAAAATACCAGCGCCTTTCCGGGTTCGATGAGGTATTGAATGTAGGTGTACTTCACGATCGGATCCCCAAAGCCTTCACGCTGTTTAATGCCATTGACACGGGATTCAAATTCGAAAAAGATA
>JANODK010000081.1:0-66011 GCA_031412655.1 Chryseolinea sp.
ATATGAAACGATTATATCAAACCCTCTTCGTATCACTGCTCGTACCCCTGTGGGTAAACGCTCAAACGAATGATGTGCCCTCTGGCTCATTTACATTGGAGCAATCTATTACATATGCTCTTGAGAATGCAATCAACATACAGAACTCGTTGATTGATGAAAGAATTTCACATGCTAAAGTGAAGGAGACACGTGGTATTGGCTTACCTCAGATTGATGGAACTGTATCGTTAATGCACAATGCTAAACTCGCTCGCTTTTATGCAACAAAACAGACAGCATTTGGTTTCACGGGACAAGCTGATTCTCTCTACAACGAATTCTTACCTGCCCTCAAAGATAACGATGTTGTTGCCTCTCAAAACTTTTTTCAACTACCAAGCAACGGAAGTGCAGCATTATCTATTAACCAAATACTTTTTAATAATTCGTATCTGCTGGGTTTAAAAGCAGCAGGTACTTATCGAGATCTGGCTTCAAAAACAACACAACAAACAAAAGAGCAGATCATTGAAAATGTAACGAAGGCGTACTTCGCTGCAATTATTAACAATGAGCGCATCAAGCTCTTTGAAAGCAACATTGCCCGTGTTGATTCTTTGTTTAAATCAACGAAAGCACTCAACGAAAATGGATTTGCTGAAGCAATTGACGTTGATCGAACAGAAGTAACCTTGAACAATCTCATTATCGAGCGTGATAAATTTTTGGGTATTCAGGAGATCGCACTTGAGTTGTTGAAGTTTCAAATGAATTATCCAATGGAGAACCCCATAACGGTAGCAGGAGATCTAAACAGTATAAAAATTGATCGCGACATTAGTTATCTAAAAGAGGATTGGAATTACACAACTCGAATCGACTACAGCATTTTGGAATCGAATAAAACGTTACAGGAACTTGATGTGAAGAATAAAGTTTCGGCATCAGTACCAACTCTTTCAGCATTTGCAAACCTCGGCATGGGTACTCAATCAAACAATATTGCCGGGTTATTTAAAACGAACAGCAATATTAAGGATAATGGAACGTACGGTCCGGACAAGTGGTATCCTGCAACCTCTTTTGGCATTTCGTTAAACGTTCCAATCTTCAGTGGCTTGCAACGGAACTATCAAGTGCAGCAATCGAAACTCTCTCTATTAAAAATTGAAAACGGATTTAAGTCATTGAAGAATGGTATTGATCTTGAAATAAAGCAAAACACGATCGTTTATGCGAACGCACTGAAATCATTGGATGCTCAGAAACGAAATACAACGTTGGCTGAAAATGTAGCACGCGTTACAAAAATTAAATATCAACAAGGTGTTGGAACGAACCTGGAAGTGGTTGATGCTGAAAGCGCGTTACGCGAAGCACAAATCAATTATTACAGCGCCATGTATGATGCTATTGTATCACGCGTTGATTTGATACGTGCTTACGGAAAGATCAATACTCTTGCATCACCACAAAATTAATAGACCCCTTAACCTGAAAATAAATTGAAAATGAAATCAACAGTATACAATTACCTATCTATTTTGGCTTTGGCTGGAGTTCTTGCGGCTTGCAGCACTGATAAAAGTGCAAAGCTCGAATCACTAAAAGAAAAGCAAGCAGCGCTTGCAAAAGAAATCGCTGCGTTGGAAAAAGAAATGCCAGTAGATTCTTCTAAGATTAAAGTAAAATCGAAAGAAGTAGCGGTCATCCAACTTGCTCCACAGAAGTTCGATCACTATGTACAAACACAAGGCGCCATTGAAGCGGAAGATAACATTCTGGTAAGTGCGAAGACCCCGGGCGTAGTGACTCAGGTATTTGCAAAGGAAGGACAAGGTGTTTCAAAAGGACAAGTGTTAGCACAAATCGACAATTCGATAATCCTAAGAACAATTGAATCTATGCAATCTCAAATGGAACTTGCCAATCAGGTATTCCAACGGCAGAAAAATTTGTGGGATCAGAAGATTGGAACGGAAGTACAATTTCTTCAGGCCAAATCGAATAAGGAAGGCTTAGAGCGTCAGATTGCCGGATTACAAGAGCAAAATGAAATGACACGCATTAAATCACCAATAAGCGGAACGATCGATGAGGTGGCAGCGAAGAACGGAGAAAGCATTTCTCCGGGCATGCCGGCTTTCAGAGTGATAAACACTTCTAAATTAAAGATTACCGCCCATATTTCTGAATCGTTTGTTACCACCATTAAGAAAGGTGACAAGGTACGTGTAACAGTAGATGAGTTAGGAAAAGATATTGATGCAAAGGTGACCTTTGTTGGTAAGAACATCGAACTCTTATCGCGCACCTTTACGATTGAAGTAGATCTACCGTCATATACTGAACTTAGACCCAATATGACAGCCGTTGTGAAGGTTATATTTCGTTCAGAACCATCGGCCATTGTTGTTCCGGTTAATGTAGTGCAAGATGTAAATGGCGAAAAGGTTGTCTACGTAGCAGAGAAAGATGGCGCAAAAACCGTTGCGCGAAGACGCATTGTTTCTGTTTCGGGTGTATTCGATAACCTTGCGCAGATTACAAAAGGCCTTTCGGCTGGTGATCAAGTGATAACGGTAGGCTATCAGAGTTTGAATGATGGCGAATTGGTAAAAATATAAATTAGTCAATAGTCTGCGGTTGATAGTAGTGGTTAACCGAACGAATGTTTCCACTATAAACTCGCAACTCTAAACTACAAACTTCAAGCTTATGCAAGACCTAGAAAAAGAATTTAAACCCACCAGCTGGTCCATCGATAATAAGGTAGTGATTTATGTTGCTACTTTCTTTATCTGCCTTGCTGGTATCATGACCTACAACAGCTTGCCGAAGGAAAACTTTCCGGAAGTGGTGTTCCCACAAATTTATGTGGCAACTATTTATCCTGGTGCTGCACCAAAGGATGTTGAGAACCTGGTATCCAAACAAATCGAAAAGCAGGTTAAGTCTATCAATGGTGTTAAGAAAGTAACCAGTAATTCGGTTCAGGATTTCTCGAACGTTATCATTGAATTCGAAACAGATGTAGAAGTAAAAGAGGCAAAGCGTGAAGTACAGGAAGCTGTTGATAGAGCCAAGCCAGAACTTCCTTCTAATTTATTAGACGACCCACAAGTTATTGATATCGATATTTCGGCATTACCGATCATGAACGTAAACATCTCGGGTGATTACGACCTTCAAACTTTGAAGAAATATGCGGAGCAAATGCAAGATCGTATCGAGACGTTGAAAGAAATCAGACGTGTGGATATTATCGGAGCGCTTGATCGTGAAATTCAGATTAACGTTGATTTATTTAAGGCATCCTTGGCGGGTGTAAGCTTAGATGATATTTCAGGTGCCATTGGATATGAAAACCAAATCGTATCAGGAGGTCAGCTTTCGGTTGATGGTATGAAGCGATCACTCAGTGTAAATGGTGAATTCACATCTGCGGAACAAATGGGTAACACGGTTATCGGTTCTATAAAAGGTGGTAAGATTTACCTGAAAGATATTGCGGAAGTAATTGATTCGCACAAAGAGCAAGAAAGTTTCGCGCGTCTTGACGGTAAAAATGTTATCACTCTTAATATTATCAAGCGCGGAGGTGAGAATCTTGTCTTAGCCTCTGATCAGATCAATGAAATTGTAAAAGATTTCGAAGCAAATATTTTACCCCCTGGCACTAAAATTACGATTACTGCGGATCAGTCTGATAACACTCGGACAACCTTGCATGATTTGATCAACACCATCATCATTGGGTTTGTGATGGTGACATTAATCCTCATGTTCTTTATGGGAGCAACGAATGCAATCTTTGTTGGACTCTCAGTTCCAATCTCAAGTTTTATTGCATTCCTTATTTTCCCCAGCATCGGTTTCACATTAAACCTGATGACCTTGTTCTCCTTCCTGCTTGCGTTAGGTATTGTGGTGGATGATGCGATCGTGGTGATTGAAAATACGCACCGTGTTTTTGATAACGGTAAAGTACCTATTCGCAAAGCAGCGAAGATTGCTGCTGGAGAAGTATTTATGCCGGTGTTTTCGGGTACTATGGTAGTACTTGCTCCATTCGTTCCGCTCGCATTCTGGCCCGGTACAATTGGTGAGTTCATGTTCTTCTTACCCGTTACACTAATTATTGCTCTCTTAGCGTCACTTGTGGTTGCCTACATCATGAATCCGGTTTTTGCCGCAGATTTTATGAAGGTTCACGATCATGATCACAGCCGTGTTAAGGTTACAAAAGGATACAAAATCACAGCTGTTGTTTTCGCTGCGATTGCAAGTGTATTTTACATTAGTGGATCTTTTGGATTGGGTAACTTCACCCTATTTATTTTCGGAATCTATTCGTTGCACCGTTTCTTTTTAGAGGAAGTGATATCAAACTTCCAGACAAAGGGATGGCCGAAAGTACAACACGGTTATAAGAATATGATTCAGTGGTGCCTTCAAGGCTGGAGACCAGCGGGTGTAATCGCTGGTGTGATTGCGTTATTCTTTTTTTCCATTTGGTTCACAGGTGTTCGAAAACCTCCGGTAGGGTTTTTTCCTATTGGCGATCCCAATTTTATATTCGCTTACGTCCGCATGCCCATTGGCACAGATCAACTTGTAACAGACTCTGTTACCCATATTGTTGAGAAACGTGTTGAACAAGTAATGAGCAGCGATACCGCTATTGTAGAATCCATTATTTCGAACGTAGCTGTTGGTGCAGACGAAGACCAGACTTCAGGTAACAACGCACAACCTCATTTAGGTAAAGTAACCGTTGCGTTTGTCAACTTTGCAAAACGCGATGGAAATTCAACACGCGTTTATCTCGATAAAATCCGGCAGGCTCTTAAGGGTATTAAGGGTGCTGAAATTTCGGTTAATCAAGAACAAGGCGGACCGCCAACAGGTAAACCAATAAGCATTGAGATTGCCGCAGATAACTTTGATGTGTTGGTATCAACAGCAGATCGTGCCAAACGCTATCTTGATTCTCTTCAAATTCCTGGGGTGGAAGAATTGAAGTCAGACTTTGAAAGTAGTAAGCCGGAGATCGTGATCAACATCGATCGTGAGAAAGCAAATCGTGAAGGTATTTCTACGGTTCAGATTGGTGGCATTCTGCGAACAGCAATATATGGTGTGGAGATTTCAAGATTCCGCGATGAGAATGATGATTATCCAATCCAGCTTCGCATCAAGAAATCGCAGCGTAACGATATTAATACATTAATGAATCTGCCGATTACCTTTCGCGATATGACGATGGGTGGTGCGGTACGCCAGGTTCCTTTGGCTTCAATTGCTAAGATTGAGTACTCCAACAGTTATGCTGGTATTCGAAGAATTGATCAGAAGCGAGTGGTGACATTATCATCAAATGTTTTAGTAGGCTTCAACGAGAATGAGGTGGTGGCTGACATTAAAGAGAAGCTTGCATCATTCTCTCACCTTGATGAGGTTGAAATTAAAATGACAGGAGCGCAAGAGCAGCAAGGTGAAACCACCGCTTTCCTTGGTGTAGCGGGTATGGTTGCTCTCGGTTTGATCTTTATGATTCTGGTTATTCAATTTAACTCAGTGAGCAAGCCCTTAATCATCTTATCTGAAATCCTTTTCAGTGTGATTGGGGTACTGATTGGATTCTCATTGTTCAAAATGGAAATATCCATTGTAATGTCAGGTGTGGGTATTATGGCGCTTGCAGGGATTGTGGTGCGCAATGGAATTCTCCTTGTTGAATTTACAGATTTGTTGATCGATCAGGGAATGGAGTTGAAGGCCGCTATCATTGAGGCTGCTAAAACCCGTATGACACCTGTACTATTAACAGCAATGGCGGCCACATTAGGATTGATTCCGTTGGCAGTTGGTTTGAACATTGACTTCGTTACCTTATTTACAGAGTTTAATCCACACATTTATTTTGGTGGCGATAACGTAGCGTTCTGGGGACCTTTATCCTGGACGATGATTTTCGGATTGATCTTTGGAACGTTCTTAACCTTATTCCTGGTGCCAGTGCTATATTTAGTAGTAGCACGCATTAAAGAGAAAGTGTATAAGACGGCTCCAAAAACAGAGGAAGGTTCAGTAGCACTTAATTAATAGTAAACTAAAATCATGAAAAAGTCGTCTTAAAACTTAAGACGACTTTTTCAATTTTTATGCAGCCTAGAATGATGACCCTCTTTATTGTTACAATTGTTTTTTTAATAATCGACTACTATGTATTCCAGGCCATCTTAATGGTGAGCAAGGAGTGGTCGCCTCTATGGAGGAACATTTTCCGATATGGATTTTGGATTCCTACCGTTTTGAGCATAGCAGCCATTACGTGGTGGACGTTTGGCGATCCCTATACATCGAGTGCAGGTTTTCGCAATTGGGTTTTAACAGGTTTGATTTCGGTATACTTCTCTAAACTCTTTGCCGTTGTTATTCTATTTATCGATGATCTCTATCGAGGAGTAAAGTGGCTTGCTAATTTCTTTTATAAAGGAGCGAATGGTGATATGCCGGGCGAAACCATCACAAGATCTGAATTTTTATCGAAGACAGCATTGGTTGCTGCGGCCATACCTTTTGGAACAATGGCATACGGAATTATTTCGGGAGCACACGATTATCGCGTAAAGCGATTGACGGTAAAACTTCCTAATCTTCCAAAATCATTTGATGGAATAAAACTCGCGCAAATCTCGGACATACATACGGGAAGTTTCTTCAATAAAACTGCAGTTAAAGGCGGAGTGGAGATGTTGATGAACGAGAAGCCTGACTTGGTTTTCTTTACAGGTGATTTGGTAAACAATGAAACCAAAGAGGTAAAAGATTATATTGACATCTTCAACAAAGTTAAGGCTCCTCTTGGTGTTTTTTCGGTTACCGGAAATCATGACTATGGTGACTATCAACCCTGGGCAACGAAAGATGCAAAACATAAAAACTTTCAAGACTTAGTTCAGGCTCATAAACTATTGGGTTATGATATTTTAATGAATGAGCACCGCTTCATCGAAGTAGGAGGGGAGAAAATTGCAATACTGGGCATTGAGAATTGGGGTACAAAATTTTCGCAGCATGGAAAATTGGATCAGGCTTACAACGGAACAGAAGAAGCAGCTGTAAAACTTTTACTCTCGCACGATCCCAGTCATTGGGATGCGCAAGTGCGAAAACTATATCCCGATATTGACATGATGTTTGCCGGACATACCCATGGATTTCAATTTGGTGTAGAAATTGGGAATTTCAAATGGAGTCCGTCACAGTATGCTTATAAGCAATGGGCCGGACTTTATCAGGAAGATAATCAATACCTATACGTTAACAGAGGTTTTGGTTATTTGGGATATCCCGGAAGAATAGGTATGCCACCTGAGCTTACGATTATAGAGTTGAAACGTGCTTGATGTTATCCTAACCGATAATCATCCACTAACTCGTCCAACATGAAATGGATTTAATCGATTAGTATTTGGATTTACAAGATCGGTACTGATCGCAACATCATTGAAATCAACATTGGTAACTTTAAGTGCATACATGAGCAAGCGGACTTCTTTCATGGAAACAGAGGCATCCGCCTCGGCAAGCTGGAACATGTAAACAAAAGCGCAGAGTTTTTCTTCTTCTGTGCAGCTGTTTAGTAAGTCTAAACCACGATTAAATATATCCTGATCTTTGGCAGTGGCGATGCTTCTTGAAAACTCAAGAAATACACTGTCTTCAATATCTTCTTCCTTTTTAATTTTTAGAATAATTTCCATCTCACGATCATCGATTCGTCCATCGGTATTGATCAGCATGTGTACAAAGTGAAGAAGGCCGAGTTGATAATTTTTTTTCATTGTTTTTCGGTTTTAATGTTAACGTGTATTTTTTCAACGTGAAGTGCAATATTTCAATTGAATGACTGCGAATGCGCACTTACTACAAACTGTCATTCTTTATTAGAAAACCTCAATCACTACTCAATATAACAATTCATGACCAACGATTATTTACTCTGCGGTTGGGCTCAAGGGTGGGAATTATTCGCAACAGAGTAATGACATGAAAATAAGAGTATTAAATTTCATTCGCAATATTTTCTTAAAGTATTCTGCTGAAAACCGTGGCGCAAAGCAAAAGAAGTAATTTGTATTCGATTGCGGATAAATAAAAAATAAATTGATCAGATATTATTTATCAACGAAGCTAATAAAGATCAATCTTTTTTATCGTAAAGTAGCACACACATTCATTGTGAATCTTTCGAGGAATATGCAGAACCAATTTTTCCACAATATTGATAACCCTCTTCACAGATGTCTTTAAAAAGTTGTTTGCAATAGTTAAAGGCAAAGCGATTTCCATGAATCATTCCGCTAATTTTACTAGGTTCATCATCGGCTCCATTACTGATACCACATTCCAGGAAATCGATTTGAAATGCTTCCATCTCTTCATATCTTCTCATGGAATCTTTATAAAAAGAATTACCTCCATCAATGATAATATCACCAACGGATAAGTAAGGTTGAATTTCTTGAATAGTTTGATCGACTAACTCACCTGAAGGAATAATCAACCAGATAATACGTTTGCTTTGTATATTTTCCGCAAGGTCTTTTAATGACGTTGCTGTTTTAATTCCTTTTTCCTGAATCGATTTTATCGCAGCAGGATTTACATCATAGGCTACCACATCATACTTATTTCGCTGTAAGTCCAATGCAAGGTTGAATCCCATTTTGCCAAGTCCCACTAATCCGATTTGCATAGTCCTTGATATTGTTGGGAGTTAATTATTCGCAGGGTCATTTTGTAAACTTATCTTCAGTTCGTGAAGCACAGCCATATCCAGCATCAGATTCTTTGACAAATTTCTAAACACTGGAAATATTTTCTCAGAATATATTTGGTGGTGATTGTTATTGGGAAGATAAGTTGTAACCGATGAGGGCATTAGTGTATTGTAATCTTTAATCAGATTTAATTTTTTCATAGCCAGAAAGGCAGCGCCTTGAGCGGATGCATCTTCTGCACGAATGAGTATGATCTTTTTCCCAAAGATATCAGCCAATAACTGAAGCCAAATTTCGGAATGAACGAATCCACCACTCACATGAATCTCATTAATGCTAAGACCCGATTCTTCCATGGTCTTGCCAATATTGTACAGTGCAAATAGAATACCTTCCATCACTGCGCGAGTGAAATGCGTTTGTGTGTGAGTTGAATCAATTCCAAAGAATACACCACATGCTTCGCTGTTCCAAAGTGGAGCGCGCTCGCCAAGAAGGTAGGGGAGAAAGATAAGTCCGTTGCTTCCGGGGCCGATCGTTATGGTTTCATTTAATATCGCATCATAATCTTCAGAAGACTGCAATTTCTTTTTCAGAAAACTTTCTACATACCATTTTAATGCAATTCCTCCGTTGTTGATCGGACCACCGGTGATGAATGTATTTTCATCCAATCTATAATTAAAAGGCATTGCTTCGACATTAATAGTAGATGTTGCATTGGCTACTCGAATAGCACCACTGGTTCCAATGGTGAGTGCCGCAATTCCAGGTTCGATAGCAAAGCTTCCAACATTCGCCATGCATCCATCACTGCCTCCAATAATGAAGGGGACATCTTGATTGATGCTGAGTTGCTTAAGTATTGAATTCGAAACATCACTTCTCATGTATGAAGTGCTAACAGGTAGGGAAAGCTTATCTGTAGAAATCTCACATCGTTGCAAAGCATTTTCATTCCAATGAAGTCTTTCAATATCAAAGAGACCCGTGGCAGAAGCAATAGAGTGATCTATTTCAAATACACCAAAGAGTTTGAACCAGATGTATTCTTTTATAGAAATGAATTTATGTATATGTTGGAAAAGCTCGGTCTCATTTTCTCGCAACCAAATTATTTTGCACAATGGCGACATGGGATGAATCGGAGTTCCCGTTTGTTCATACAACATCTCTCCGGATGATGATGCCTTAATTTTTTCTGCAATAACTGCGCTGCGATTATCGGCCCATGTAATCATGTTCATTAACGCTTGACCATTTTCATCCACACCAATCACACTATGCATAGCACTACTCAATGCAATTCCTTTTGGTTGAAGGTGAAGTTGATTCACAACGCGCACAATACATTTAATAAATGCCTGCCAGATAAGTTCCGGTGCCTGTTCACTATAACCCGGTTTCGGATTGAGAATGGGGTAGGAGACTTGTGATGTGCAAAGTACCTCGCCTGTTGTTGATACAGCTACTGCTTTTGTACTTCCCGTACCGATGTCAATGCCGATGATGTAGTCCATGAATGAAATTGTAGTTTCGAAAATAGTGAATAGTTATTAGTTAGCAGTGGTTCGGAAATGAACGATACTAAATAGAAAGGGCATCTGATCGTTCAGATGCCCTTCGGTTCAGATTAGGTAAAATGATGTATAACTTACGAGGATGAAGAATTCATCTCTCTTCTTCGCTTGGCATCAATCGAGAATCGACCAGCACCAAAAATCATAAATACAACAAGGCCAACTAATACAACAATAGAGGCCCAGAGTTCCATATTACCTATCGATAATAAACCCTTGGGCAGGTTAATAAAAATGACGGCACCGATAAGAATCGGAAGTTGTATCAGGCAAACAATGCGGGTAAAAAGGCCAAAGAAAATGAGGGAACCTCCTAAAATGTGCGCGAATACGATGTAATGTGATAGCACAACTGCAGCGAATGCGATATTCACGCCAGAAGCAGTCATCTCAAGTTCATGCATATGCGTGATGAAAAACACGCCTTTGTAGGTGATAAAGATACCCAGAACCATCCGGAAAAAATCCAAGAAACCGGGGCGGTGATTGTTCCCCCATTTCTCAACGTCTGTAATTACGCTCATACCTGTAGGGTTTATACATACAAAGTTTAAGAAATTAAGCTGGCAAAGGCAACAGAAATCGTAAGTGTTTCCGTCTTAAACGGTCAGTCACCTCAAAACAGTTGCGCAGCGGTATTTCTTGAGCAAAAAAAAGCCTTGATGTAAATCAAGGCTTTTTTGTGTTAGTATCGGTTATGCTTAATAATCGTTATTTCTGCGATTAAATCCACCACCGCCACCACCTCTGTTGTAGCCACCTCCGCCACCACCACCACTGCGGGGAGCATCAGTTCTAGGTCTTGCTTCGTTTACTACCAAAGTTTTACCAAGGAAGTCGAAACCATTCAAGCTAGTGATAGCTTGGCGGGCACTCGCATCATCCGGCATTTCGATAAAACCGAAACCGCGGCTGCGCTGAGTTACTTTGTCCATTACAATTTTGGCTGAAGAAACTTCGCCATACTCTTCGAATAATCCCTTCAATTCCGAGTCGGATGCCTTAAAAGGGATGTTGGCAACATAAATGTTCATTGTGTAAAAAGAATAGATGAATAAATTAATTAACGAAAACTGGCAGGCTTCAACTTGAACTACTTCGCGGTGAAAGAATGACAATTAACAGTTCCAAATATAGTAGAAAATTTTTATTAAACTACAAACCCCTCCAGTGGGAAATCTTTCAGTTTGTGTCAATATGTGCATAAGACCCCTCAATTGCGCTTTTATTCTGTGGAATATTCTCTTCTCCATTTCTCAAAATGATGTAACCGGAATGAAAAAGTCTGCGTCAAAGAGGCAAAACTTAAAATACTTATCAATTATGGAAGAGGGAATATTTGGAATAATAATGGTCATTGTGATAACACTTGGAGCATTTATTATGGTGATTTACTTGCGCAAGTTTGAGAACATCGAACGCATGGCAATGATTGAAAAAGGAGCTAGCCCGGATTTATTTAACATTCGAAGACAACGGAATACCTCCTTTCCATTACGCGTTTCGTTGCTTTTTATTGGCGCAGGTCTTGGCTTGTTGATGGGTTACTTTTTAGACCGAACTTTTGATATGGATGAGGTAGCGTATTTCTCTATGCTATTCATCTTTGGAGGACTAGGCCTGGGAGCCGCTTATATTATTGAAGAGAAGAAATTGAATCAAGTGAAATAACACCTGTACATACAAGTCGCCTGACCATCTCAATTGGTTGGGCGGCTACTTTTTATCAGGTTCATTAAAAGTTATGCTGCACAGTTGTCTTTATTTTATCCGCAATCAAGGTCTTTTAGTATTTATAGTATTTAGTCTATCGATGTTTTCATTTTCTCCTCCGATAGAGATCTCCTATTTCTAGACTTCTGGTTTTTGTATCAATTTTTTTTGGTTTTCCTCTGTCAGTCATGTGATCCATTTTGCCTATCGTGATTCCGAATAGGATTCTATAGTTGCTTGAATCAAAATAAGATTATTAAATTTCCGGATGGATCAAAAAAACCTGAAGGCGCTTTTTAGCTTACCCGTCATTGTGGCCGCACTTGGCTACTTTGTTGATATCTACGACTTACTTCTTTTTAGCATCGTTCGAAAGTCCAGCCTGAGCTCCCTTGGTGTTCCAGATGGACAGTTGCTCGAGCAAGGTGAATATTTATTGCGCATGCAGATGGCAGGTCTTTTACTCGGAGGAATTATCTGGGGCATAATGGGCGATAAAAAAGGAAGGCTTTCTGTTTTATTCGGCTCCATTTTAATGTATTCACTTGCTAACATTGCCAATGGTTTTGTTACAACGGTAGATCAATATGCCTGGCTTCGGCTTATTGCTGGTATCGGCCTTGCTGGTGAATTGGGTGCTGGTGTTACACTGGTTTCTGAAACGCTTCCTACAAATCTTCGTGGGTATGCAACAGCTATTATTGCGAGTGTAGGTTTGATGGGAGCTGTATTGGCGAATGTTATTTCGAAGATATTCGTAGATCATTGGCAGATATCTTACTTTATTGGTGGCGGTTTAGGTTTAATGCTGCTGGTAGCACGTGTAAGTATTTTTGAGTCAGGTATATTTTTGAAGACAATAGAGAAAAAAGTACAACGGGGAAATTTTCTGCAATTGTTTCAGAATGGAAGCAGACTAAAGAAGTTTTTGGGTTGCATCTTTATTGGCTTACCCATTTGGTTTGTTATCGGTATTCTCGTTACGTTTTCTCCTGAGTTTGCAGTTGAACTAAACATTGCCGGAAAAATTGTTGCAGGTGATGCTGTCATGTTTGCTTACATCGGCTTAGCAGTAGGAGATTTAGCGAGTGGCTTTATTAGTCAGGCGTTGAAGTCAAGAAAAAAGGTTGTTAAAATTTATGCTGCACTGACGCTTATTTTTATTCTCTTCTTTTTGTTCAGTCCCTTCAAATCAGTCAGCACTTTTTATACCATTTGTTTTTTGCTGGGTGTTGGCATAGGGTACTGGGCTTTATTTGTTACCATTGCAGCCGAGCAATTTGGCACAAACCTTCGCTCGACTGTAACCACATCGGTTCCCAATATTATCAGAGGAACAGTTATCCCAATCACTTTCGCTTTTAAGTATTTGCGAGGCGAGGTAGGCGTTATTCAAGGCGCATTGATCATCGGTATCTCTACAATAATAATAGCATTCATTGCCTTACGTGCAGTAGATGAAACGTTTGGAAGAGACTTAAACTTTGAAGAGGAGTAGAAGAAGTCAGTTAATCCTACTTTATCATGTGTGCCTTTAATAAGGCTTCACGCTTCAGGCGACAAGCTTCACGCAGATTTTACGCACAAAATAGCCTGCGGCTTGTAGCTTGAAGCGTGTGGCCAATCAAAATTTAAATAAACCATGACAGATTATTGCATACTTGACAAAGTAGGATTGACGATTAACATTTAACAATTAACCAGAGAAAGGACTTGCTTAATGAAAACTTTATCCTCATTTTTCTATTGAAATTCTGGAGCCGTGTTTAAAAAGGTCTTTCTTCTCTTTTCTCTTCTTTCGTTGAGTCTTTTTTCCTTTGGTCAAAACCAACAGTTGATCGATAGTTTAAAGGGATCATTGCGCAAAGCTTCTCCAGAACAACAGTTTAAGCTATTAAATGAAATTGGTTTTCAATATCGGTTGTCTTTTCCGGACAGTACTGTTTTTTATTGTACCAAGGCGTATGAGTTGGGCGAGAAAATTCAGGTTAAGAAAGAGTTATCAAAGTCGTTAAGCTTTATTGGACTCGCTTCCGCGTACAAAGGCGATCTGGAAACTTCATTTGAATATCACAATCGTGCAATTGACGTTGCGTTAAAGCAAGAAGACTCGATCCAGCTGGCATACGGCTACAATAATTTAGGAAGGTTATTTTTTGACCAAGGTGATTTAAAGAGAGCCTATTCTAATTTTAGTGAAGCAAGAAGAATTTTTGATCATGTTGGCGATAAGGTAGGACTTGCTTACATCTACAGAAGTCTTTCTAATCTATTCAAGTCGCAGAAGGATTATGTGAATGCTTTGGATATGTCTAAACGCGCATGTAAACTTCGAAAAGAAGTGGGGGAGCCAAGAACGTCATTATCTGCCCTATCGGAATTGGGTTTGGTGTATAAGGAAATTGGCGATTCAAAGAATGCGCTGTTATCTTTTCGCGAAGCCGAAACCATTGCCAATCATATTCACGATAAGGTAAGTCTGGCTGAAATAAAATTAGGCGTTGCTGAGGTATTGATCTCAATGGACAGTTTGGTGTTAGCATCAAAGGAGATCGATAATGCTACTCAAAATTTAAGAACTACATCCAACTCGATTTTGCTACCTCGTGTTAAGCTGCTACAGGGTCAGATATTATATCGAAGAAAAAAGTTTAAGGAAGCAATTGTATTATTCGAGCAAATCATTGACGAGACAAACAAGAGTAAAAACATAGCCCAAAAGATGGACGCAACATTTCACATATCAAAAATCTATGAAGCGCAGGGTGATGTACAAAAAGCAACGCTTTACACTAATCGCTATTTGTTATTGAAAGAGTCATTGGAAAATATCGATTTAACGCGACAGATTGAGCGACTTGAGTTTCAGTTAAAGATCGAAAAGAAAGAGAAAGAAAATGATTTGCTGAAAGCAAACGAAAATAAAAGCACAGCCACCATTCAGCAACAACGTCTTCAGAATATTGTCTTAGTTGTTGTGGCTTCATGCGTTAGTTTGTTGGTATTGTTTCAATGGTTGAACAGCAGGAAGCGGAGGATGGCCAGCATTTGGCTTACAGCAAAAAATAAAGAAATTCAGTACCAGCGTGAAGAGATACTGAAACAAAATGAAAATCTAAACAAACGGAATCAGCAGTTGTCCGATTTGAACAACGAGAAGGATACCTTGATGAGCATCGTAGCGCACGATCTTAAATCTCCCCTTAATAGAATAAAGGGGCTACTCAATGTTATTGAGATGGAAGGAGCTGGTGCCAGCCCGAAAGCTTCTTATTTGGGAATGATAAAAGATTCAGCACAGTCAGGCCTGGATTTAATTACAGATTTGTTGGATGTTCATGAGCTTGAAGAAAACGTTTTACCCAATTACTCGTCCATTGATATTTGCTCATTTGTTTCTCAAAAGGTGAGTGCATTTAAAATGGCTGCGGAAGCAAAGAAGATTGATCTCAAGTTGGATTGTTCTTTAACTATATCCGTATCAACAGACCAGGATCATTTGGGTAGGATATTAGATAATTTGATTTCAAACGCCATTAAATTTTCTTCAACAACTTCTTCCGTTTTGATTGCCGGTGATGCTGACCAAACTCATTTTTGGATTTCGATAAAGGATAATGGTCCTGGATTTTCGGAATATGATAAGGAGCAGTTGTTTAAAAAATTCAAAAAATTAAGCGCGCGTCCAACGGGTGGAGAATCTTCCAATGGACTTGGGCTTGCTATTGTAAAGACGCTTGTTGAACGATTAAATGGTGAAATCACGTTAGTGTCTCAGCAAGGTAAAGGCAGTGAATTTACAGCACGGTTTCCAATAGCATAATACTTCATTTTTTTATTGAAAACAGAGAAGGTGATTTAGCTTTTCCTGATAGCACATTCGTTACTAATTCTCCCAGTGCGGGGCCATGTTTAAATCCATGACCAGAACCACCACCAAGAAAAAGCAGATTGTCTGTTTCCGGATGAAGATCGAAAATGAAATTTCCATCGGGCGAATTTTCATAAGGACATACTCGACTCTCCAGAACGGGTGCGTTTTTAAGTTGA
Source organism: Chryseolinea sp. (assembly GCA_031412655.1). Classification (GTDB taxonomy): domain Bacteria; phylum Bacteroidota; class Bacteroidia; order Cytophagales; family Cyclobacteriaceae; genus Chryseolinea. The sequence goes on from JANODK010000081.1 coordinate 16,118, forward strand.
GGAAACCGATAACCAATAAAGGCTCTCGCTTTGGCCAGCACTTCTGGATCCATAGTTCGATCACCATGTGACGGATTAAATGATTCTCCACGAATATCAACACCAATCTTAAATCCACGATTTGCATTTCCGGCTATCCCATAATAAAAATTCTTTCCGTCTACATCAACCCATGCCGGGAAGTTTTCAAACGCAAGTGCATGATCTGAAGGAACTCCAAAATAGTACACCTCTTGTTTCGTGCAGGTAATAACATTTCCCAGAACTTCAGGAAATAGTTTTCCTAACCAGGATCCGCAAGCAAAGATGAAGGTGTCAGTCGTTAGCGTTTCACCATTTGATAGAAGAATGTTTTCTGTTTTTCCATTTCTGATTTTTCCGGGTGATGCCTTCGCTTGAATAAAATTTCCACCTTCCTTTATATAAGCATCGAAGACCGCCATACACGATTCGCGTGCTTTAAGGTACCCACCATATGGATCAAAGAACGTGTGATGTATGCTATCGGTATTTACAATTGGAAAACGCTTTTGTAGTTCAACATTTGTTAATCTATCGTAAAGCATATTGTGCTTTTTTGTAAAAGGAATTGAATCGTCAACCAATGGAGTTTCATCTTCATAGCAAAACCAAAGCACACCTGTGTTGTGAAATAGTTTTTTACTGAAAGCAATTTGATTCTCTTTCCAAAGTTCAAGGGCACGAACATTCAAATCAAAATACAATTCATTCGCTCCATAGGTAGATCGGATCACACGCGTTTCATCGCCTGAACTGGACCGTGAGTTTCCGGCACCCCATGCATCAACCAATGTCACCTTAAATCCTTGGCGTAATAAGTATAGGGCTGTCCATCCTCCAAAAGCTCCGGCACCTACAACCGCAATTGAATTGGACTTGCTTAGCTGAGGAAAACTTGTGGTTGACCCTGAGTAAGCTGAGGTAGGAGAGAAGGTATTAAGATTCGGTTGTGCCATTATGCAAGATAAAAGATCAATACTTTAATCTGTATTTTTACAGATCGAATAAAATTATGCTAACGATCAATCCAAAAGAAATTTCTGTTCCTAAAATGCATGCATATCTGCAGGGTGCGGTAACACCCAGGCCCATTGCATTTGCAAGTACAATAGATAAGGAAGGCAATGTAAACCTTAGCCCGTTTAGTTTTTTCAATTGCTTTGGTTCTAATCCGCCATTACTAATTTTTTCTCCGGCACGCAGAGGCCGCGACAATACAACGAAGCATACCTTTGAAAATGTGAACGAAGTTCCGGAAGTGGTGATTCACATTGTGAAGTATGACATGGTTCAACAGATGTCACTTTCCAGTACAGAATATGAAAAGGGCGTGAATGAATTTGTAAAGGCTGGATTCACAGAAGTACCTTCTGTAATGGTGAAGCCACCACGTGTAGTTGAAGCCCCCATTGCAATGGAATGTAAAGTTATGCAGATTATTCCTACAGGCGATCAAGGTGGTGCGGGTAATCTTGTAATCTGTGAAGTGGTTTATATGCACATTGACGAAGCGATATTAGATAGTGAAGGAAGGATTGATCCTTTCAAACTCGATGCTGTCGCCCGACTAGGAGGAGATTGGTATTGCCGTGTTCAGGGTGATGCTATTTTTAAAGTACCAAAGCCGTTGGAGAAAATAGGAGTTGGGGTCGATCAACTTCCTGAGAAGATTCGGTTGAGTAAAATTCTCACGGGAAATGATCTTGGGTTGTTGGCGAATGTTGAACATATTCCAGAACCTGTTAACGTAAACGAGTTCAAAAACAATGAAGAAGTAAAAGTTGCAATTTCAAAAGGAGATGTTGCATTGCATCAATTAGCACATGACTATTTGGAAAAGGGTAATGTAGAACAAGCGTGGCAAGTGTTGATGAGATAGAAGTTAATCGAGAACTATGAACTCGTGTTGTCAGTATCGGTTTTATAGTCTAAACGAGAATAGAATCTTTTTTCTGAACAGAAATTTTCTTTGTGTGCGCCAGCGAAGCATACAAATCTCCACTTGGTCTGCGAATTCTTCGCATGGTTTTTAAATCCACTTCATATAATCCAAATCGCATCGATGGTCCAAGATGCCACTCGAAGTTATCCCACGTGCTCCAATGATAATATCCTCTTATGTCGATACCATCTGCAATGGCTTGATGAACCACCTGGGCATAATCTTGTATTGCTTGTAAGCGAAGAAAATCACTTTCATCGCACACACCATTTTCAGTAATGATGATGGGCTTCCTGTATTTTTTCCAATACCGATCCAGGCAAGTCCTCAGTCCTTCGGGATGATATTCCCAAATGTCATCGTGCGCCAGTCCACGTGCTTTCATTTTTTCAGGAGTCTCCAAAAAAGTGATTGGCATTGGATCATGAGGAATGCGCGTGTAATAACTCATTCCAAAAAAGTCAACTTTTTCGAAGTAGCTAGGTATGTGTTCCATAAACCACCAATCGGTAAGCTTTGCCGGAAACCAGCCTAACATATTATCGGCAGAGAAAATGGTTGCGTTGTGTGAAATGCCAACAGGCTGATGAGGAAATTTTAATTTGATGTAATCATAGACAAGATCGTGCGCGAGTCCCATGTTCTTCACCACCTTTGTGGCCATGAGCGGACTGATCTTGAACGGAGGAAAGAAACCAGTAACCCATCCATAGCTTGCGTACACATTTGGTTCGTTGAAGGTATTCCAGTTGGAAACATACTGACCAAATTCATCTACAACCTTCTTTGCAAAGTCTACCCACAGATGAATATTCTCTTCTTTTTCCCAACCACTTTTTTTTGCAAACCAAAGTGGATTGGTAAAATGATGTAACACCATCATGATGTTTACATTTTTTGATTTTAAATCCTGAAGAAATAGATGATATTCTTGTGCTGTTTCCCGATCAAAAATTCCATTGGGCTCGCGTTGTAGCTTGCTCCACATTAATCCCATTCGATAGTTGGGTGCGAGCGATGCAATGATGCCAGCATCTTCTTTGAAACGTTTCTCATGATCAGTGGTGCGATCAAACACAAAACCATCGCGTGCTTTTACGCCTTGCCAATCGTGTTCAAATGCAGTTTCAATTTGTGCAGCGGCTGTGCTGGTTCCGAAAGCGAAATCTTCGGGGAAAGTAATTTTCATTATTTACGCGTGAGCGAGCTTTGGGATACTTCCCATTCCTTCCAATATTTTTTTAACAACTTGATATCGTCTTCAATGCAAGGATACTCATGATCAGGGACCGGTGGTAAATGTCCTGCTCCAAGATGTGTTGATGTTAAACCACTTGTCCATTCAAAATGACCAGGATCATAGGGCTTTCTCCATCGTCCGCCCCAGCGAAGCCCAAGTTTTTCTCCAGTGATTCCTATTTTTCTCCACAGCGCTACATTGTCCCACACTGCAACAGAGTCAACAACCGGTACAATATCAATCGCTAAGCCATATTGATGTTTTGAACGGCCTGCTCCAGAACTTGTATATTTTTTCCCCATGGTTTTGTACTCATGTTGCTTCGCATGGGTGCGATAGCTTTCTACTACAGCTAATTCAATTCCGTTCGCTTTACATTGTTTTATTAGTTCTGTGACTTTATCACGGAAGAAGGGATGAAGCGCTTGAACATCTGCAATCATAGGTAAGGCACCCCGATTTTTTCCGAACGTAAAATTATCAACGAGGCTCCAGTTTTTCCAGCCGTTGATAGTATCAATGGCAATTACAAATTCAGGAGGAGTAATGGCGACAGAATCAATCTTCAAGGTTTCAACAACCGGAACATCATAAAAGAACTCTGCATGCAAACGACAATCGAATGGTGCAAAGCGATCGCTCATCTGGGCATTAGAGGAAATGCCAGTCAGCAGAAAAAACGTTATAGAAGCAAGCGTAAACAGTAGTCTCATGTAGCCAAAGCTAAAGATGGCCACAAAGATATTAATTTAAAGTTCAACGTTCCAAGTTCAACGTTCCAGGTTCCGTTTTGTAGGTACTCATGTATGTAAATCAGACAATTTGGGATTAATGGTAACAGCTTTTTAAAGAATCCTTAACGTTGACATCCCACCATCCACTCGAAGGATTTGACCTGTGATCCAGCTTGCTTCGTCTGACAAAAGGAAATCGGCCATTCGCGCTATGTCAATGGCTTCGCCTACGCGTTTTAATGGATGCCGATCGCCCGAAGATTTTTTCTTTTCATCGCTTGATAATAGTTTAGAAGCCAATGGTGTATCGGTTAGTGATGGCGCAATGCAGTTGACTCTGATCTTCGGTGAAAATTCTGCCGCCATTGATTTGGTTAAACCTTCTAATGCACCTTTCGATGCCGACACCGAAGTGTGAAACGGCATACCTTGATTCACTGCTACCGTGCTGAATAATACAATAGAAGATTGTTCTGCGTTTTTTAATAGAGGTAATGCTGTGCGAATAACGTTCACTGCACCTAATACATTTAATTCAAAATCATCTTTAAACTCCTGATCTGTTAATCGTGCAAATGGTTTTAAGTTGATGCTTCCAGGACAATACACTAAACCATCTAGTTGAGCGGGAAGTTGGTTTACATCCAATGTATCTTTTGTTGCATCAAAGAGGATGTCGGCATCGTGACGTGAGGCAGTGATTACAGTATGTCTTTTACTCTTTAATAATTCAGTCAATGCTTTTCCAATACCAGAACTTGCACCGATGATGAGATAGTTTTTCATAAAAATTAGTTTCGAGTTTAAAGTTTCGAGTTGCCAGAAACCCGAAACTTTAAACTCGAAACTGTGAGCTTTAAATTTGAATTCTAATCTCTCAACCTTTAGATAAACTTTAAACAGTAAACTGCAGCGAAGGTTCTAAAATAAAAGAGCCGCCCTTACTTAATTTCGGAGCGGCCTTTTACAGTTTAGGTAGGTTAACTCTTAAGCATGCACGCGAGGAGCGCCAGCTAATATTTCTTCATTTGCAAATGCGACAAAGTTTTCAAAATTCTTTAAAAAAGAATCAGCCAGGTGATTTGCCTTTTGATCATATGCATCTTTATCCTTCCACGGATTTCTAGGATTTAATACTTCCGTAGGAACATTAGGACATTGAGATGGAATCGCGACACCAAACACTTCATGATTTTCATACTCTACAGTATTCAAGTCGCCTTTGAGCGCTGCGGTAATGAGGGCACGTGTGATTTTTAAGCTCATCCGTTTTCCTGTTCCGTATGATCCGCCAGACCAACCTGTGTTGACCAGCCATACATTAACATCGGCTTCTCGCATTTTGTTACTTAACATCTCAGCATATTTTGTTGGATGTAACGGCATGAATGGCGCACCAAAGCACGCGGAGAATGTCATCGTTGGTTCTGTAATGCCCGCTTCTGTTCCCGCTACCTTAGCCGTGTAACCCGATATGAAATGAAAAGCAGCTTGTCCTGGTGTAAGTTTCGAAATAGGAGGGAGTACTCCGTAAGCATCGCAGGTAAGGAAGAAAATGTTTTTCGGATTGTACCCGAAAGATGGTTCGGCAATATTTGGAATGTGATCGATTGGATAACTCACTCGTGTATTCTCTGTGATTGATTTATCAGCGAAATCTACTTCGTTCGTTCCTTTTTTGAAGCCAATGTTTTCTAGTATGGCTCCTGGCTTAATGGCGTGAAAAATTTCTGGTTCTTTTTCTTCGGAGAGATCAATGGTCTTTGCATAACATCCTCCTTCGAAATTGAAGATGACATTATCCGGAGTCCAGCCATGTTCATCATCGCCAATCAATTTACGATCTGGATCAGCAGACAAAGTTGTCTTGCCTGTTCCAGACAATCCGAAGAAAATAGCAGTATCGCCTTTCTTGCCAATGTTGGCAGCACAGTGCATAGCCAATACATTCTTTTGATGTGGCAGGATAAAATTCAATGCGGTAAAAACTCCTTTTTTAATTTCACCTGTATAACCGCTTCCGCCAATTAAAATAATCTTACGCTTAAAATCGATGATCGAGAAATTGTGTTGGCGTGTTCCATCAACAGCAGGATCAGCATGAAAACCTGGGGCATTTAAAATGTGCCACTCCGGTGTGAAGTTTAGTAATTCTTTTTGTGTTGGACGTAAAAACATGTTCGATACAAACATATTTGACCACGCATATTCATTGATCACGCGGATGTTCATCCGGTAACGTGTGTCTGCACAAGCATAAGCGTCACGCACAAAAAATTCTTTTCCATTAAAGTAGTTGATCATCTTGCGATACAGCTGATCAAACTTTGTAGGCTCAAATGGAATGTTAAAGTTGTTCCACCATACCGAGTTCGAAGTCACTTCATCTTTTACAGTGAACTTGTCTTTAGGCGATCGCCCGGTAAATTCACCGGTGTCAATGGCAATTGCTCCAGTGCTTGTCATCTTTGCTTGCCCGGCCTTTACCGCCATCGTGGCAAGCTGATCAGAAGGTAAGTTCCAGTGGGCCTTACCTTCTTCAATACCAAGGTCTGTGACCGAGGTATTGGCCGGCTTTATTCCGAGTTCTTGCATGATTGTTTGGGTTAATGAGAGTTCAAAGCTAGGCAAAAATGTTTTATTTCAATCGATTGCAATGAAGATTTTGTTAATTTGCCGCCCGATCGGTGAGTTTGCGAAAGTGGATTTATCGGCATACTTTGAGCTTTTATAAAAGAACCTTTCGCGTAATTATCATTCACCTATTTTATCTATTGTTTAATGAATTCTGACAAAACTTTTTTTGGTCACCCACGAGGCCTGGCCACGTTGTTTTTTACTGAAATGTGGGAGCGATTTAGTTACTATGGCATGCGTGCGATGCTACTTCTTTTTATGGTTGAGGCTGTAGATAAGGGTGGTTTGGGTTTTGGAGCAAAACCAGCTGGTGCGATTTATGGACTGTATACCATGTTTGTCTACCTATTTGCTTTGCCAGGTGGATGGCTTGCGGATAAATTTTTCGGCTTACGGAAATCAGTTTTTTATGGTGGATGCATTATTGCACTAGGACATTTGTGTCTTGCATTTCCAATGGAGGAAACATTTTTTATTGGGTTGCTACTGATTATTATAGGCACAGGACTTTTAAAGCCAACGATTAGTAGTCTAGTGGGAGAGTTATACACAGCAGATGAGCCAGCCAGAAGAGATGCTGGCTTTTCTATTTTTTATATGGGTATCAACATTGGTGGTTTTATCTCACCTCTTATTGTTGGTGAACTGCGAACTTATAACTGGCATTATGGATTTGCAGCGGCCGGAGTAGGGATGGTAATTGGATTGATACAATATAAATTAACAGAGCGTAATCTTGGTGATGCTGGGTTATATCCGGAAAGACTTGCTGATGAAGTGATGCAGCAAAAACGTGATCGCACTATTCGGAATTACCTTATAGCGTTCGCTGCTGCACTTACACTGTTTGTGTCTTTACTGTTTGCAAAAGTTATCGTCATAGATCCTGTTTTTGTGGCACAGGCATCCGGGTTTATATTGGTTGCCAGTGTTGTGGCATATTTTATTTATCTCATGTTCTTCACAGGGCAGGATTTATCTGTACGACTCAAGTTAGTTGCGCTTGCAATATTCTTTCTCGTTTCGGGTTTGTTTTATTCCGGGTATGAACAACAAGGCTCATCGCTCAATCTTTTTGCTAAACGATATACAGACCTGCAATTAGGTAGCTTCCAAATCCGACCGGAATGGTTTCAATCTGTTCCATCACTTGTTGTTGTTATCTTTGTGCCTGTTTTTGCGTGGCTATGGGTGTGGTTGAGTAAACGAAATCTGAATCCTGTTACGCCTATTAAATTTTCTCTTGGACCTATTTTTACTGCTTTAGGATTTGCTGTGATGATGGGCGGGTCGTTGGTAGTTGTTAGTGGAAATTTAGCTTCACCTTGGTGGCTGATCTTAACTTTTACCTTTCATACCTTTGGAGAGATATGTCTTTATCCAACAGGCATGAGCGCTACAACAAAACTGGCACCTAAGAATTTGGTAGGGCAGTTGATGGGAATATGGTTCATTAGTCTTGCGTTTGGTAACCTCATTGCCGGATTGTATGCCGGTGAGTTTGATGAAGAAGCAATAAAATCAAATCCTCAAATGCTGGTAGATCTATTCGGATACTTCGCGAAGATTATGCTCGTGGCTGGACTTCTCATACTCATACTATACAAACCTATTCGCAAACTGATGGGTAACGTTCGATAAAAAAAAGACTCATAAACCTAAACCTATATTTAACTTATGGAAGAATTAAAATCTTTCAAACCCTACATTGCCCCGGAGCAAAACATTGCCGAGTTCACGGTGAAGTCCGTTGTCTTTGGTTCTTTGTTTGGAATTTTGTTTGGAGCATCAACTGTTTATCTGGCATTGAAGGCTGGCTTAACCGTATCGGCATCCATTCCTATTTCGGTATTGGCAATAACACTGGGCAGAAAATTTCTCAAGACAACCATTCTGGAGAACAACATTATTCAAACAACAGGATCAGCTGGCGAATCTATTGCCGCAGGCGTTGTGTTTACACTTCCTGGCTTTTTGTTTCTTTCTCCAGGTGCTGATGGTGTAAGTATTGGTGAAAATTATTTCAATTATTTAACCATTCTTATCCTTGCTGCTTTTGGTGGTATGTTGGGTACCCTAATGATGATTCCACTTCGAAGATCATTAATCGTAAAAGAACATGGAACACTTCCTTATCCGGAAGGAACAGCGTGTGCTTCCGTATTACAAGCAGGCGAACGAGGCGGAGAATTTGCGCGCACTGCATTTATTGGTATGGGAGTAGCATTTAGTTATGCCATTCTTCAGAAGGTTTTGCACGTTGTATCTGAAACTCCGGTATTCGTTACCAAACAGATCAATAAGTTTTGGCCTTCAGCAACCATCAACGGAGAGATCACTCCTGAATATTTGGGGGTTGGTTATATTATCGGACCACGTATTGGTGGCGTACTTGTGGCAGGTTCTGTTTTAGCATGGTGGGCAATGATTCCATTGCTTGCAACCTTGGTTGATCCGGAAACTGTAGCGCATCAATTAACTAAATTGAACATTAAGCTTACTAAATATGATTGGAATGAAACAACCAAAACCTTTGGCAACTATTCATATGCGCTTTATAATGCTTACATCAAACAGATAGGAGCAGGGGCAGTTGCTGCAGGAGGTTTCATTACCTTAATGAAAACCATACCGACCATTGTCAGTTCGTTCCGCGAAAGTGTAAGCTCTCTTAAAGAAAAGGGTGAAGAGGGAGTTTTGCGTACCGATCGTGACTTATCTTTTAGAGTAGTGATTGTTGGAAGCTTAATTCTAGTTGCACTGTTGGGAGTAATGCCTAATATACCCGGTGACGGAATTGTACAGCAATTGTTAATTGGAGTTTTGATTGTTGTATTCGGTTTCTTCTTTGTTACAGTAGCGAGTAGAATCGTTGGTCTTGTGGGATCAAGTAACAGTCCAATTTCGGGTATGACGATCGCCACGTTAATGGGAACGTGTTTGATTTTCACAGCCGTTGGTTGGACAGGAAAATTTTATGAACCAATGGCACTCGTGGTAGGAGGGATGATTTGTATCGCTGCAGCTAATGCGGGAGGAACTTCGCAGGATTTGAAGACTGGCTTCATTGTAGGTGCTACTCCTAAGTATCAACAATATGCTTTGTTCATAGGAGCGATTGTATCCTCTGTTGCGATTGGTGTCATCATCAAAATATTGGATATTCCATCACAAGAGTTATTGGACAAAGGTGTGACGCATGCGATAGGAGAAGTGTATTCAGCTCCTCAAGCTACTTTAATGGCAACACTCGCACGTGGAATTTTATCATTCAATTTAGATTGGCAGTTTGTTATTGTAGGAGTTTTTATTGCTGTGATGATTGAGCTTTGTGGTATCAAAGCATTGGCATTTGCCATTGGGCTTTACTTACCCTTATCCACCACGCTTCCGATTTTTTTAGGTGGAGCAGTGAAGGGAATAATCGATTGGAAATCAAAGGACAAGAATATTTCAGCCGAAGAATCTGAATTGAGCAAAGGTAATTTATTTGCAACGGGATTGGTAGCAGGTGGTGCTTTAATGGGAGTAATCGCAGCAATCTTTGTGGTTTTTCTTCCGGATGTAATGGCCTCAGTAAATTTGGAAGGTACTATGCTCTCGTTGCTTGGGCATGGCGGATATTATATTTTAGGAACACTTTTCTTTATTGGTATGATGATGATGCTCTATCGTGTAGCCAATAGAAAATAATTTTATTAGACCATGTTTGATTTTAAAAAAATGTCCGTTTCATACGGGCATTTTTTATTTGCCGCGAAATTTTCCTGTACAAGTATTTCAAAATTTTTTGCTGCATCAGAACAACCAGTATGTGATAAACTGTTAATGATTTGTTAAAGCTTGTAAAATACCCCAAGCTGAATCAACCCATGGACATATGTTCCCGTTAACGTTGAAAACCACAACGTATTCATGGCAGATCGTACCACCACCACATCTTCTACTAATCGAAAAATATTAATCTGGTTTCTTATTTCACTCCTTACTGCCTTGTTGCCATGGCTCTTGTTGATGGATTGAAACAATACTTGAGTTTGTATTGACTCACGTAAGCGTCCCGTTTTCTACACCAATTCGTGCGAAGTTTTAAAACGTAAGTCTATCGATTCCTGATAGACAAATTATACTTACGTTGCGTGATGTAGTAATTTCCCTGCACTGTTTTAAATCTTGCAATAATGTTGACTGATTTCTTTAGTGATTCACCCGGTCGAACGAAGAATGAGAGTTGTGCTTGTCCGGGCTGATCTTCACTGAACATAATTTCTTTTGTGTTTTCTCCTATGTATTTATCATCGGTAAGTTCACCTTCATAATAGGTAACGTCTTTCAATTTTTCCGACATGGTTAGTACAAGCCGGTACTCTTCTTGCGAATAAAGGTAATCTTCAGGGCGAATAACGATGGTTGGATATTCTTCTTTTAGTGTGCCATTCAGATAATACTCTTTTAATCCGGTACATTCAGCGCCATGGAAGTAAGGTGCTTCCGAAGCGAGCATACCGTCTTTCCTGTATTTTTTCTGAATGCCATGAACCCGGTTGCTATCATACGGTGTTTCCTGCAATAAGACGCCATCCTCATAATATCTCCTCGCAAATCCATGTTTCATTCCATTAACATAATCGGTCTCTTGAAACACTTTGCCTGTTAGATAAAATTCTGTCGCTTTTCCGTTCCTCTTTCCGTTCTTGTACGGAATCTCTGCCCGGGGCGTTCCGTTTGAATATTTGGTTTTCAGAACATTGTTTACAGAATCAACGGAGGATGAATTGCTACTGTTTGAAGAATTGCAGGAGGATAAAAATAATGCATAGACTGCAACAAACATCATGAAGCGAATAGTCATAACTATATAATTTTTTTGGAGTATGGTAAACGGGATTTTAAAAATTATTTAATAAAAATAGCCGGCTTTTCAGTCGGCTATTTTTTTGAAGTACCTCAGGCCGGAATCGAATTGGCACACCATACGGTACACGATTTTTATTCCGCTGGCACTTATATAACACGATTTCATTTAGTTTCAGATGATTTAATAAATACTGGTTATCCTTAAGTGATTCAGCATATTAGGTAGATTTAAATTAGAATTCGATCTCATTTCAGTTTAGATTCTTGTGATGCAAATGTACTGAAAGCATCGTTTTTTTTAGGGGTGTTCTGCAAATGTTCTGCAAATTTTGGCTGGGCTTGTTAATGACAACATTTGGTTTATAAGTCTTTTTACATGCACAGAGCTGTTCAAGTTTGTGCTTTAACGTGCTTGAAAATATGTCGTTCTAATACAATGTTGTTAAGTTAAGCTCCGCTAACATCCTCTCTTCCGGAGAGGAACGAGGTGAGGCCATATAGAAATGCTTAACTTAACGACATTGCATTCTAATAAGTAAAATTATTGTAGTACATTATCTTGATAAAAGATTTCACCCGAGGAAATTTTCCGATGTACAAGATGATCATGGAACAACTAGGTTTGCTTTCCCAAAATCTAAATGATACCCCTTGAATATCGGAGTTACTTTTGCGCAAAAGTTGTTTCGCAAGGAGCCGGATTAAACTCTCTATATCAGGATAGTCATGATGTAATGTTTGATCTTTTCAAGGACGTTTTCAAACTTTTCAAAAGATTCTATACCCACGTTGAAGGAAGGGGATTCGGATTAAACCTGGCGAAGTCCCAGACCTGCTTTAAATGGCACCATTGAAATTCATTGAAAGTAGAAAAAGGTACCCTATTCACAATTACACTTCCTCAGGCTCCAAATTCAAAAGACCTCTGGTTTTCACCAGAGGTCTTCAGTAGGTTAATGGATTCTTAGTTATTTAAATGTAACCACCATTTCACTTGTACTTTTCGGATTGTACGGGCTCAACGAAGGTAAGCGGCTCGTCAACACATCCCAGTCGGCACCGGGTGAAACACCTCCTGATATAAAGCCAGTTTTGTTGTCAAAATATCCTGGAGCTGCAGTGTTGGTTAAATAAGCGGCCAGCAGATTCGGATCAATGCCTGGCCAAACTGACGTAATTTCATTGGTAAATACATTCTTGATGGAATAGTCTTTTAACAACACGTCACGATCCGTTTCATCCAATTCACTTGGCGGTAATCCCACTTCCGCAACTGCGATATCTTCTACATCATTTCCCGAAGCGACAAATGCCCAGTTAAAACCAATATTACCAGAGAAGAAGACGGCATTCGGATGATTGGTATTTCCGTAAACATCCACAACATCACCTTTCTTACCAGCAAACATTCTTAAGGTGTTTACAGAATAGGGATTTTCAAGCGGACTTTCCAATGGTAAGCCTGATATACTAACCTCCATTTGAGTATCATACCCTAATGTACTTTCTTCGCTGTAGTCAATTCGGAAAACAGCATCCTGTGCGTTGGCATTCGAAACACGATCACAGTTGTACGGTTTGATGATGGCAATGCCTTTTACGGTTGTGTTTTTGTTCCAGAAAATCTGCAGTGCTTTTCCACCATCAGCCTGATTTTCAGAATCAGCATCGGTAATGGTGAGCTCATAATCCCACGTTTGATTTTCATACACTGAGTTTGAAAGCACAATTAGATTTTTTGTGCGATTATCATCATCACTGGTGTAGGTAAGGGATTGAATGCGATCAATTTTATAAATCCGGATGCCAGCAATAATATCTTCTACCAAATGCGCTGCGCCTTCGCCAACGGCAATAAACGTGTTGAGGTGAAGATACATGTCGTTGCCCTGAAGCGTATCTTCTTTAACGCGTCCCGAAATTCTGCCGTTCTCAAAGCTGTTTTGATTACTGAGTGAAGCCGGAATGTCAACACTAAATGAGTTAGGCAATAAATCCTGTTGAGGTTCAATGTTTTGATTGAGTTCGCACGAAGTGAATATCAGCGCGAATAGAAAACCAACAACCAGTGAACTCGAATTGACTTTTAACGTCTTCATAATTTTTGTGTTTTAGTTTATTTCTGTTTAAGTGTCGGGAGGTTTTAAACTTCCCTTTCAATTACTAAAACACAAGGACGGAGCAACACCCTTATCTACCTTTTGAATATTTTTTAAAAGCGTTGAATGGATGCTGATTTTACGGCTTTTCAACAATAATCGTAGTATCCGAAATCACGGAAGTAACAGCAAAAAATCCAATCGCTCCTGTGCTCAGGTTGGTCGTGGCATTGGCCCGGTCCACATCAAACACACCTCCGCGCCATTCTGTTTCAGAAAGTACAGAACGAAGAAAAGAGCGATAAGCCGTGCTGGCAGAATGCTTTTTGCGAATGATTGTAGAACCAACAGGAAAGAGAAAATCAGCTTTAGCAGGTTTGTAAATCTCGTTCACATCAACGGTTTTTAAATCGTAATACACAATTCGTCCATCACAACCATCAGTTGTCGAGCATGCAGGTGTATTCTTCCACGAGATATCATGCCCAATGTAGTTGGCACTTTGTCCATTAGGATAGAGATTAAGTTCGTATTCATCATTCACTCTTCTATAATCCAATTCGGTCAGTGGTTCAACAGGAACAGAACTGTCTTGTGCACTGTATTCTTTCCCCTGATACTGAATTTTAAGTGTATACACAGAACCGACAACGGCCCGAAAGACAGGTGTATGATATTCACCCGATGCCACCGGAAATTCCGTAAGTGCATAAAGAGTGGAGTTGTCTTCTTGTATGGTTACCATCGCGCCACTTACAGGCGTGGATGTTCCATTCATGGATTGATACGGAAAACTAATCTTGATTTTATGATTGATATTTTCATTGGTCAATATTCCCTCTACGGCAAGCAGGTTTGTAACTTCTGATTGAAGTGGAATATCAATCCGTTCTTCACAGGCTGTGAAAAGAAAGGGGAGGAGAACGAGAAAAAGGATTTGAATCTTCATCGCCATTTAAAATTATACGTAACAGAAGGTGTAAATTGAAATAAATAAAATTGGGAGATAGCGCGCTCACTATCGATCAAGTTGCTGGGTACTTTAAAATCTTTCGAATTCAATTCCGTTTTATTATAGTTGACGTAAAGCGCATTCTTGCGTCCGTACACATTATAGATCGACATGGTTAAACTGTGCTGAAATTTACTTTCTCTGTTTCGATTCAACTTCACCGTAGCAGCAGCATCAAGTCGGTGGTAGTCTGGCAACCGATCATTATTCTTCTGACCATAAACCGGTACCTCCAGTCCGTTGTAAGAATAGAAACTGACAGGTGATGAATACGGAGAACCGGTTAAGTAATTCCAATTCATCCCAATGGTCCAGCGCAGGCTTACATCATAGGAAAGCGTTACATTGATTTGATTGGGCCGGTCAGCGTAGGCATTATAGGTTTTACCTTGATTGAGTTCAGCAAAGTGTCGCTTGGCCCGAGCGTAAGAATATCCAATCATTCCCCGCAACCTTCCTTCATCTTTTTTGATTTGCATTTCAATACCATACGCTTGAGCTGTACCGAAACGCAATTCACTTTCAACGAAAGGATTCAACAAGGTTTCAGCGTGGGTTTCATAATCAATCTGGTTATACATTTTTTTATAAAATACTTCGGCTACCAGTGAGAATCCGGAATGGGCGAGTTGGTGATACGAGCCGAGCGTGAATTGATCTGAAAGTTGGGGTTTGATGTTGACGCTGCTGGGCAACCAAACATCGAGGGAGGTAAACGGACTGATGGAATTCGAAATGAGATGAACATTTTGAACATTGCGGGAATAACTCGCTTTTAAAGAAGAATGTTCATTGATTAAATAGTGAAGGGTTAAGCGTGGTTCTGCCTTCACGAATGTGATATAAGGTTCGCCAGCTTTATAGACCATTGTGTCTATGGCATTGTGATTTTTATCAAATGTAAATTCGAACGCTTCTCCGATGTTCGTCCACGATGATAAACGAACGCCATACTTAATACTCCATTTTTTATTCAACGTCACTTCATGACTTCCATACAACACAAATTCAACGGAGTTGCGAATGGATTGATTTGAAATCTGTGTATTCGAAGATCCTTCTTGTACATTCCCTGGATTGAAATTATACCCATTCACTCCGATCCCAAACGTCAGTTCATTTTGTGGTTTAATGAAGTAGCTGAAGTCAGTTTTGAGATTGACGTTGTTGATGTGTGAATTCCATCGTTGTTTTTTGGATACATCGGTATGCAGGAAATAATCATAGCCACTGGCCGAAACCGTTGTGTTCAGAAATAACTGCTCCGAGAATAAATGATTCCACCGAATGGTACCGGCATTGTTGCTCCAACTAATGCCATTGTTCCCGGAAAAGTAATGGTCACTGCCTGTATAGAAAGAAAAGAACATCCGGTTTTTGGAATTGAATCGAAAGTTCGTTTTTCCGGTCAAATCATGAAACCGAAACTCCTTCAGGTTTTCATCTGCATTTTGAAACAACCACCGCATAGTTGAAAACCTGCCGGTAATTAAATACGAACTTACATTTTTCTTTATGGGTCCTTCAACGCCTAACTTCGTTGAAACCAGACCACCACTACCCCAGGCTTGCAAGTATTGATCATTTCCCTTTTTAGTATGGATATCGAGCACAGAAGATAATCGGCCTCCAATGGATGCGGGTATGTCACCCCTGTAAACATTAATGTCAGTAATAGCATCGGGAATAATCGTAGAGAATATGCCGAGCATATGACTCGGATTATATATAGGGGAATCGTCAATGAGTACAATGTTCTGATCTCTTGATCCACCACGAACAGAATAAAAGGTGGATCCATCCGATTGTAATTTAATACCCGGTACCGATTCAAGTGATTTGATAACATCCATTTCTCCAAACAATGCGGGTCTTTCTTCCACGGTGCGAGGTCGTAGATTTATTTTACTCGCTTGTATTTCTTCAACCACTGGTGCGGGCGCTTCCATTATTAGAATTTCAGATAACACGTGCGGCTCTTCTTCAAGCAGCATGTTTTCCCGTATAGAGGTTTTTAAATCAATGGATTTGGTAAACGTTTTATATCCAATAAATGTAATCGAGATTTCATAGTTCCCTTTTGGAATGGTGAGCGAAAAAAAACCAAATGCATTCGTGGTGGTTCCAACGCCCAATGCCTTTATATATATATTGGGGCCAATCAGTCCTTCACCATTGCCCGCATCTTTTACAAACCCACTTAGCGTTACATTTTGTACACTTTCCCCGACCGATTTTTCGGACCTCTTTACAGGCTTGAGAATGATCTGACCTTCGACAAGAGAATATTGAAAGTCGAATTGATTACCCAACTCCACTAAGATTTCATTGACCGATTTATTTGTGGCTTGATAATTTATCGTTTGATCGGATTGAATTCGTTTGGGATTATAAGAGAAACGACTTTTACTTTTTTGAGCAATTTCTTCCAATACATCAGCCAGCGGTTTTTCATTTGCGGCTATAGAGATTTTTACCTCGGGAATATTTTGAGCAACAGAAACATGCGTTGCCAGTACAAGCAAAAAAAGGAACACACTTATACGTGGATCAATCCAGATCATAACCTTATTCTCAAAATCAAACCAGCTTAGTGTCAGCAGCCTGCATGCGTGATGTCAATTTGGTTACCCTTCTTCGTGTAAGTGAGGTTAAGGGTTGTTTGTAATACGTTAAGTATGGCGTCAAGATTTTGTTGATCAAATGTTACCGTCACCACACACGTATCGAGTATGGGCGTTGAAATGATGATGTTGGCATTATAGATTTCATTCAGCGCTTCAACCACGGAGCGCAAATCACTTTCAATAAACACTACCTTGTTTGTTTTCCATGAAAGGAAATTAGGATCCGTATTGGCAGCACTGGATAGTGTTTTATTTTCCTTTATAAATACACCACGATCACCAACGTTCAACACAATTCCCTTCTTCATGTCCGCGATGGATAGTTTTACAATCCCGGTTTCAACGACCACTTCTACCGCCTCTCGCAAGTCGTAACCTTGCACGTTAAAAGAAGTTCCCAACACTTCGACACGGGCTTCATTTACCTCAATAACAAATGGTTTTTGAGGATCGCGCTCCACATTAAAAAAGGCTTCTCCTTTCAACTTTACGTTTCGATCATCCTCTCCAAAGTTGGATGAATACGATAATTCAGAATTCCGGTTAAGCGCAACCTTGCTTCCATCCGGTAAGGTAATATCAAGTGTGTTATCAGCCGTTTGATACTGAATGTCTTTGCCCCTTGATATAAAATAATTGAGGGCAAAACCAGAAGCGATTACTAAAAGTAAAGTGGCTGCAATGCGCACCCAGAATTGAATTGGATTTCGTTCGGCAGATAACGAGCGGATGTTTTTATTCTTCTTCTCATCAACCTGCTTCAGGAAGTGATTCCACTCCTGGTCGATGTTGAGATCCGGCTCATTTGATATTGTATTGGTAAAGTAATCTCCACCCAAGTCGAACGCTCGCTTGGTTTTTTGATAATGCTGTTTGTTCTCATCCTGTTGGGCAATCCACGCAGCGAGTTGTTGGTCTTCCGCTGCAGACGCTTCACCCGCCAACGAACGGGAGATCAAATCATCAATATGGTTTTGGTCTATATTCACACTTGTTTACTTCATTTAGAACACATAATAATACGATTACCCTTATAGCCTTAGTAAAATAAAGATAAGTGATAGAAATTCTTTCAGATGCTCCCGCAAAACACTGAGTGCCTTCGACATCTGCGCTTCTACCGTCTTGACTGAAATCCCCATTTTTTCGGCTATTTCAGAATATTTCAATCCTTCTTTCCGATTCATCTCAAACACCATTCTGCACTTTTCCGGCAAAGCGTTAATACCCAGTTCAATTTCTCTTTCTAATTCAGCGGCTTCCATCGGCCTCGTTTCTTCAGCGTAATGATGCTCCGCCATCTTCTCGATGGTCAGATGTTTTTTTGTGTCGCGTAGGTGATTGAGGCAGCGATTGCGAACCGAAGTATACAGGTAACTTCGATAGTTGGTATCACTGGGCAGGTTATCAAACTTCTCCCATGTAGTGATGAACACATCATGAACAAGATTTCGGGCATCATCAAGATCGGTAACATACTTCATGGCAAAGCCGCACAAGGGCTTAAATAATTCCCTGAAAAGTTGCTCGAAATTTTGGATGTCTTTGTTCAAATCTGGGTGACAAAAATTTAAATATATTAAAAATTTAGGCCCAATCAGAGACCGCTGCTTTGCTGCCACGAATCCTCGCAAACGCGAGCTAGGCCTAACGCGTTTGCGAACCGAAGCGTGGCATGTGCACAGGAGTGAAGCAATCCCCTTGGCATGGCAATGCGAACGAACAAGCTTACGGTTCAGCAAACTCAATGAAGTGCACCCCTGTCTCCACTATGGTACTTCGTAGCGGGGGGATTGCCACGTCAGCATTTTCAACGAAGCGTTGAAAGCTTCCTCGCAAACACGAGCTAGACAGAGACCGCTAATTAGTAAAGCACAAAGGAGACCCATGCGCCAGGTGATCCGAAACAGGCGATATAATTTTGATCATGGGAATACGGCTTTAATTGGCTCTCCTGAACTATTGTATTCAAAGTATATGGTTTCCTCTTTTCCTTCAACGAAGAAGGTGTTGTTTGTTATGGGATAGAGATTGAAGTTTCCGAGGTATCGGATGTTCACGATAAGTTGACCGTCCTTTTCCCTCAAGATCGTTACCGGGTCGCCATCGTTGTCGTAATATTTTTCGAAGCGCTTGGTTTGCGATGGATCGTCAGCAATCAATGCCGGCCAGTGCGAGCGATCGGGTTGGTAGGTGACGAGTTTCGACTCATCGATGGTTGTTTTTATTTCTGTTCTTGCCGCGAGGATACCTTTAACAATCTCTTTGATTTCAGTCCAGTCGACAGTGACCCATGGTTCAATGTGCGTGTTTGCGCGATGTACAATAATCATATCGCTGTCGGGCAGTAACATCAGGATGTGTCCGCCCGAGCCTTCTGCAGTGTAAACTCTTTGATTGAATATTTTTTCGGGATAGATATTCCACGCATAGCCAAATCCAATTTTTTCTTCTTTAGGCGTATAGGCGGTGAGACTTTCTTTAACCCACTGTTGTGGTATAATTTGCTTGCCGTTCCAATGGCCATCATTCATATAAAGCATTCCGAAGCGCGCCAGATCTCTCGATGACATATTGATATGATAAAGGGGATGTAACGAATAGTCATGGGAGTATGAAAATGCGTCACGTGGCAGGAAGTCTTCCATGCCAATGGGCTTTGCAATCTCGTTATCAAAAGCATTGGTCAGTTTCACATGCGTTTGTTGTTCGAACAGCGTGTTCAGGGCATTGTAGTTCCAGTTGTTGTAATACCAATGTTCGCCTGGTTTGTGGGAGCCTCTTTTCGGTATTTCATCAACACCACCACCTCCGGGAGAAGGAAGATAGATTCCTGAGTAGCCCGTCATGAGTTGTTTTACGGTTGCCTGCTTTTCTATTTCGGTCAGGGGAGTTACTTCATCAATTCCATATTCGCCAATGGATTTATCGAGATCAATTTCACCCCTGGAAGCATAAATACCGATGAGGGCTGATTGCGTTGCTTTCCTCGCGGAGTGAAGGCGGAATTTGCGACTGGCGTCACCCCACGATTGAACAATCGCTCCTTTATAGATGATGAGTACGTTCGCGGACTTGTATCGTTTTGCCAGATCATGCGCTTTTTGGAGTTTTTGAGTTGAAAATCCCGCGTCTTCAGGATTTTTATACTGTAGCCAGTGCGTGTCCGGCAGAGGGTCCGAGCCCGGTGTTGGAGCAAACGCAAAGAGGACAAGGACAAAGGGGAGATATTTTTTCATAAATAGGTTAATTCAAGTTAATGTATAAATCCCAACGAGCATATAAACCGTCCGGTTGTATTCAATATTTATAAGTGCCTCGCCTATATTAGGAAGTAATCTTACGTCCCATAACAAACCCTCCAATACCAGCATAACGCAACGGAGCCGCTGAAAGTATGAATTCGTTTTCCAATGCTTGAGATAGCAGGAGTATCAAAAAGTTTATCATGTAGTTAAGTTTACAGCATAGAGTCTGCAACTGTAGCATTCCCTGCCTTATCACTCGCTCTCACTTCAATAACCAGTGTGTGACTCAGTCGGTAAAAGCAGAATTTACACGCATTTACATTTCTTTTTACAATTCATTTACAATGAGAGGCAACGCAATAGCGTACGTTTGGGCAGATGAAACTAAAACCATTTTTTACGTATGAAACTTTTTAAGAAACCAATTAACGTGATGAACAACACGCTATCGCTCGCTCTTTTTCTGCTCGTGATTATTCCTTTGTTCTCTGCTTACCGTAAACCTGTTGTTAAGGAAAAGGAAATTAATGCTTCGTCAGGCTTCATATCGTCAAGTGCAGTGGCGAATGAAAAATACATTATCTACATAAAGGAAAGTGTGATGACCTGGAAATGTTCAATGGCCTTTGCGAATAAGGGGGGACATAGTGGGTATATCTCCCTAAAAAAAGGCGAATTGATCATTGACAAACGTCAACTGGTGGGTGGCGTAGTGGAAGTCGACATGAATACCATTGCCGATGAAAAACAGGACCGTGATAACGATCTGGTTAGTCATTTAAAGAGTTCTGACTTTTTTGATGCTGAAAAATTCCCTGTCACTACGTTCGCCATTACGAAGGTCGTGCCTGCAATGGGCGGAAGTCTAAACGTAATTGGAAAATTGACTATTAAAGGCATCACACACGAAGTTACTTTCCCCCTTACAGTGGACGTGAAGAATGGCATTATGAATGCGAATGGTAAATTGACCATTGATCGTACCAAATGGGATGTCCGTTATAAATCCGGAAAGTTCTTTGGTGATTTGGCAGATGAAGCCATTTCGGATAACATTGAATTTGATTTGAAGATTGTTGCGAAAAAATAATATCCGAAATCATAGTCTACATCAGCGTCCCGGAAACCGGTGACGCGGATGGATTGACTAGTTCAAGTCTTGCCCGTTTACATGCAGGGCTGAGACTTGGACATCTTCTTCATGATGTAAGTCTTCAGGCTTACAAAGTAGAATTTTTTAGAGAAAGTATACTTTTCACTTCCGCTACATGCCGTTTACATTCACCCGCATCTTATTCACACTCAAATAGTACTCGCAAAGTAAAAGATTAGGGACCCAACTCAGCCAGGCAATCATGGCATACGAAGTTGGTTGATTCAAATCAAAAGACCATGAACTTAAAAAAACATAAACACGCAACGTAATGGCCGCTAGTGTCAATGAAAAACTTCGAAGCACCCATTGACGGTGAGCTTGAATATGGCCTTGTCGTATTCGAGTGTAAGCAAGCCAGGTGTTATCGCTGGGGTGGTGAATGGAATCTGCAGTCCTGCCAACACCGTTACTTATAGTATAGAAGCTGTACTGTTCGCGACTTCCTATATATGGTCAACAAACATTCCGTGTTCAGTCGTTAAAACTGAAGGCACTACGGCAACCATCACATTCCCTACGTTTATTGCCGGAACCATTAGCGTAACAGCAAAAAATGAATGCGGAATAAGTGTGCCGAGAAATTTATCAGTGACCTCAAGGCCAGCTAATCCGACAATGATTGATGGACCCAATCAGGTATGCAAAGGGTTCGTTCAAACATTTAGTGTACCTTCGGTTGAAGCGGCAATTTCATATAAATGGTCAGTGCCACATGGAAGTGTTATTCAATCCGGAGCAGGGACAACCATCATCACAGTTTTAATGGGTTGTGATGATGGATTGGTAAAAGTTAATGCATTGAACAATTGCAGTACAAGCTTTGCAAGAACATTGGAAGTAGAAGTTGATCATTGCGGTGGCGATATTACAGTATTTCCAAACCCAACGAGCGGAATGGTCAACATTACATTCAAGGCAAAGGAAAGTGAAACATATACCATCTCCATTAAGGATGTAATTTCAGGTAAAGTTGTTTTTAGTACAACGAGCGCAATCGCAGGGGACAATAAATTGAGTGCCGATTTAACCTCGTTGCCAAAAGGTATTTACTTCGTTCACTTAAAATCTCAATCGGTAAATTCTTACCAGAGAATTAAAATTGAATAACGTTTCGTTTTATTGTTAATCAAAAAAAGCAGCCTTAAATAAGCTGCTTTTTTTTTATACGATTTTACCAAGAAGGACAAACCATTGTTTTGATGCTTAATAACAGAGCTTTAATTAAATAAAACTTCCTCTAGATGGTAAAAGTGAGAATTAAGTATTCTGATAAAAAACAGAGTGCCATCAGAAATATTACATGATTATTAAGTAATCGTAAAGTTTCAAAGTTATTTAACCATCGAGACTTAAACCGAATAGAAAGTTGATCCTAAACTGCCAAAGAAGTTGAAGTTGATCTGGTTATAGCGTCCGATGGCACTATATGTCTTTTAAAGCTATAAAGTCTCGCTTTTGGATTGAGGGATTAACGATATGTAAATCTTTATGATCATTCTTCACGGAACGTTAATTTCTTGAACCTTGATATGCCATACCGGGCATATACCTTTGATGTTGCTCAACTTTATTTTATGTCTCTAAATATTCGATGTGACAACAATTGCTCATTTTAGTTTTGTCACCTTCATCTATGCTAAATACAATACACTTTGATAAGCAATTAAGCTAGTAGATGCACATGAATAGGAGCTATGTAAAAGTTGTAGAACTCTTTTATTTTATAAGTGATCTGACGCTGTTAAATCTTTCTTTTTTTCTCGCCTATCTAATTAAGATTCCGGTCAGTCCATTCGTAAAATTCAATAGTCATTATATCTTGTTGTTCGGTGTAATGAATTTGGTTTGGGTTCTCATTGTTATTTCTGTCAAGATGTATGATGTGCCTCGCTTTTCAAATGTTGAGACTGTGTGGGGGAAGATTCTAAAAGCTATCTTTTTTCATTGTTTAATTGTTATCGTTTTCATTTTCTCGTTAAAGTTTTTTTATTACTCCAGAGGTCTTCTACTTATTGGCTATGCGTTTTTGGCCACTTCAATCTTGTTATGGAGAGCTTCTGTTCTTTATCTTTTTAAACAATTTAGAAAGTCAGGATATAATTACCGAACAGTCATCATCGTAGGCGGTAGCATTGCGGGCAATCAACTGTATAATTATTTTAGTTCAGACGTATCTTCCGGGTACAGATTTGCTGGTTTTTTTGATGATAACCCTGAACAATGTTTATATAGAAATCTTGTTAAGGGCAATGTGGATTATGTGAAGGAGTTTATATCTACCAATACAGTTGATGAGATATACTGTGCGCTTCCACTAACACAAACAAATGAAATTAGGAAGTTGATGTCTTTAGCAGACAACAATCTGATTCGA
Source organism: Chryseolinea sp. (assembly GCA_031412655.1). Lineage (GTDB taxonomy): Bacteria > Bacteroidota > Bacteroidia > Cytophagales > Cyclobacteriaceae > Chryseolinea. The sequence continues at coordinate 40,065 of JANODK010000081.1, forward strand.
TTTAAGGTGGTGCCAGACTTCCGTGGGTTCTTAAACAAAAAGGTGAACATGGATTTCTATTACGATACCCCAGTTCTGACCATTCGAACCGAACCCCTTGAAAACTATTTTAATCGCTTTTGTAAAAGAATTTTTGACGTCCTTTTTTCGATGTGCGTCATTTTTATTCTCTTCCCCTTTCTAATACCGATAGTAGGAATATGGATTAAACTTTCTTCTCCAGGCCCCATATTTTTCAAACAGATGCGCAGTGGCCGCAACAATAAAATTTTTGCATGCTATAAATTCAGAAGCATGCGTATGAATGCGGAGGCTGATAAAACGCAAGCCATACCGAATGATCCGAGAGTGACAAAAGTTGGAAGATTTTTGAGGAGAACAAACCTGGACGAAATGCCGCAATTTTTTAATGTCCTACAAGGGCACATGTCTATAGTTGGCCCCCGACCTCATATGCTTAATCATACAGAAGAGTATTCCAAGCTTGTTGATAAATTTCTGGTGAGGCACTTTGTTAAACCCGGTATAACAGGATGGGCACAAGTGAAGGGATTTAGAGGTCCAACAAGTAATAGTGCAATGATGTTCAAACGGGTTAAGGCTGATGTTTGGTACATTGAAAATTGGACATTATTCCTGGATATAAAAATCATTTGTCTTACTGTTCTAAATATGCTTCGTGGTGAGAAACATGCGCTGTGAGCGATGCAGATTTTCCTTTTGCTAAAAAAGTATGAAGATTTTACAAATTAATAATTTTCATTATTTAAATGGAGGCGCAGATAAAGTGTATCTGGAAACAGCCAAGCTGCTAACCGGTAAGGGCCATGAAGTACAATTCTTTAGCACTAAGAATGAAAGGAATGAATCCTCTAAGTATGAAAAATATTTTGTAGAGGACATTGATTACTTTAAACTAAAAAATATTTCAGAGAAGGGAAAAGCAGCACTTAGGTTTATTTATTACAAAAAAGCAGCCTCTAATCTGAGCGAATTAATCGAAGAGCACAAACCTGACATTGCTCACTTACATGTTTTTCAGGGGAGACTATCCTGCTCAATTTTACCAGTACTGAAGAGGCACAAAGTTCCTATCGTTTTTAGTTTGCATGAGTATAAAATTTTATGCCCTGTTTATACCCTCTTAGATAATAAATCTGAAATATGTGAAGCTTGTCAGGGCAAGCGTTTTTACAACTGTTTGTTGAAAAGATGTAATCGAAATAGTGTCAGCCAGAGTTTTGTATCAACGGTGGAGTCTTATCTAAGAGATCGTCTTTATCCAATTGAGAAGTATGCCGATCACATAATTATGGTAAGTGATTTTATTTATGAAAAGCATATACAATATAGGCCACAACTTGCATCTAAATCGAGTAGGCTTTACAATTTCAATTGCAGTGAAGCTACTCATCAAAAATCTGCGAGGGGAAATTACTTTTTATACTTTGGTAGACTCTCTCCTGAGAAGGGAATTATTACCATGCTGGAAGCATTTAGTAAAAAACCAGATTTTAAATTGAAGATAGTGGGCACTGGTATAATGGAATCAGATATTAAAAAATTTATCGAAGCAAACTCAATGAACAACGTTGAACTGCTAGGTTATAAAATAGGAAAAGAGTTAAATGATATTATAAGTCAGGCGAGCTTCACAATTGTACCTTCCGAGTGGTATGAATCTTTTGGCCTGATAATTATAGAATCGATGGCATTGGGTACTCCCGTTATAGGTGCAAATATTGGAGCCATTCCTGAATTAATAGAACACCAGAGTAATGGATTTTTATTTGAAACCAAGAACTCCAGTGATTTGCTCAAGCAAATGGAAAAGGCAGACAGTGTATCAGATGATGCATACCAATTGTTTGCTGACAATGCTCAGAATTTTGCTTTAAATAATTTCAGGAAGGATGATTATTACAACACACTAATTTCCATTTATACAAATTCGATTATGTCCTACCATGAAAGAAACTGACATGATTTTTGTAGTCGGCAATAGTAGGAGTGGCACAACCATGATGGGCAGAATGCTATCCCTTCATGAGAGCATTTTTACATTTCATGAACTTCATTTTTTTGAACAACTATGGACTGTCTCTGATGCCAATAGAAAAATATCTTTAGAACAAGCGACTACCCTATATGCTCAGCTTTTAAAAAATCAGCGATCTGGTTATATATCAGGTAAAAACTTCGGTGATTTTTTGGGTGAGGCTAAATCAAACGTATCTAAACATAATTTGGAATTTTCAAGCCATGAAGTCTTTGAATTATTTCTAAAAAATGAGACCAGATTAAATTCCAAGTCTATTCCTTGCGAACAAACTCCACGTAACATTCTTTATTTGCACGAAATTCTTGAATTGTTCCCGAATGCAAAAATAATAGCCATGGTAAGAGACCCTCGAGATGTTCTTTTATCGCAGAAGAACAAATGGAAAAGAAGGTCTATGGGCGAGGAAATATTTCCCATTGCTGAGATCATTCGTTCATGGGTAAATTATCACCCGATAACGATTTCTAAGCTATGGAATATAAACTTTTCTCTTCTCCAAAAGTTCTCGCATCATCCTTCGGTCTTGTTAATAAAATTTGAGGATCTGCTAGAAAACTCAAGTGCTAAAATGGAAGAGCTATGCAGGTTTCTCAATATATCCTATAGCCCACAAATGCTTGACGTTCCTCACATAGGGTCTTCCCATAATCGCGACATTGAAAAGAAAGGTATATCGAAGACTGTCGCAGGAAATTGGAATAGGGGAGGGCTAACTAGAAGTGAAATTTATATTTGTCAGAGAATATGCAAAATAGGAATGATCAATCTGCATTATGAAACCACGAAGATCAAGTCGGATTGGTTAGGGATACTTATTGACTGCTTTACATTTCCCATGAAGCTATTATTTGCATTCGCGCTTAACCTCAATCGAATGAAAAGCATAGGGGAGTCAATTCGGAGAAGACTACGGTAAACTATTCATACTCCAGATTAATTTTATCTTCATAAAGGTTGGTAAATCGTAACGTTTCAATAACGAACTATGTCCGTTAAGTTTATTGCTTATTTATAATTTGAGGTTGTATAATAAAGGCACTTGTTCGCGCTCTTCAGTCAGAAAATAGACGTAGTCATTTAATTAAATGTAAATATGAATGTCGGTATAATTGGATGCAGAGGAATTCCGAATGGATATGGCGGATTCGAACAATTTGCTCAATACCTCTCGGAAGGTTTGGTTGAGCTCGGTCATTCAGTATCCGTTTACAGTCCCCATACTCATTCCTATCAGCTTGATCATTGGAATGGAGTTCGGATAATTCATGTTCAGGATCCCGAAGAAAAAGTAGGCACCATCGGTCAATTCATTTATGACTATAACAGCATAATGGATTCTCATAAGCGCGGCTTTGATATTATTTTGCAACTGGGATATACAAGCAGCTCAGTCTGGCATAAGTTACTTCCTAAGAATGTTCCAATCATTACCAACATGGATGGGCTTGAGTGGAAGCGAACAAAATACAATAAGATTGTTAAGGTCTTTTTGAAGCATGCAGAAAAACTTGCTGCAATTCATAGCGATTTTCTTATTGCTGATTCCATTGGGATTCAGAATCACTTGATGAAAACATATAATAAAGAATCTACCTATATTCCTTACGGTGCCAATCTTTTCAATGATCCATCTATCACTCTTGTTGAAAATCTTGATCTGAAACTATTTACCTATGATATGGTAGTAGCGAGACTTGAGCCTGAAAATAATGTAGAGACTATTTTGGAAGGATTTACGGAGTCTAGTGTTGAACGGAATATTATTGTAGTGGGCGATTACTTTACCAGGTACGGGCTTTATCTTAGAGAAAAATTTACGGATGAAAGAATAAAGTTTTTGGGAAAAATTTACGACATCAATATTCTTAACAACCTTCGCTTTTTTTCGCACTTGTATTTTCATGGGCACTCTGTAGGTGGAACAAACCCTTCTTTGTTGGAGGCTATGGCATCAAATGCACTTATATGTGCGCATGATAACATATTTAACAAATCCATTTTACGCGAAGACGCATTCTACTTCAAAAATTCAGAAGAAGTAACGCATGTTTTAACAACAACCAGAAACAAAAATGATTATGGTTATAAAATCGATAACAATCGAGATAAAATAGCCACGCAATATAATTGGCCAAAAATTATTGAGAGCTACGAAACGTTTATGCGTAAAGTAATCAATAACTCAAATGATGATGATGTGAATTCCTCAGGGTTGATTCTATCGGACGAATTCGCTCGGGCTGGATACGAGAGTGAGCTTGCACTCTAGAGTTTTACTTCAATTCTTATACGATTGTAACAAAGGTTTAAATACTTGTTCTTTTTATGGAGCTTAATGCACAAATCAGCGATTTACAGCAGGTAGTAAATTATTATGTCAAAGACCGCTCTAAAATAAAAATACTGGAAGCAGGTTGTGGATCATCTACTAAAATAGATTTCCCAGCGAGTGCTGATATCGTTGGAATTGATATTTCGAAAAAACAGCTTGATAGAAATAAAATCCTTAATGAAAAGATTTGTGGTGATATCCAGACATATCCATTACCAACAGAGCAGTTTGATATCGTTATAAGCTGGTTTGTACTTGAGCATGTTGCTGAGCCTATGAAAGCGATGGAAAATTTTGTCTCTGCTTTGAAGCAGAACGGTTTGATAATACTTGCTCTTCCTAATGTGTTCTCATTGAAAGGATTAGCAACTAAATTTACTCCCCATTTTATTCACGTTGGATTCTATCGATTTATTTTAGGTCAAAAGGATGCAGGCAAACAAGATACGGTACCATTTCCAACGTATCTGCGATTTTCGATTGCGCCCGAGGCCTTAAAAAAATATGCTGAGAGTTCAAATTTGTCAATTGCATATTTCAAAAGTTATGACGGAAAAATGCAACAGGACCTATTAAAGAAGAATATTTTTTTTAGGGGAGTCTTTGGTGCGCTGGGGGGAATAGTAAGATTGTTAAGTATCAATAAGGTAGATATCAAAAACAACAATTTTGCAATAGTTTTGCAAAAGAATAATTAATCAATTATCAATTATCAATTATCAATTATCAATTATCAATTATCAATTATCAATTATCAATTATCTTCACATTTGGAGCAGTTAGGCATCCTGAGATTATTTAGTGTTTCCATTAAGTTTGGATAATTTTGTAGAGGCACTCTTTATTTGGACTTCATATTTGGAGTTAGGATTACCCTCCGAGCGATATTTTGGATCAATGATATCGTCATGCCAGATCTCAATCCAAGATGCTCCATCTTCAATAGCAATATTTAAAGTTTCGTTGTAGTCAATCAATACTTTATTCTTTTGAGTTTTGAATCCATCCATTCTTTGAGCAGAATAAATCAATTGGTAACCAAATGTCTGACCGTTCGTGCGGGTCCTTTTGAACAGGTTTCTTAATTGGGTCGAAACGAAGCTCGTCTTGAACCATGTGTCATTCAATATGACACATAAGAAATGAACATTACTATATTTTTTATCAATAACGTAGTCGACTACAGCCTCGGATAGCTTTAGTGAAGAAGATCCTCCCGGCCGCAATGGACCTAAAGCAATTACAAGAGGCTTATTTGGAAATGCCCGAAAAAAATGGTCGACTATATTTTTCCATGCCGATACATGTTTTTCATACGTATAACCGGCTTCAATTATTTTCTGCCAGTCATCATCATGCTTTATTACTGTGCCTGTGGAAAGATCTTTCGGAGTGGGACCCGTTATCGTTATGTATCCAATTGTTTCATTGTTCTTATACTTAGAGGCAAACGCATCAATAAAATTTCTCCAATAGCTTAAATAACTCGTATCCCAAAATGCTGGTGCCGTTTCGATGTTATACGTTGCATTGGCTTTTTTAGCTTGATCTTCTCTTAAATCACTTCTCCAATGAATCATTGGGATATTTTTTGAGCTTAACCAGGAAGGTGATTTGTTACCTGCGTACAAACAGATATTTAGTTTTTTTTTATTTTTAGTGGCCCATGCAATTTCACTTTCAAGTTCGGTAAAATCATAGTGACCCTCTTGAGGTTCCATGCTCTCCCAACTAAAAATGCTTGACATACCAGCGATGTAATCAAGTTTAAGCGAAGCTGTGTTGGGAAAATTTTCACCTTTTCCAAAACTGAAAATACCCTTAATTGGATCAGTTTTTTGTATTTGAGTTATATTTAGATTTGAAACTAAATTTGATTCCCTTTGTCCACGGTTGATGCAGCTTAAACTGAACAATACGCAAATAAATCCAATAGAAAAGTATTTCGCTGATCTGATCATTGTTTCAGTTTTAAATGTGGAAGGAATCTTGTCTCAAGTATAATACTCAGGAGAATTGCCCATATCCAGAATTGAGTAAGGTGTACAAGTTTTAAACCTATGCCGGTTTGTATTGCATCGGCTATTCCGAAAACAAAAGTCAAAAATATGGCGGTACGTAAAAAATTTGGTTTCGACTTAAAGCCTTGGTAAGAATACCCTAAAAGAAGACCAGCTATTAGGAGCACCCAATACACACCCTTTTGACCAAAGTTCATATAGGCTTCCCCCACAATGCTTGGTGTAATTCCTGCGCTTTCCGGCATAGAATCAGCCGTAGGAAAGATTGCATATTTCAGGTCTACATTGGCGTTTACTTGAACACCGGGTTGAAATCTTTTAAAATCACTGTAATAAAGTGAGCCGTTAAAAAAATCATCTTCCTCGAAATTGCGAACAATTGCTTCCATGATGACAGGCCTACCGTTGATTACCATGTCAAATTCATTAACCAAACCTTCCATGCCATTGCTACCTCTTCGAAATGCTCCCCACGATGCAAGGAATAGTATCGCCAATAAACCGATCAGCGTTATTTGCTTAAGCGGAACCTTTACTTTTGTTAAAATGACATACAGGGCAATGTACTCGCCCAATGATACTAAACTACTTGATCGATAACCTGCAGCTAGTGTTACGACCATTACAATGGCACAGTAAATATGTGCTACAGTCAAAGACTTTCCATTGTGAAAACGTTCATATAGAAGTGCAAGGGATAATACTGAGATGCCTTTAAAGAAAAGATTAAGGACTCCGTTTCCACTTAGAAAATTCACCTTTGCTTCGTTTGGATCGGCTGACAAGATTGGAAGACCTTTAAACTTTATAAACATCACCATGCTCGCCAATAATGCAATTACTGATAAAGTGTATACCAATCCAGCATTGTGAACAGTCGATTTAGTTTTTAATTCATTCTGTTTTGGGCCTAATAATTCTCCGATAATAGTTCCTGCCATAAGCGAAGAGAAACCAATTCCAATAAGATTGTACGCATAAAGATGTAGTACTCTGCCCTTAAAAAATTCATATACAATTGATCCGGCAATTAGAAGTAGAAAATAGCTGCATCCAACCAAAACAATAGGATGATAGATAATGCCTTGCCTTAACTTCACATAGATAAGAATTCCAAAAATGATATACGTAAAAATCCAATAGCTATAAAACGCCTCTGACAGAATAGAATTTGTGTATGCGAAAGTAAACGTTACTCCCAATAAAAGTATGGCGGTGATAAAATAGAGACCTTGTAGTGGCTTTTCAGGCATGCTAACTTCTTAACTCGTATTCTTTGTAAAATTCTTTATACTTCCCCTCATAAAATTTCTTTTCTGCCTGGTAATATTTATCTAGATGCTTGTAGGCTGTTTCATTAATGTCTGTAGATTCAGATTGCTGGCTATTTAATTTTTCATAAATAGGATAAAGAATTTTTTTTAGTCCCTTCAAAATTCCGTGAATCATTTTTTTGTTGTGTGTGAATTTCCGTATAGCAAAACTTATCTCTATGTATTTGGAATGAAAGCCTTGATTCTTGATTTGAACTGTAGCGTTATGTTTTTCAAAGCTATAGTCTTCATAAAATCCAGCATTAATATCTATGAAGGTTGCAATCGCTTTCATAAATTGTAAAGGGGCACTTACCAGATCTTCAAAGAAACAGATATGGATATCATCTTTTGAGAAGCACTTGTAATATTCTTTTAAATACGCAGAGTAATTTCCTTGCTGCAGCGCCATCAAATGCTGTTCGGAGTATTCAGCTTGCATTAACTGCATTTCGATAAATCGTTGAAGAGTTTCAGTGGAATCAATCTTCCCGATTTGTTTGCTGAAGTTGAACCACGAAATAAATCGTTCTCTTGGTTCTCTGAGAATAAAGATCACCTTTGGATTGGTTAGAGACTCTTTTATTTTCTTTGAGGTATTTTTTGAATACAAATAATCCGGAGTGGCCTCCATTAATATTTTCTCTGAAGTGTGATGTTTGAAAAACTCAAAATACTTTACGATCCCATCTTCATAACGGAATTTAGAAGAAAGAGAATAATCCTTATCAAGGAAAACTCACGTTTCCTTAATTGAAGAAGAGCATACCTCCGGATGATCCCCTAGATAATTGAAGAGAGATGTCGTTCCCGATTTAGTGGTTCCTCCGATTATTAAATGTTTCGATGTTTTAAACTTCATACTTTTTGTCTCCGTCTATTTTCGAGAATTACGGTTAGGGAAACTAATTCCACTATTAACCCTTATTGGTCACTTTTGCTTTGCATTTCTTTTCTCCATTTTGATATATCGGCAAATGGATTATAAATAGTATTGATATGTAAACTGCGATTTGTGTAGACTACGAATAGAATGTTTCGAACAATTAGTGCACTCATGTTAGCGAAGGCCGCACCGTGCAATCCGTATAATGGTATAAGCAATATGTTAAGAATGATACTGGCCACAAACGAAATGAAGATTATTCGGCCATTGCTTTTTTGATGGCCCGTCATAAGAAGGAGATGACTGGCTGGACCACAAAACGAATTTATAGCTTGGCCGATGCATAAGAATATAAATGCCCAAACATAGTCGTATGGCTTAAAGCCGACATTAAATAAATTAACGAAGGGAGCGTAGCTAATCATCACAATTATTAATACAGGCAATGTTGCCCACATTATTAATTTCGTTGATTTTTGAACAAGGTTCTGCAATTGCTGTTTATTCTCCTGACCGTTTAGCCTTGCGAACTGCGGTGCTGAAATACTGGTTACGGCAAATAATACGGTTTGCGTGATGGCTGCAATTTTTAAAAGAACATTGAAGATACCGACTGATTGCTGAGTCGAGAAGACTCCTAAAAAAACAGTGTCAGTCCAGCCATTGATAATATATAATGCACCCGCTGACAGCATGGGTAGCGAAGTGCTTAACAACTCAGTTGCAGTTATGGTATTCGTTTTTCCAGATTCACTAATTCGCGAATGTTTGAACCACCAATAGAAACTTAGCACACATATTATCAATGACCCAACAGCGTATGACAGTTCAAGAGGATATTTAGTATCGAATAAGAATATAATTACGATTAACGATAAAATGGAGCTGACGAAATTGGCGTTAACCAGGCCCGAATAGTGTAAAATTTTTTTCAATCCCCGCAGAGCACCTGAATTGTAGTACAGATAGATTGAAGGAAAAATACCAAGTACAGAGATCTGAAAAGGTATAGTAAGACTTTCCTGATGGAAAATATATTTAGCCATAAAGGGTGCGGCAATGTAAATTCCAATGGAGAGGAATAGCCCTGCTACCGAAATGAGAAAAAAACCTTTTAAATACACTTCCTTCATCAATGAAGCATCCTCCAACTTAGCTGAATATATTGAAACGTATTTGACTATTGAAGAATCAAAACCCAAGCGAGCCAGAATAGCAGCACACTGAATAAGTGCAAGACAAAGTGAAAAAACTCCGTATTGTTCTATGCTTGTATAGTGGATTGATACTATTATAAAGATGTAACCGGATATCATTCCTGTCACTTTGAAAAGCATGGCAAACAAACTACTTGTCAATATTTCCTTATTGTCTCCTCCCTTAAATTTGCTTAAAACATCTGCTATTGACATGTGTACTAAGCTTCATTGTAGATAAAATGATACTTTGAATGATCTGATCCAATTACACTTAGAAATTTTGAAACATTAGCCGGGGTATGATTTTTTCTAACGACAAATAAGTTCACATCGGTCAGGTCGTTTATGGCCAGAAAATTAGCTGAGTTTGTCACATCCGGGCAATCGATTAAAATTAAATCATAGTCCAACCGAAGCTTGGCAAGAAAACTCTTTAATCTCTCTCTGTTAAAGAAGGCTTCAACATTTTCCGAAGCCAAGGATAAAATGAAAACATTGGTGGTTGTTGTACTGAGAACTTTAAACTCCAATCCGCTGCTTTCAAAGGAATGGTGAGCACCGTTAGTCTTTGAGGATAATTCTTTATAGTTATTAGACGAGACAAAACTTAAGTCTACAATCAAGACTTTTTTTGAAGAATGAGCGAATGCTTTACCAGTATTAACCGTACAAAAACTTTTTCCATCGCCTTTAATTAAGGAAGTGAAACAGATGATTTTATTTTTTTCTTCTTTTTCAATTTTTAATCTAAGTGATCTAAATGCTTCAAAGCACCGTGGGTCAATGTTGGTACTAGATTGGTTCTTTCTACGCTTATTGCTTTTTGGAATCTCTTCGATGATGCTAATTTCTTTTCCGAGTGACTGATCAAGATCCTCTCTTGAAAGAATCTTTGCCGACAAAATATCCTTAATGAATATAAATGAAAATGGTAAAATGAAACCTAGTCCTAACGAAAAGGCCAGAATCATTTTTTTATTTGGTGAAACCGGATCAGTGCCGGACATTCTGGCTTTATCAATAACTGTGCTGGAGGTAACATTAGATTCTTTAATAATTGCAGCTTCACCACGTTTTTCTAAAAAATAGTTATAGATGTTATCATTAAAATCAAATTTACGCTTCGCGTTTATAAGCATCCTTTCGCTTTCAGGAAGGGTGCCAATTTCTTTGTTGACCTTAACGATGCGGCCTTCAATATCTGTAAGTTTTATTTGAGATGCCACCTTAATGTTGTTCACATCACTTACAATAGCGCTTCTTGTGTTTTCAATATTTTTTTGAAGAATATTATACTTCGGATTTTTCTCTTTAGCACTGTAGTTAATTGCCGTCTTCTCAGCGGTATACTGTGCAAGGGATTCAATCAATCCGTTCAGTGTCGGGTCTTGAATCCCCATAACTGAAGGAGCAAGCACTTCGTTAAGATTATCATTTTTGCTGACATAACCACTGAGATAATCATAATATTTAAACCTCATCAATTCTTCCGACTTCTGCTTTTCGAGTGACTTTAATTCGTCATAGACATTCTTTGACACATAGCTCAAGTCAGCAACATTGTTGTCAGACCTGAATTGCTGTAACGAAATTTCAGCCTGCTGTAGGGAATCCGAAATATTGGTAAGTTGATTGTCGATGAAATCTATTATCCGCTCAGCAAAACTTGTTTTGGCATACAAACCTTGTTGAATATACAAGGCGATAAGTGTGTTGATAAAATGAACCTCCTTTTCAGGAACACTACTCACTAACTTCAATTCAAGGATGGAAGCATCCTTACTAAGAGGCGAGATTTTCAGGTTATCCTGATATTGTTCCGCCAAGACATCAATGTTTTGGAAAACAAAATAGTATTCCTTATCAATAAGAAAGTCTTGGTTGCTGTTCAGTACAAATCGAAGTGCCGAATGTTCAAAGTAGTCTCCTGATTTCAATGTATCCAGAATCGAAATTGAACTGAGTGGTGTGTTAACTATTAAACCTGAGTTATAATTAAACACCTCTACTTCATCGTCCTCAACAGATAAAACGTAATGATCAGGATTGATAAATTTTATGTGAATAGGTACATTGATAAGTTGGTCCGAAAGTGAATCTATTTTTACGGTAAATGGACGATTGGAAAAAATTTCATTGCTTAAAAAGTTTTCCTTTTCATAATACGCTGTTTCATAGTGCAGCTTATTCAATGTACCCTTAATCAGCTCAAACGATTTAAGCAGTACTATTTCATTTGCCGTACTCTTATTTTCTTCTATGATTTGAACTCCTTCAAAAAGATTTTCTACAATACCGCTGTTGGTTTCGTCATTGACTTTTACGCTCGCAATGACGTCATATTTTTTTGGTAGAAAACGAATAAGCAACACGCTGACGGTTATTGCTAATGCCAGAAATGTTGCGATAAGAAATACATTATTTCGAAACGATGTAAAAAAGTAGCCAATATCAATTCCACCCTGATTCTTCATAACTATTGGAAAAGTCGTAGAATAAGAACTATTAAGACGGCACCAGAGAGTACTGTGGCAATTGGTTTCAAATTCATTTCAACGGCACGCATGCTTATAGGCTCTACATAAATAACATCATGAGGGTTAATGTAATACCCTTCAGAATTAATGGCCAGATTACTAGACAAGTCAATTTCAATTGCTTTAGTAACACCGTTGCTCAACTCGCGAAGTACTTTGACGCTTTTACGTTTGCCATAGTGTGTAATATCGCCCGCCAATCCCAAGGCCTGGAAAATATTGATTCTATCATTTTCATAGACTAAGTATTTTCCCGGTTGACTTACTTCGCCCAGTACAGTTATATCATAGCTAACCAGCTTTACAAAGACATTAGCATCTTTCAAGTGTTCAGTGAGAGCAATTTCAAGTAGTCCAGTGATTTCAGAAACAGTGCGCTCAGCCACTTGGATATCGCCCAGAAATGGGAGCTTAACAGTTCCATTGGGATTTACTGAATAACTATTAATCTTTATATAGGCATCGTTAAATGAGCCGATATGATTTTCTTCATTCATGTTATAAAAACTTGAAGAGGATGGATCTGGGCTTTTTATTTGAATAAATAAGTTGTCACCTGGACGTATAGTATACGCTTGTTTAGGAGCACTAACGGTAGGAAGGGTGTTTTTTCTTAGATAGGTAAGTTTCTTTTTCGTTACACATGAATTGAAAAATACCAAAACTGAAACGAGGCAAATAAATCTCCACATGTAGAATCCAATAGGTTGCAAAAGCACGAAGCTACATCGGCTTTATTATAACTTACTAGTCGTAATGAAGGTATAACAATTAATTAACTGAAGTGACGCACAAACTTAAAGAGGGGATTGGTTGTTAAAGCAGAGCAGTAGCGGGATGCATGGTCAAATGAAGAACGAATTGATGGATAGCGTATTACGGTTTGGTCAAATTGTTAATACTTATAAACCGTTTCTTCAATTTGCCCATCCTGTTTTTCGAGTGTTATCTTAAATCCATAACATGCGCACGTTCCATCAGGCTCACCATTTTGATTCACTCCAAAAATCTTACGTCTGATTTCATTTTCACCAAATTGATTACGACTATAAATCACTTTAGTCCCACTTGTGAACTTCCATCTTTTGCCATTATCGCAAAGGGTTTTAACAATTGGTTCATCAATTATCCTGTAGAAACGTTGATTAAAAACATCAACGCCCCATTCTTGTACATTGGTATAGTCATTAATAGTAGTATCTCCGCGTGAAAGAAGTGACGTAACATCACCCTCTTTATTGAACTCTCTTATTGAAACCTCATTGTATCGTTGCGCAAGTGCGTTGTCGTTAAACGTGACCGATAGATCCTGTGCCGCAGTCTTCCGTTCGAGATGACTAATTTTGCCATCTAAAAAATCCTTCATCTCACCTCCGCTCACGTTTGTTACATACTGAGTTCCTGTAATTGTGCGTTTGCTGAAAAAATTTCTAGGGCCACTGCCTTCCTGACCCAGGACTTCAATTTCGTAATCGATATAAGAAATTTTCATCTCGGCATCTTTTTCACTCCAGTCATTACCCTTAATTAAGATAACAACAATTTCTCCATCTCTTTTAATTTTGCCATCGCAGGCTCCTCTATCGAAATAGAGGTGATAACTATTTTTTGTGGAATCAATACTGGTAATTCCGCACAGATCAGAAGCGGTTGAACCTTCCAGAATCAGATCAAAGGCGGAGTCTAAGTAATCATCAACGTTCTCGGTGGGCTGAACTTCTTCAGGATTACAGGAGACTAGTGCTGCTGAGCAATAGACCAATATTACTGAGCAGAAGATAAGAATTCTAGGCATAATGATATAAGATAGAAACCAACTGCCTGTAAAGATATGAGAATGAAAATTAGAAAAGAAGTCACGCGACTTCTTTTCTGAATTTGAATTTAACCAACGCTATAAATTAATTGTACTTCACAATTTTTGCTATCGAATCACCTTCTGCATCAAAGTAATACACCAGCTTACCGAATGCTGCACAATTGAATTGTTTATTGCCGTTCTGATCTACACCAAAGATGGTGGTTGTTTCGCGGCCGCCTGAAATTATTTGAACTCTTTCACCTCGTGTAAACTTACAATGCGCTGCGCAGCTCTCATAGTAGATAGCCTTCTTAACAATATGGTAATATGGTGTTCCATTTCGTAATGTTCCCCAGTCTGCAACGTTTGACATTCCATTTATGGTAGTATCACCTGTTGTTATCATTCGATAGTTGTTGGCAATATCCAACTTCGAAAATTTAACTTTACGAGCGGTATTTTTGATAATGTCACCGCTGCTACCGCTGTAAAAAATATGAAAATCTTTAGATCGTACCTGATGAACTAATTCGGGTTGTCCGTACGCCAGATTAGTAAGAACCCCACCACTCAAGTTGGTAATAACCTTTTTACCATTGTATTCAACATACTTTCCAGTCAGATAATCAGTAACTCTAAAATTAACAAATGTAAATTCTGCTACAGAGTATTGTTGATCAATGCTCGTTCCGGATAAGAGTTCGAGTTTAACTATACCCGTGCGATAGACAAAGGCTGATTCGCACCGAAAGCTACCGAAATTAACCGTTAGCACTGGGCGAATTTTAGTGATGTCCATAAATGCTTTTATTCCACACACTTCTTCCAGACTATCGGTTTTAACTTCACTAACACCAGCTGTTCTTCCTCCGCTTAATCCTTGCGATACCGCTTGATCCCATAAGGACAATACCGTGTTTTGAGACTGATCAGCATATACCTGAAGAGGTGAGTTATCTTCTTCGTTACTTTGAAAAGGTTTTTTTTGCTCGTCTTCAAAAAGATCGCATGACGCAAAACCAAAAGCTACACAAATAAAAAGTGTAATAGAGGAGAGCACTTGTTTCATAGAATGTTGGTGTTAAGGGTGGAGTTTTTTTATTTTTTTTCTCGAGGGCAGTGTTGAAAACTTCCATAAACTTAGAGTTTTCGAGATGATTCAATGTTACCAGACAGGTTATGTAATGTTTATTAAAACAGGTTGCAGACTTTATCTAAAGATTAACTTCAGAAAGCTGAATATTGTATGAGTGAATGGTGCGATTAGAAATTTTAAAAAAAAGTTTACAAGCACTCAACTAAAATCATTGCCAGATTGAATTTAGATGGTTCGATGTCTCGATTAGTAAACCATCATTTTTTTTGTAACGCTAAAACTTCCCGCTCGGAGGGTGTAGAAATACATGCCCGCTGTAAGATTTCGTAACGTAGTGATTTCGTTCATATCAACTTCATATTGTCCGGCCTTTAATTTTCCGTTTATCAGGTTGGCAATTTCTTTTCCTTGCGCATCAAATACTTTAAGGGATATCGACTGCTCTTCATCAAGGCTCAAGGGTATTTTTGTTCCGCTATTACTGTGAAATGGATTTGGGTAATTTTGTCCTAGTGCAACGGTAGAGATCGGTTCTATTAGTGGCGTGGCAGGGTTTACAAAATCGGTTCGATAAATTCCATTGCCATGTGTTGCTGCCAGTACTCGTCCGTCTTTTTGTCGGGTTTGAATCATGTATATCGGTACAGCACCAACCGATGCACTGTTCTCCCATATTGTTTTATTGCCTTGCAACGGAAGTTCGTCTGTAAAAAATAAACCAATGCTTGTGCCTGCGAAGAATTTTGTTGTACCGTCATTTAGATGCAGTATCGATGTCCAATAAACAGCGGGGCCATTGCCTGATCCATTTTGATTTTCTTCTAAATTTCCACTTACATGTCGCCATTCTATTCCGCCATTTTCGGTATAAAAAATACTCCTGGTTTCGTAGTTCGAAAATGTTACTAATACTTTGTTAGCATCAAATGGATCAACGCAGATGCTGGAAACAAAGCCAGTAGGATTTCCGAAATACTTCGGAAAATAAATGCCCGTCACTTCCGTTCGGATTGCGTTGATAGTATTGGCTTCGTCCACTCGATACACATGACCGTTGGATGTGCCATAATACACAATGTTCTGTGGGGTTGATGAGATTGCCAGAGCCGATATAATTCCATCTGTTTCGGTTCCCTCTATAATTTGCCATCCTGAGGTTGCCGGATCATTGGAGCCTGCAGGAATACCCGTAAGGTTATTATGGCGAAGCAAACTATGTCCACCAGCCAAATACATTATGTTGGAGTTAATAGGGTCGAGTGCGAATGGATTCACGAAGAGATAATCATAGCCACCTTCGGGGTCAACACGTGCAAAATTTGAATAGGTACCATCCGCATTAAAGTCAAGCCTGAATATTCTTCCATATTGTGATGAAACATAATACCGTTTGCCATTATTCGAAATCGCACTAAATGATCCATCGCCCGAGAGCAAGGTTTTCCATTTATCATTTCCTTTAATTGTATTGGTTCCATACGATCCGTTGTCTTGCATGCCGCCAATAACGACATCATCGTTTCTGGCGTTGTTCATCGCCACCGAATAGAACTGCGAGGTGATGTATCCTGTATTCAAAGATTCCCATTGTACGCGAGCTTCTTCGTTATTTGATGTTGAACTGATGCCACCATCATGGGCTGAAAGCATCTTATCGGGGTTGTTAAAAAACACCAACACGTGTTGGTCAGGATGATGGTTTGGATATTTCGATAGATCAGTTTTATCTGCATCATAGCCTCCGATCCATTTTGTATTTTGTGTGGTTGAAAAACCATCTGTTGATCGATATAAATTTATACCTCCCAGAAAAACGGTTTGATCATCATCCGGCTTTAATTTTATGTACATACAGAACGATATTTGCGAATCATAATCTCCTGTGTTGTAATCATAGTCAGGTAAATTGGCAGATAAGTCTGTCCACGAACTCATATCATATCGTGCCAGTATATGCACCTTCTCTGAAAACGTACTTCGATCGGCTAGTACGTAGAGTTTGTTTTCATTGTTTGAAGCAATTCCTAACACCACTCTATTGAATACAGTGGGCCACCACCCGGGTGTTATGTTATCCCAGTTTACACCATCTTCCGAACGATAGATTCCGGCATCAACACCAACAGACGCGTTAACATTACTAATGGAAGCATACAACATTCCATTGCTTGATATAACAATATCAGTGTATCGACCCGAAGGATTACCCGTTCCTAATACTCTTTGCCAGGATGTTCCACCGTTGACTGAACGGTAAATGCCACCTGAAGCGGCAACATATACTTCTTCTTGCGAATTATTTTGATGATCAACCACAATGTTAAAGGTATAATCGAACGGACTGTCATACAGATGCGGGTTAGCCGTTTGAGTTGAGGGTAATACATTCCAGGTTTTACCACCATCCAGTGATTTGAACACGCCATTGCCTTTTAATAATCCAGTTTCGATGTCACTAACGAAATTTGTTTCTCCGGTTCCATAATACCAAGTCTGTTGATGGCCTGTGCGTAAATCCTGTGCCACACAACTGACACTGTGCATCTGGCTTTGCAAGGTGGTTTTCAACCAATTTTTTCCACCATCTTCTGAGCGCCACATGCCGCCCGTAACGCCACCGGCCAATATCGTTTTCTCTGTGGGATCAGCTTTATCTAATGCCATGGCGCGTGTTCTTCCACCAATGTTATAGGGTCCGGATTGAATCCACTCTTCGGTTGAAGTATCTTTTTTTCGCGCAGATTGTTGACGGAGGGTAGTACGCGCTAACGCCTTGAGAAAAGAAAGCTCTTTGCTATGAATGTTCTCTGGCATTTTTCCGGTGATCGGATTTTGATGCCGAAGTAATTCATAATGTGCTCTACCCTGCGGATCATCTTCATTACCCTCTGACGATTTGGATTTTTTTACAAACGCTTTAAGCTTAGGATCATTGAAAGCATATACGATAGCCGCAGGCTTTGCTTCGCTGGTATCGTTTTGAAAAAGAAAAATAACGGCAACGGCTGCCAGTACAAAAAGACAAACGAGTACAGTTTTTATAAGGAGATTCAGATGTTTCAATATTTACCAAGTTAATGAATATTGGCCGTGACTGTCACATACCTTAATCCTTCTTCGAGGTGGAGATGTGTGGGTTGCTTTATGTGTCAAGGTTCTAAATTCGGTTTTCATTCAGCACACATTCAACATGTGCAAACTTTAACACTTCCAAACTACAACACTGCAACACTTTTTTTCTTCTTAAAAGTCCGGCTAATATTCTTAAACATTTCTACGCGGTCGTTTGAATTTTTGGTTGACGTGCCCACCAACAAATAATATCGGGTAGAATCAAAGAGCATTACTTCGTATTTTAATCGTTTTACAAAGCCTGTAGAATCTTTTGACAATGCCACCACTTCATATCCCGACAAACTATCAATAGTAATGGGCTGTATGCCATTTTTTATTACTTCACAATCGGCACAGACTTGTTTTAACTGCGAAAGTACAAACTCTTTAGACCTATCCATTGGTGGATTTGGAAGGGAGGGACCGGCAAAAAACGAGAGATCAAAAATGGACGATTCATTCCATTCTCCTGTTTTGGTAAACATCACAGAAGGCCCTTCTAAAATTTTAGCGAACTTCAGTGAATCAGCCTCAATACTAAAGTTTAATCCGGCTTCACCGCTTGTGTTTTCAACCACATGCGTGCTCATCAGCATTTCTTTGATTAGAGGCGAAACGATCAGGTCATTATCCTCTAAAAATGTTCCGGTTATGGAAACGGAATGCCCTTGTAAGGGCAACACCAACACCCATTGAAAAAAGGTAATGTCATCATCGCTAGTGCGCGAGCTTTTATAAAGCCTACCGCTTAAACCCGATACACTTACCGTATCCATCCGCATCAGTGTGTTTCCTTGCGTCTTCATTTTTTCTATGCTGATTTCAGCCACGATGCTATCATACGGCATGGGTGCTTCAACCGCTATAACCGTAGCTGTTAAACTGGTATGATTAAACCCACCAATAGTAGGATCGACCACAAAACCTGGGCCTGGTATCAAGCTTACCTGCGTGCCGGGAATCTGCACATGCTTAACCTCCGTTATTTTTTCTTTTTTATCTGCGCATTGCGTGAACAACAACGCAAGCACAACCAAAAAACACGAATATTTTAGAACCTTTGCCTTCATACTATTTTTGTAAAATTGTTTTTTCATTCTGTTTTTTGATGACGTATAATCTCACCTCATCTTCTATTTTGCAAATAGGAAAAGTGTACACCCGCTATGTCTAATGCGGAGCATTCTAAGTGGATAGCCGTACATAAGCGGAAAAGGTGAGGCTGCAAACACACTATGAAACATCAAAAATGGATTCATTACAAGTGAACTTTTTAAGGCCATAAAAAAAGAGAAGTACAGACGGTACTTCCCTTAATATAATTACGGCCAACACTATTTACGTTTTTTCAAGTGATATTTTAACTGCATGTTCATTGAACCCATGCGTTGTGCTGCGCCACCACCACTCACTTCTACTGCTATGGCACCTGCACCAGAACCGGGATTCACGAAGCTTAAATTTTTATATACAGTTTGCGTCTTAACCCCAGGCGTTATTTCCAAACCATCCATGCGTGCAACGCCAATTGACGATTGGCTTCCGCCTTTTACCTGAAGGAAATAAATGTATTTGTCTTCCAGATCTAATGATATACCCAATACTTGGGTACCTTCTTCAAACTGAATTAAGGGCTGTTTACTTCCACCATTTAAGTCAGATTTATAAATCGTGTAAGTATCTAGATTACCGGAAGCTAAAATGTAAAGTTTACCATTCAACTGATCAATTTTAACATCACTAATAACCCCCAGACCATCCGCCTCATCAAAAATCGTTGTAATAGGCTTACCGATTGTCCCAATATCGATGCTCAATAAATCGGAGGTTGTGCTCCCATCTATTGAATTATCATAAAAGGCTGCAGTATACAGTTTACCCTCGCTGTATGTCAAACCGCTAGTAAGGTAATATTTGCTTGCATCAAGGCTCTTTACAGCTACAGGATCGTTTATTGGATTGTCATTGGTTTTCGCGCTGGATATTTTTAAATCATTAAACTTCACCCAAAATAAAGTACTATTCGCTGCATTTAAACTTAAGTCGGAGATGGTGGCACAATACGTATTATCAACCCCTTCACCTTCTACTGGCTTTGGAGTTTTAACAATTCTGGTTTTAAGTGTTCCGTCAACCTTCATTGAGAAAATGCCATGATTTGCTTCCGTCTCACTTTTCTCTGCGAAGTAAACTTTGCTGGTTGCTATATCCGTTTTTACATCAACAACCATTGCTGTAATTCCGTCAGGCGCATTAAAGATTGTGGTAGGAGTAGGCGAGTCTTTCGTTATTTTCTTTAAGCTTATAGCCGCATTACCATCCTGCCCCAAATAATAAACCGGTTTAGGTTCTATTGTTAATACTTCATCTGCATTTATCTTAAAAGCAAATGACGCGGTTGTTTGGCCGACACCGTTGTTTACGGTTACACTATAATCGCCAGGAGCTAAAGCAGGAACATTAACCTTTAGGTCCGCACTAGTTGGGTTTGCAGGATTATTATCTCCACTCGTACGGAAAAAGCTAACATACTCCGCCACCGCGGTACTGCTACCAGTAAATGTAACTGTGTTCCTCGATCCATTGCCATTAAAATATTCACCACTAATGTTGATCAATTGGCCAACCTTACTTTCCGAAGGCGTGATTAAATTTATAAACGGACTAATCTTCGATTGTATGGTAATCACTTTCTTTTCAGAGGCATCTTCTGTTGGAGTGGTATTGTATCGAAGAGTGAGATCGTAATCTCCGGGCATATAAACTGGTTTAGATTCTCTAATTGGATCGTGATAGGTGTAAGCCCTACCTTTTATCTCAGTAGAGGTAAAAATCATATCGGTAAAACGATAAGAAGGAGAGGGAAATTTGGGAGTTATATAAGGGCTAATGTCACCTGCAGTGCTAAAGCCCGATCCCTCTATGGTAATTTGATCATCTTGCTTGAACATCAGAGAAGGCTTCACGGTATTGATCACAAAATCAATAACTGGTATTTTAACCGTAAACGAAAGGTCGCCAACGGCATCAATACTGTTTGAGGTTACGCTGATAATACCCGTAACAGCGCCATTTGGTACGGTGATGGTTAGTGTATTGTTAGTTGCCGCTTTGATCGTTGCGTTATCAACTCCAATTTTTACCTTGTTATCTGCAATGTTGGGATTAAAACCCTGGCCATATATTATCACTTCATCGCCTACAAATCCTTCTGTTTTACTCAGGCTTTCTAATACCGGAGTGCCGGCAGCAGAAACCTGAAATTCCGGCCCCAAAGCAACTCGGCCGTTTACTATAACTTTAACTTGGCCAGTGGTGGCACTAGCGGGAATGGTTACTTCTATGTTTTTATTATCAAAACTTTTTACGGCAATGGCTACTCCATTAATGAATGCCGACACAAGGTTTACTGCCGGTGCGCGTTTGGGGGCAAAGCTAAAGCCCTTAATTGTAAGGCTGTAACCGGGAGGACCGATAGCAGAAGACAGGTCTGTAATGGAGGGATAGATTTGAAAGATTGAATCGCTTAGCAGACTTACAGAGGCGGTTCCTCCGTCTGTAGTATAGGTCATTCGAAGTTTTCCGTTTGATGCCTCCGCTGGTACAATGGCATAGCGCTGACGAGAAGTATTAACAGCTGCCTCTACATCTACAGCAGTTACACCTTGATTGAAATAGATTGCTGCAATTTCAGGAAAACCGATTCCCTCTATAGAAATGGTATCACCCACTATGCCTTTGGTGGGATAGATCTTAGTAATTTTGCCGACTCTAAAATTGAATTTGGGTCCTTGAAAACCCAGCACGCTTATGTTGCCAGCCACAGCACCTTCCGGTACGATAACCTTGAGTTCTGTGCCTGTACTTTTTACGACTGTTGCAATGGGAAAGGTATTTTGTACTCCCTTAAACTTAACGTTGTTTTTGCTGTTCGCATTGGCTTGAAAATTTTCACCCTTGATAATAATTGTATCGCCTACATACCCTGTGTTGGGAGTAATGCTTTCAAACACAGGAGGCGTAATGGTTATGGAGGGGCTATCAAAAATTTCTTCGTTTAAAATATTAATGCGGATCGATCCAGTCGTGGCAGAGTCGGGTACCACCACCACGAGTTTACTTGTAGTAGAGCCGGCTATTGGTGCCCCATATTTTTCCACACTCGGAAAATAAATTCTATTCACGGCATAGTCAGCACTAAAGCCTTCACCAAAAATGGAAATGGTGTCGCCAACGAGTACAAGGCTGGGCGTTACTGAATTTATTTTTAAGGGTATAAACTTATCATCTTCCTTACAAGACCATGCTAGTGTAATGAGCAGCGCAAGAAAAAATGCTGAACCAAGAATCTTATTGCGTAACATCATGTATTTTATTGTGTAATGCATTCAAAAGTAGATAGAATCGGCACAGCGTTGATGCCTGTGCAGATGTCTTAATGATTATTTAATAATCGATGTAGCCTCACCCTCGGTCCCGCTCCGGAGGAGAGGGATGACTCTATCAATTATGTTCGGCTGTCGTGTTGATGGAGTGTTAATTCGTCAAAACAGTGTATATAATTTTAAAGTGAACTGAAATTTCTAAAACTTCAGGCCTCCCTTCTCCCTTGGAGAAGGGCTGGGGATGAGGTGAGATTCCCATGTTAATTTAAAGCAAAGTAATCTTTACCGATGATGCTAAAATTGGTGTAGTAAATTAACAGATGATGATTTAAAGGCCAGTCTCACGTTGGGCATAGGAAACCTTCTCTATAATGTATAATCTCGCTCGGATTTCATTTGTCAAATTCAATTTGAATTGTGCTATGAAGTGGATTGAGCGGAAAATAATGGCAACAATTTAATTGCTTGATTAGTATGATTTGTAAAACATCTAGGCCTGTTTAGTATGCTGGTTAAAACGCTTGTTAAAAAATTTATGCCCTTCCGGGTATTGATATTAAAATTAAAATACAGAAAGCTGAAAGACCTTTCGAACAAAGAAGTTTTTTCAACCATTTATAAAGAACGACTTTGGGACACTAAAAATAATCTTGACTTTGATTCCGGCCCGGGCTCACACACCAAAGAAATTGTGGAACCCTATATTTTAGAAATTCAAAACTTCTTAAAATCACATCATTCTAAACTAACCGTTGTTGATATTGGCTGTGGCGATTTTAATATCGGTAAAAATTTAGTGGAGCACACTCATCAATACATTGGGGTGGATGTAGTAAGTGAGTTGATCGATCGAAATAAAAAACTTTTTAAATTTCAAAATCTGCGATTTGTGAACCTCGATGGTGCAAAAGACCCATTACCCAAAGGCGATTGTGTGATCATACGAGAAGTATTGCAACACCTTACCAATGCGGATGTGAGCATCATTTTAAAAAAATTAAAAAATTTTAAGCACATCATCATCACCGAAAATATTCCACTCGGAGATTTTAAAAGCAACCTGGATAAACTCAAAGGACCCAACACCCGGTTCTACGTAAACAGCGGGTTGGTGATAGAAGAACCTCCCTTCAATTTTACCACGAAAGAAAGAAAGGTGTTATTGAAAATTAAACGACCAGATGGAAGAGGGTATATTATTACTACGTTGTATCAGAATTAAATGGCTACAGGCTTCATGCTACACGCCTCACGCTTGCGCAGTTGCCCGGTAAAAAGCTTGTAGCGTGCTGCCTAAATGAGTACCCCCCACTTAGCAAGTACCCCCCTCCACTTCAACAACCCAATGGCGAAGCTAAAAGCCTCGTAATTGGGATTATTTTCGTTATGGCCGCATTAAAGAGGAGAAAGTGTGGGCATTTTAGCTCGACTATTGGCACTATTTGGTGGAAGACCCGAGCTAAAAGATCAAAAATTGCCACTTTTTGCCGGGCGATTGGGGTCTCGCGGTTATGTATTCGAGCTAAAAGGTGAAAGTTTGCGGCTTTTAACTACGCGATGGGTATAAATCAGGCAAAAGTGCAAGACTAAAAGTGACTTTACAAGTTATGAATAACGGTCATCCCTCTCCACCGGAGGCAACATAAATATAATTTAAAAAGAAGAACATGAACGTGATTATCTTAGCATCAAGTATCGGAGGTAAAATGACACTTTCCTTATTAGTGTATTCGTACCTGTTCCGGAGGTTTGTTGGCAAGGCTGAAAGAAAAGATTTTGGTGAGCCCGGCTTTGAAAGAGGCCAGTGCATCCCGCTTGGTAGATTTTCTCCTTATTCCCCTTGCTGCCTTGCGATATGATACCCTATTTAACATGCGATGAAAAAGTTTGAATTGGTTCATCCCCATGCTGCAGGGATCGACATTGGTAGCGACAAAGTTTTTGTTAGTGCTGATGGCAGTTCTGTAAAAGTATTCGACACGTATACGGGTTCATTAGAGCAATGTGCCAACGAGTTGAAGAGGCTTGGTATTCGTACGGTAGCATTAGAAGCTACTGGTGTTTATTGGATTGTACTGTATGATATTTTGGAGAAGATAGGCCTTGATGTTTGGTTAGTAAACGGAGCGGAAGTAAAAAATTTGCCAGGCCGTAAAAGCGATGTGAAAGATTGTCAATGGATACAACAACTGCACAGTCATGGACTTTTGAAAAGGTGTTTCATACCGGAAGAAAGCATACGTGAGCTTCGTTGTTATACACGCCTTCGTGACGACCATGTTCAGATGGCTTCCAGTCATATCCTACATATTCAAAAATCCTATACCCAGTTGGGCATACGGCTGCACCAAGTGATAAGCGACACGATGGGTGTTAGTGGGCTACGGATATTGGAAGCTTTATTGGAAGGTGAGCGAGATGCTGAAAAACTAGCCTTACTTTGTGATGCCCGAATATTGGCCAAGAAAAGAGAAAATGTAATCCAGTCATTAAAAGGTAATTATAAAGAAGAGTACATTTTTGCGCTTCGCCAAGCCTATCAATGTTGGCAGTTTTATCAAAAGCAAATACAAGCATGTGATGTAAAAATATCAGCGCTGCTTGATAAGTTGAATGAAGGAGTTGCTATGCCAAGCGTTGATCATGGTAAAGTAATCAAGCATGACCAGACCACCATTATTGGACTGGATAAGAAACTAGTAACGTTGGCCAGCGGTAAGAATGCGATAAGGATACCGGGCATATCAGAATATACTTTTTTGCAATTGCTATCTGAAACAGGTACAGATATGGAGCGATGGAAAAGTGTGAAGGAATTTGTGTCATGGTTGAAATTGGCACCACAAGTAGATCGTTCTGGCAAATCAAAGAAAAAAATATACAACGGCTCTATACCCAAGGCGGGTCAACTATTTAAACAAGTAAGCCAAAGCTTATTGCAAAGCAAGTATAATTCATTAGGCGAGTTTGCTAGAAAATTAAGAGCCCGAAAAGGTCCAGCCATCGCTATAAAAGCAACAGCCAGAAAACTAGCATCACAGTATTATTGGGTAATGAGCAAAGGAGTTGATTTTGTTGAAATAGGAATACAGCGGTATAAGGAAAAACAATTAAACCACCAGATTGCCTACCTGCACAAAAAAGCAAAAGAGCTTAATCTATCTTTGATTCCAATCCCATATGAATGAGTTCATTGGTAGA